>NZ_CP073760.1:3706500-4052000 GCF_018399035.1 Thiocapsa sp.
CGTCCGTCGACCAACTTCGAGGTCATCACCATGCCCCCGACCGCAATCCGAATGCTCCTCGAACCGACCGAAACCGTGACCTCCTCGTCGGTGGATGCCAGTTGCCGACGAAGCTCGAGGATTGTTTTGCTCGGAACGATGACCTGAACGCGCTCCGGCAAGTCCAAAACCAGGCTCCGATGAAACTTCGCTAATCGATGCCCGTCGGTGCCAACGGCCGTGACCCCCGAGCTCTCCCACTCGAGCAGTAGCCCGTTCAGGTAATAGCGCACGTCCTGTTGCGCCATCGCGAACGAGGTTTTATCGAGAATCTGACGCAGGATTCCCTCGGGAACCTTCACCTGAACACCGTCGATGTCGGCGTCCATCAGCGGGAAGTCCGCCGCCGGGAGGGCCCCGAGCGTAAACCGACCACGTCCCGCAGTGACCAGGCAACGCTCGTTGTTCAGTCGAAACCGGATCTCCGTCCCTTCAGTCAGATTTCGGCAAATATCCATCAGCTTTCTGGCCGGGAGGGTGGTCTCACCCTCACCCGGCACCGAGGCGGTACAGCTCGTCCTGACCTCGACCTCCAGATCCGTTCCACAAATGTCGAGGCGGTCTTCACGTGCAGACAACAACAGGTTCCCGAGGATCGGGAGCGTTTGGCGTCGTTCCACCACACCGACGACTTTACTAAGCACAGGCAACAAGCGTTCACGGTTGACGACAAGCTCCATCGTGATCTCCTAAATCTTAAGTAATTTAAAAAACCTGTAATAATAAGGGCTGTGCATGAGTGCATGAGGGTCCACATTTGCCCGTGGATCAAGCACAACGGCATGCTCGACCGAAGGCACAACCTCTGGGCAGTTTGTGTATAAGTTCCGACTCAAACGGCCTTCGATTTCTGTCAACATGCTATCCACAGCTATGAGGTCAGAGTTCTCAACAGGTTCTTGTAGTCCTCTTCGATAGAGGCGTCGCTGTCGCGAAGATTCTTGATAGTCCGGGTCGCGTGCAGGACGGTGGTATGGTCACGTCCTCCGAAGGCCCGTCCGATCTCGGGAAGACTGTGCTTTGTCAGCTCCTTCGCGAGCGCCATGGCGACCTGGCGCGGTCGAGCGATCGAGCGACTGCGTTTCGCCGAGATCATGTCGGAGGTTCTGAGCTTGTAGTACTCGGCCACGGTTTTCTGGATGTTCTCGATACTGACCTGTTTGTCCTGTGCGGCCAGCATGTCTCGAAGGGCATGTTTTGCCAGCTCCATGCTGATGGGTTTGCCGGTGAACTGAGCGTTGGCGACCAGCCGTCGGAGCGCACCTTCGAGCTCGCGGATGTTCGAGCGAATCCGCCGCCCGACGAAAAAGGCAACATCCTCCGGCAGATCCACACCCCAGAGGCTCGCTTTGCTGTGCAGAATCGCCACACTTGTCTCGAGGTCCGGCGGTTCGATGGAGACCGTCAGTCCCCAACCGAACCGGGATTTGAGCCGTTCTTCGAGGCCCACGACTTCCTTCGGAAAACGGTCGCTGGAGAGGACAATCTGCTGGCGCGAGTCGAACAGTGCGTTGAAGGTATGAAAAAACTCCTCTTGCGATCGTTCCTTCCCCGCAAAGAACTGAACATCGTCGATCAGCAGGGCGTTGACCGAGCGATAGGTCTTTTTGAACTCGTCGATCCGGTTGTGCTGGAGAGCCTTGATCATCTCGGCTACGAACCGCTCCGAGTGCAGATAGACGACCCGAGCGTTCGGGTTGGTCGCGAGAACGATGTTGCCGACGGCATGCATCAGATGCGTTTTGCCGAGCCCAACGCCGCCGTAGATGAAGAGCGGGTTGTATGCCGTACCCGGGTTCTGTCCGATCTGGATCGATGCGGCTCGAGCGAGCTGGTTGGATTTACCCTCGACGAAGCTGTCGAACGTGAAATCCGCGTTCAAGTGGGCACTCGCCCGTCGGGCGGCAAGCTCGCCGTCTGCATCCACGGGAACTGCAGCGGTGGTGATCCGTGCTGCCGTGCCGTTCGAGGTGGAGTCCAAACCCCCGACCTCGAAGCTCAGCCTCCCGATGGCGCCGTCGCTGTAGGCGCGGCACAGGTCAAGCAGCCTCCCCTCGTAATGCTGGCGCGTCCAATCCAGGACGAACCGGTTCGGTGCAAACAACCGCAACCGACCCTCGTCCACCCGCGCCTGCAAGGGCAGGATCCAGGTGTTGAACTCAGCCGAGGTCAACTCCCCTTTCAATTGTCTGACACACTGTTCCCATACTCCCACGGTGGACTCCCAAAAACCCGCTTGCTGATGTCGAGCAGGACCGTCGATCGCTCCGGCGGTCCTGATGGCTCCGAGGATCGGCCGGGAGGTTTCCCTCTCCGGCCTGTCGCCGGTCCGGTGTCGCGGCAGTCTAGCCTTCCGGACGAGACTTATCCACAACCGGCGGCTCCGAGCCCAGAACCCTATCGGCATTGACTTTCAGGCGGAAATTGCTTATGTTTCCGCGCCTTTTAAGGCGGGGCTCAATCGAGTCCCGGACGACGAGACTTCCGGAGCACCGAGCATGAAACGCACCTTCCAACCCAGCCGCATCAAGCGCGCGCGAACCCATGGTTTTCGCGCTCGCAGCGCGACCAAGAACGGCCGAAAGGTCATCAATGCACGCCGCGCCAAGGGTCGCGTGCGCCTGATCCCCTGAACCGCGCGGAGGATCGCGCCGAGCCGCCAGCGGAGCCGGATCAGACCTTTCCGCGGACCTGTCGACTCACCCTTTCCCGACAGTTTCGTGACGTCTTCGCCGAACCGCGGCGCCGCAGCGGCGCCGGCTTTCTCGTGTTGTACCGCGAGAATCAATTGGAGCATCCACGACTCGGACTTGCGATCGCGAAGAAGTGCGCGCGCCGCGCCGTCGACCGCGCCCGTTTAAAACGGATTGTTCGCGAAAGTTTCCGGCTCAATCGCTCGCGCCTCGGCGGCTGGGATATCGTTGTGCTGTGCGCGTCCGGCGCACCGGCTATGCCGAATCAGCGCTTGTTCGCCACCCTCGCCCGCGCCTGGGATACCATCGAGAAACAACCATGCGTCGAATCTTGATCGCCCTGATCCGCGCCTATCAGTACGGCATCAGTCCGCTCCTCGGGCCGCATTGCCGATTCCATCCCTCCTGCTCGTACTACGCCGTCGAGGCGATCGAGCGCCACGGATTCCTGCACGGCGGCTACCTGGCGATGCGCCGGGTGTCCCGCTGTCACCCCTGGCACGAAGGCGGCTTCGATCCAGTTCCAACCGAAAGGCAGACCAGCTCTCATGGATAACCAGCGTTTAATCCTGTTTTTCGCCCTGGCCGCCGTGGTGTTTCTTCTCTACTCGGCCTGGATGGAAGACTACGGGCGCCCGGTTCAGCCGCAGGTAGCGCAGGAGCGCGGTCTGACGGTCGATGCTCCCTTCCCCTCCGCGGCGCCGGATGTCCCGCAGGTCGCGACCACCCCGGATGCCATTACCGCCGGAATGTCTGCCGTCGAGGCATCGACGTCACCGACGGAGACCCCGGTTCGGGTCGAGACCGACGTCTTCCACATCGAGATCTCCCCGCGCGGCGGAACCCTCTCCGCGGCGTGGCTGTTGGACTACGCAACTGTCGCCGAGCATCCGGACGAGCCCTTCCAGCTGCTCAAGCCCGTCCCCCCGAACATGTTCATTGCCCAGTCGGGGCTGCTGGGCGAAGACCCGGCATTGCTGCCGACACATGAGGCGATCTTCGAGGCTTCTCAGTCCCTCTATCGGCTTGGGCCGGACGAGAACACCCTCGATGTCGAATTGCTTTGGGTCAGCGACACCGGCGTCGAGGTTCGCAAACGCTACAGCTTCGAGCGCGGCAGCTACGTCGTGCGCACCAGCCAGTCGGTCACCAACACGACCGACGCGCCTCTTGTCGCGCGCCAGTACAACCAGCTACAGCGCACGGATCTCTACGATCCGAACGAATCGCGCTTCATCCACACCTTCACCGGTGCTGTCTATTACAGCCCCGAGGACAAGTACAAGAAGGTGTCGTTCGACGACATGCGCAAAGGCAAGCTCGACCGCAGCGTTGCCGATGGTTGGATCGCGATGATGCAGCACTACTTCCTGGCGGCTTGGATCCCGCCGGCTGGCGTGCTGGAGACCTTTTATACGAACGTCCTCGCCGATTCGCGCTACATCATCGGTAAGTATTCACCCGCGGTCAGCATCGCGCCCGGTGCCACTCACGTCTTCGAGAACGAGTTCTTCGTGGGCCCGAAGCTACAAGACAAACTGGCAAGCGTGGCCCCGGGGCTGGAACTGGCGGTCGACTACGGATGGCTCACCGTCATCGCACAGCCCATCTTCTGGTTGCTCAGCAAGATCTACTGGGTGGTCGGAAACTGGGGTTGGTCGATCATCTTCCTGACGATTCTGATCAAGCTCGCCTTCTACAAGCTTTCCGAAACCAGCTACAAGTCGATGGCCAACATGCGTCAGTTGACGCCGCGCCTGCAAGCCTTGAAGGATCGCTACGGCGACGACAAGCAACGCCTGAATCAGGCGATGATGGAGATGTACAAGACCGAGAAGATCAACCCGCTCGGCGGCTGTCTGCCGATTCTGATCCAGATCCCGGTCTTCATCGCACTCTACTGGGTCCTGCTCGAGAGCGTGGAAATGCGCTATGCGCCCTTCATCCTCTGGCTCGACAATCTCTCGGCGCCCGACCCCTACTTCATCCTCCCGCTGATCATGGGTGTGTCCATGTTCGTGCAAATGAAGCTGAATCCGCCGCCGCCGGATCCGATGCAGGCGAAGATCATGATGGCCCTGCCGTTCGTCTTCACGGTCTTCTTCGCCTTTTTCCCGTCGGGCCTGGTGCTCTACTGGACCGTCAACAACCTCCTGTCCATCGCGCAGCAATGGCACATCACCCGCACGATCGAGAAGCAGGCGGCCGCGGCCAAACGCAAGAAGTAGACTGCACCGGTCGAGCGCGATGGTGACAGACACCATTGCAGCCGTAGCCACCCCGCCCGGATTCGGCGGGGTGGGCATCGTGCGGGTCAGCGGAAGCGGTGCAACCCACATCGCGACCTCTGTCCTCGGCGGTCTTCCTGCTGCGCGATCCGCGACCTTTGCAACCTTCCGCGACGCTGCCGGCGGCTTCATCGATCAAGGCATCGTCCTTTACTTTCCTGCTCCCGCATCCTTCACCGGCGAGGATGTCCTCGAGCTTCAGGGTCACGGCGGCCCGGTGGTATTGGATCTCCTGGTCCAGCGCTGCCTGGAGCTCGGCGCCCGCCCCGCCCGCCCCGGAGAGTTCTCCGAACGCGCCTTTCTCAACGGGAAGATCGATCTCGCGCAGGCCGAGGCCATCGCGGATCTGATCGAAAGCTCGACCGCGCTCTCCGCCCGGCTCGCCGGACGCAGCCTGCAAGGTGTCTTCTCCCGAAAAGTCGACGACCTCATCGAGCGCCTCATCCGCATGAGGACCTACATCGAGGCCACGCTCGACTTTCCCGATGAAGAGCTCGATCTCTCGGCCGATCTCGGCGTCTCCGACGATCTCCGGATCCTCATCGATCTCACAACCGAGGTGATGGACGTCGCACACCTGGGTCAGGTGATCCGCGATGGTCTCGCGGTCGTTATCGCGGGTCTTCCGAATTCCGGAAAATCAAGTTTACTTAATGCGTTATCTGGGCAAGATGCCGCCATCGTCACACCGATCCCAGGCACCACGCGCGATCTGCTGAAGCTCGACATCCAGGTCGACGGATTGCCCATTCGGATCGTCGATACCGCTGGGCTTCGTCACAGCGAAGACCTCGTGGAGCGCGAGGGCGTGCGGCGAGCCCGGGCGCAGATCGACCAAGCCGACCTGGTCCTCTGGGTCTACGATGCCGTCGAGGGTCCGGATCCGCTGATCCGCGAGAGCTTCCCCGAACGGGTCCCGGTCACCAGCATTCGCAACAAGATCGACCTCTGCGGCCTGTCGTCCGGATCGAGCCAGGTGGAGACGGGTACGGAGATCGCCCTATCCGCCAAGACCGGAGAGGGGCTCGATCTGTTGCGGTCCCACCTGAGGGACCGAGCAGGTCTCGGCGCCCTGACCGAAGGCGCTTTCGTCGCGCGCCGACGCCACCTCGACGCCCTGCACCGCGGGCTCGCCCATTTGCGATCGGCCCAAGACGCACTCGCGCAGTCAGCAGGCGCAGAGCTTGTGGCCGAGGATCTGCTTCAGGCCCAGCATGCCCTCGGCGAGATCACCGGCCGCTTCACCTCGGAAGACCTGCTCGGGCGGATCTTCTCGAGCTTTTGTATCGGAAAGTAGCGCCTACTCGCGTCCGATCCTGGTACAGATAATTCGCTTCCCGGGCCGCTTACCCATACCGCCGTGGGCGTGCGATGCCGAGCGACCCGCTTGCTTGCGGGAGCCTTGGGAACGGTTCAGAAACAACCGAAACAACTTGTTTCTGGAGCGTCACTTAGCCAATGATGATGTCCAGGGGGACCGCAGGAGCCTCAGCGCGCTCCCGCCGGTGGATAGGGAATCGCTCGGCGGTTGTGTTTGAGGGCCCCTTGCAGGCGATGGCTGTGGTGAAGTCTCTACGCATACCGGCCTGCGGGTGCCGCGATCGGGAGAGATCACGGCCGCACTTTAAACTGGCTGAACAGGGTCACCCATCGAGGAGCCGATTCATGAACATCGAGGCAGACGTCGCGGAAGACGGCACTGTGACGATTCAAGTCCCGAAGCGATATCGCGGCAAGCGCGTCCGCGTCAGCATTCAAGAAGCCGACGAGCAGGCAGCCTCTGCGCAATGGAGCAAATTGTCCGAGGTCTTGGACGGACTCGATCAGCTCGGCACGCACAGTCGCAGCCATCATCAAATCATCGACGATCTCAAAAGATTTCGCGAGGGATCATGAAACTCGCTTACGTCGACGCCTGCGTCTGGATCGGTCTGGTCGAGGGACTCACCACCTATCAACCCAAGATCCGGGCTGCATTGAAGAACCTGGCCTTGGACAATTGGGTGCTCTGCACATCCGACGCGGTGCGATTGGAGGTGTTGATCGGTCCCTTGAGAAAGAAGCAAGCACCCTTGGCGATGGCCTACCGTGCCATCCTGGAGACGACGCCTGTACTGAAAACACCCAAGTCTGTGTTCACCGATGCCCTATCGATCGCGGAAAGCGAGCGCATTAAGGCGATGGATGCGGTGCATATCGCGATCGCAAATCACTATGGCTGCGGCAGGTTCGTCACGACCGACCCGCACTTCCTTTCGCTCTCGCTATTGACACCGCTCTGGATCGATCTGGCGAACACGGAGGATGTCCATGATGGCCCCATCGATGTGTCGATCGGGCGGTAACGCTTCGCTGATCGAGCGCGAACGCCTCGACGCTACCATTACCGGTGGTCGTGTCATTCACTCCGCGCAGCCAGCATTGCCTCGTGCAGGCACCTAAACCGCGCCCAGTGCGGTATGCGATGTTTTTGGATGGGATCGGCCCCGGCGGATTTCAGAGTCGCTGGAGCCGGCGCGGTTTAAAGTATTAAAAAATATAAAATTTTAAACCGCGTTCCCCGCTAAGGGTCGTGGATTCACCAAACTTCGAGCTCACTCGAAAGTTAGCATCTCGCTCTGGACGCGGTTTAAAGGTACAGGTTCTACCTGCTGTCGATGAGATCGACATCGCGCAGGACAAGACGGTCCCGGTGGTCGCCAACCCGCACCCGGGCGGTCTTCACCCGGATCTGCAAACCCTGTACGACAACATCGACTTCAAGAACCGCGTGTGCTTCCTCACCGGCCAGCGCAGCGCCGACAGCCTGCTCAACGCGGCCAAGGAGCTCAAAGCGATTCGCCACATCATCGACGAGCTCAAATCCTAAGGCACCCCGGACAACGACCCTCAGCTCGTGCAGGCCCGCGACCTGCTCGACCGTATCCAGAACCAGTTCGGCAGCGCGTTGCGCGAGACCTTCTCCACGCTCTATTACCCGAGCGCGCAGCGTCTCATGTGGGCCGACTTCCCGATGGAGTTCACGGCCTGGCAGGACACCTTCAAGCAAGCAGCGTGACAGGTTGGGTGACCGCATCAGTTTGGATCGCACCCTGATAACCCGGTCGGATTTGATTTGATCCGCCGGTGTTGCCACACTTCAGCGGGTTTCGAGCCTCGAAACGCCGACCAGCCATCCGACCCCCCGGAACCGCCTCAGCCATGACAGAGACCACCGAAGCGCCACGGCTGCGTTGGACGCGCGGCCGGCCCGGCGAGACCCTGGACGTGAACCGCCCCCTGGTCAAGGCCATCGGGCGCTTGATCAAGGCGGGGGAGCGCGAGGAGATTCGCCGTCTGCTGCGAACCTGGCACCCGCAAGACATCGTCGAGCTACTCGTACAGCTTCCCCTGAAGCGCGCGCGCAAACTGTTTTTGGTCTTGCCGCCCGGCCCCGCCGCAAAGGTGATCGCCGGGCTCAACAACGATTTTCGCAGCGCCCTGCTCGAAGACGCCACGATCGAGCGCCTCGCCGAGATCCTCGACGGTCGGGACGCCGAGGACGTGGTTCATGTCCTGACCGAGCTTCCCGACGAGGTTCAGGCGCGGCTGATCCCGCACCTGCGCGAGGCCGATGCGATCCGCGAGCTCAAGGCGTATCAGGAGGATTCGGCCGGCAGCATCATGACCCGCAAGCTGGTCGCGGTGCCGCCGGACTGGAGCGTGGGGCAGGTCGTGGCCGAGGTGCGTCGTCGCGCCGATCTGATCAAAAAACTCTCGGCGGTCTATGTCGTGGATGCGGACCGCAAGCTCCTGGGCTATCTGAAGTTGCGAGATCTGCTGCTGCGCCCGAGCGACATCCCGGTGGCACAGGTCATGCGCACCGATCTCGTCGCGGTCAGCTCGGAAATGGATCAGGAAGAGGTCGTGCGCGTGACCACGGAGAACGACCTCATCACGGTGCCCGTGGTGGATGCCGAAGGTCGGCTGCTCGGGCGCATCACCGCCGACGAGCTGCAGCGCGTGGTCCGCGACGAGGCCGAGGAGGACGTGCGTCTGCTCAGCGGTGTCTCGCCCGACGCACGGCCCGACGACCCGGTGCTCGGCATCGTGAAGAACCGCTTGCCTTGGTTGCTCGCGGGTCTGGTCGGTGCGCTCGTCTCGGGCAGCGTCATCAGCTCCTACGAGGCGGAGATCGCCGCCGCGGCCATCCTCGCGAGCTTCATCCCGATCGTGATGTCGATGGCCGGCAATGCCGGTATTCAAGCCGCGACGGTCGCCATCCAGGGCCTCGCGGCCGGCACCCTCTGGATCGGCGATCTGCCCTGGCGTCTCGTCAAGGAGATGCTCGCGGCCTTGCTGAACGGGTCGATCGCTGCGCTGATCCTCGCCGTGATCGTGCTCGTCGTGGGGCCCTTGGTGGGTGTTGCGGATCCACTCCGCTTAGCGTTGACCGCAGGCGTGGCCTTGACCGTCGTGACACTGCTTGCCGTGACCATGGGCGCGGCCGTTCCGCTGATCCTCCACTACTTCAAGATCGATCCGGCGATGGCCACGGGCATCTTCATCACCACCGGCAACGATATCATTGCGGTCCTGGTGTTCTTCCTGGTGGCGTCGCTGCTTTACCTCTGAGCGCCTCCCGCGGTGATGGGGTCCGGCTTGCGGCATGCAGCCGCATATCGCTGAATCGTCATCGCAGTGTCGCCGAACGGTCATGCCTGATCCCGATAATCGGGGGTTTTAACCCAACGAGGATCTCCGTCTCATGTCGTTTACGACCGTCTCTCGACTCACCGCAGGCTGCGCTCTGGCGCTCGGTATCGGCGCTCCGGCCCTAGCGGGTCCGGATGCATTTCTGCCTAAGATCGCCATCGCGCCGCTCGGCACCTATGCAACCGGCGTGTTCGCCGAATCCGCGGCCGAGATCGTGGCCCACGATCCCAGGACGCAGCGCCTGTTCGTTGTCAATGCGCAGAGCCTCAGCGTCGATGTACTCGACATCCGCACCCCCTCGGCTCCGCAGCTCTTGTTCAGCGTGAACCTCGGCGGGATCGTCAACAGCGTGTCTGTCCACAAGGGGCTGATCGTCGCCGCGGTCGAAGCGGACCCCAAAACGGATCCGGGCAAGGCGGTCTTCTTCAACGCCGACGGTAAGATCCTCGCGTCCGTCGAGGTGGGTGCGCTGCCGGACATGGCGACCTTCACCCCGGACGGCAAGCGGGTGCTGGTGGCCAACGAAGGCGAGCCGAGCGACGATTACGAGGTCGATCCGGAGGGCTCGGTCAGCATCATCGAGCTGCCGCGAAACATTCGTAGACTTTCGCAGCATGACGTACGCACGGCCGATTTCAAAAAATTCAACGACGCGACGCTGGATCCGAGCGTGCGGGTGTTCGGTCCGAACGCGACCGTGGCACAGGACTTCGAGCCCGAATACATCACGGTCGCCAAGGATTCCAAGACCGCCTGGGTGGCGCTGCAGGAGAACAACGCCATCGCCGTCCTGGATATCGAGGCCGGTACATTCAGCGCCGTCCATGGCCTCGGCTTCAAAGATCACAGCCTGGCGGGCAACGAGCTGGATGCGAGCGATCGCGACGGGGCCATCAACATCGTCAACTGGCCGATTCTGGGGATGTATCTGCCGGACGCGATCGCGAGCTACGAGCATCGCGGACAGACCTACATCGTGACCGCCAACGAGGGTGACGCGCGCGACTATGATGGCTTCAGCGAGGAAGCGCGCGTCAAGAATATCGATCTGAATCCAGCGGTCTTTCCCGATGCGGCCCTCCTTCAGGCGGACGAGAATCTCGGCCGATTGACCGTCACGACGGCCCTGGGTGTCGATCCGAAGACGGGGCTGCACGATGAGATCTACGCCTTCGGTGCCCGCTCCTTCTCAATCTGGACCGCCGACATGGAGCAGGTCTACGACAGCGGCGCGGATTTCGAGCGCATCACAGCGGATGCCTATCCGGAGTTCTTCAACTCGAACCACGAGGAGAACAGTTTCGACAACCGCAGCGACAACAAGGGACCCGAGCCCGAGGGCGTGGCCGTGGCCAAGCTCTGGGGGCGTACCTATGCCTTCATCGGCCTGGAGCGCATCGGCGGCGTCATGGTTTACGACGTCACCAACCCCTATGCACCGAGCTTCGTTCAGTACCTCAACAACCGCGATTTCAGTGCCGAGCCGGGCACGCCTGAGGCGGGCGATCTGGGCGCCGAGGGTCTGACGGTGATCGAGGGGTGGAAGAGTCCGATTCGCGGGGTGCCCTTGTTGGTCGTTGCCAACGAGGTGAGCGGCACGACCACACTGTTCCGCATCGAGCGGGTCCGCCGGTAAGACCTCGGGTCTTCTGCCCCGGCGTTAAGGGCTGCGGTGATCGTCGCAAGCGACGATCACCGCATGCATTCGCGTAGCAGGGTTCCGCGCCCTGCTCGCGATCCTCGTGGATCGGGGTGGGTGGGTCGGAATCCTGTCCTCAGGCGTCCAGCGTCACCGGCGTGACGAACCCGGGCGGCTTGATGGCCAACACCGAGCAATCGACCTGCTGCAGGATTGTTTCCGCGGTGTTGCCCATCAGCAGGCCGGGGATGCCGGTGCGGCCGACGGTCCCCATGGACGCAACGTACTTCTCCGGCGTGTTGACCGTGGTCCCGCGCATGATGGCTTCGCCGACCGCGTCCCGGGCATAGGCGACATGCAGCTCCGCGCATTCTGACCGTGCCAGCGCGCTCGCGACCTCCAGGATCCGGCAATTCATGGCATGACGCGTCTCCTCGCCGGGTCGGTTGCTGTCGCCGACATCGACGGCCGCCAGGATTCGCCTGAAGGAACGCGATCCCCCGCACTTGATGAGCCACACCGGACAGGGGCACTTGCGCAAAAGGTTCATCTCGTCGGTTCCGTCATGAATCATGGGATCGGCAACCCGCCGTCGGCTTCCGTCTCGGTCGACGACCGCCCCCCGTCCGGCCCAGCAGGCGGCTCGACCGCAGACTCGGGCAGCGGAGTCGCCAAGACCTTGTCGATGCGCCTGCCGTCGAGGTCGACGACCTCCAAGCGCCAGCCTTCCCAGGTGGAGATGTCGCCCGTGCTCGGCAAGCGGCCGAGCAGCCACATCATCATTCCCGAGAGCGTGTGATAGCGGCCTTTCTCTTCCTCGGGAACACGCTTGATCCCCAACCGGTCCTTCAACTCGAGGATCGGAATCAAACCATCGAGCAGCCAGGAGCCGTCCTCGCGCTGCACGGCCCAGGATTCCTCCGTGCTGTGGGGGAGAAGCTCGCCGGTGACCGACTCGATCACGTCGCTTAAGGTCACCAGACCCTCGACCCCGCCGTATTCGTCGACGACGAAGACCATCTGACTACCCGAGCTGCGGAACTGGTCCAGCAGCTCCATCCCCGTGAGCGACTCCGGGACATAGACCGGCGCCATCAAATCCTTTTGCAGATCGACCTGCTCGCCTTTGAGCGTTTGGTTGAAGAGCTGCTTGGAGGTCACGATGCCGATCATGTCGTCCAGGCCGCCCTCGCACACCGGGAAGCGCGAGTGAAATGACTCGGCGATGAGCGCAAGGTTCTCTTCCAGCGGGCGATTCACATCAAGCCAGACGACCTCCGAGCGGGGCACCATGAGCGAGCCGATCTGGCGATCGTCCAGTCGGAAGACGTTGCGCACCATGTCGTGCTCGGTCTTCTCGATGACGCCCGCGTCCGATCCTTCTTCCAACATGGCGTGGATCTCTTCCTCGGTGACGGTCGGCCCCGGGGTCTCGCGTTGACCGATCAGCCTCAGCAGCAGCGCGGTCGAGCCTGCGAGCAAGTGGACGAAGGGACGCGAGGCGATCGACAACAGGTACATGGGTCGTGCCACCAAGCGGGCGATGCGTTCCGGGTTGATTTGGCCGATGCGCTTGGGCACGAGCTCGCCGACGACGATCGCGAAATAGGTGATCATGACCACGACCAGGATCGTCGAGCCGATCTCGCTCGGGCCCTGCTCCATGCCGAGCCCCTGCAGCCAGAGCGCAAGTGGCTCGGCGAGTGCCGCCTCGCCGAAGATACCGCTGAGGATGCCGATCGAGGTGATGCCGATCTGGATGGTCGACAAGAACCGGTTCGGCTCTTCGCCGAGTCGCACCGCGATGGCGGCGGCGCGATCGCCGTCTTCCGCGAGTCGGGCGAGGCGTGCCCGTCGCGCGGTGACGAGCGCGATCTCGGACATGGCGAACAGGCCGTTGAGAAGAATCAGGGCGACAAGAACTAGAATGTCCATGGTCTCTGCTGGAGGTCAAGGATCGGCGCGGACGCCCCCGCCGATCGGTCCGAGTGAGGATGTCATGATGAACAGGGAGTGCGCGCTCGGCATAGGTCGGCGTCGAGCTCGCAGGCAGCCCTGCAGGGAGGTCATGACCGAAACACCGACCGCATCGACTGGTGCGCCCGACCGGCGCGATGCAGAGATCGGCACTGCGGATCAGCGCGCATCCTCTGCCTCGGCATCCCGATCGGCGTTGGTCACCGGCACCTCCAACGTCAGGGTGGCCTGGCGGACACCGCGGCCGAAGAGACCGCTGACCTCGAAGTGCAGGCCGTTCCACCGGACCGCATCCCCGAGTACGGGCGGGCGGCCCAGCTCGCTCAGGATCAGCCCGGAGACCGTGTCGATCTCGGGGTGCTCGAGCTCGCGCCCGATCAGGTCGCCCAAGGTGTCCAGACGCACCGTTCCTTGGACCTGATAGCCCGCGGTGCCCACCGGCAAGACATCCGGGACGTCCTCGACACCCTCCTCGATATCCCCGACGGCCTCGGCGCAGATGTCTTCCATCGTGAGGATGCCCGCGGTCCCGCCGTGCTCGTCCATCACGACGATCATCTGGTTGTGCACCCGGTCCATTGCGGCAAGGACATCGTCCAAGGTCGCGGTTTCGGGCAAGTAGGCGGTCTCTCGGACCACTGCAGGATCAAGTCCCGAGCCGGCGCGCAGCAGCGCCATCAGATCCTTGATGTGGATGGTCCCGATGATCTGATCAAGACTGCCCTCGTAGACCGGATAACGGGTGTGCCGATGCCGATGCAGGATCTCGCGGAGCATGGCGTCGGTTGCGCCGACCGGGATCCCGCTCGCGCGCACCCGCGGTACCATCGCCTGTACGGCGGCAATCTCGCTGAAGTCGGCAAGCTCGAGGAAGATCCGGCCGCTCTCCTCGCTCAAGAGGCCGCTTTCCTGGCTCTCGCGGGCGAGCGACTCCAGCTCGTCCTGGCCCAGATAATGGCCCGCGCTGCGCCCGCGTTTGAAGCCGACCAGACCAAGCAAGAGGTTGCCGGTCAGATTGAGCACGCGCACCAGGGGATAGAGGATCAAGCCGATCACCAGCATGGGCGGGGTGACCCACACGGCGACCGTCATGGGCCGGGTCAGCGCAAGCGCCTTGGGGACCATCTCGCCCAAGACGATATGCAGATAGGTGATCGCGGCGATGGCCAACACCGACGCGAGCCCGTGCGCCGTCAAGAATGCACCCGGGGCGGCGAATCCCGCGAGCAGAAGCCATTCCTCGAAGTACCCGGCCAGGGTGTGCTCGCCGTACATCCCCAGACCCAGGCTCGCGAAGGTGATGCCGAGCTGCGCCGTGGCGACATAGCGATCCAGTCGCGCCGGGTTGTCGAGGATGCGGGCGATGCGCCGCGCCAGGGCGTCTCCGGCCTCCGCACGCGCGGCCATCGCGGCGCGCGAGGTGCCGATGATGGCGAACTCGGCGGCGACAAAGAGTCCGTTGAGGGCCACCAGGGCCATGACGACGAACAGGACGATCCAAAGCTCATGCATGGGCGTCTCCCGATGCGCCGCCGTCGACCCGAACCATGACGGATGCGATCGCCGGACCGTCCATCTCCTCGATCTCGAACGCGAGACCGATCACCTCGAGCCTGTCGCCCGCCTCAGGGATGTTCCCGAGCTGCTCGAGCAACCAGCCGGCGAGGGTCTCGGCTTGACTGTCGTGCCAGACGGACGGGTCGGTGTAGGGGCTGGCCCAATCGATCGCCTCGTCGAGCGGGAGGCGTCCGGGCAGGCGCCAACGCGTGTCGTCGAGCTGCTCCGGGTCGAGCTCGCTGTTGGATTTGAACTCGTCGGACAGCTCGCCGATCAGCTCGCGCACGATGTCCTCCAGGCTGATGAGGCCCTCGACGTCGCCGTACTCGCTCACCACCAGCGCGATGCGGGCGCGTCGATCGCGCATCTGTCCCAGCACCCGATCCAGGGTCAAGCGGTTCGGCAGCGCCAGGAGCGGGCGGACCAGGGGCTGCAGCGCGAGGATCTCGCGCCCGCCGGCGGTCGCGATCGCCAGATCCTTCACATGGATGAAGCCACGCACGTTGTCGAGCCCGCCCCGGTGGACGACCAAGCGGGTGTAGGGCGAGGCGTCGATCTCGGCCAAGAGCTCATCGAGCGGTGCAGCCAGATCCAGACTCGCGATTTGTCGCCGCGGCACCATGAACTGGCGCACCGTGTGGCGGCTGAGACGCAGCACCTCGCGTAGACGCTTGCTCGCCTTGGCCTCCAGCATCCCGCCCTCGTTGCTTTCGCGAATCAGCAGCTCGATCTCGTCCGGAGAATGGACATGTCGGTGGCTGACCTCCGGGTCGATGCCGAACCGCCTCAGAATCAGGTTGCCGCTCCCGTTGAGCAGTCCGATGAAGGGGTAGAACAAGACCAAGGACCAGCGCATCGGCAGGTAGGTGTACATGGCCGTCCCGACCGGGTACTGGAGCGCCACTGTCTTGGGGATCAGCTCTCCGAGCACGACCTGGGTCGAGGTCAGCACCACCAGCACGATGGTCGCCGACGAGGCGTAGGCGCCCACCGTCTCCATCCCCCAGTCCGAGACCAGGAGTGCGCCGAGCGCAAGCGCGATCGTCGCCTGTCCGAAGGCGCCGAGGATCAGGCTGGAGAGTGTGATCCCGATCTGGCAGGTGGCGATGTAGCGATCCAGGCGTGTCGTGTCCTTGACGATGGGCAAGAGCGCTGCGGCGAGTCGATGACCCTGCCGGGCAAAATGCTCGACGCGACTGGCCCGCGCTCCAACGATCGCAAACTCGGCCGCGACATAGAGCGCATTGATCAGGATCAGAATGCCGACGACGAGAAACATCCAGGTGCTCATCGAGCGGCTCCCGCAAGGTCGGGACGCCGGGTGGAACGGCGATGCACGGGATCGGCCGGGTGCTGTGGGACGGGGATTAAGCCCGGACTGTCGGGGTCCGTGGAGTCGGCATCGTCGGGCTCGTCGACGACGAGCATGGGGGTATTGTTCATATCCGTGAGTCTATCAGGCGAGCATAGGGGGCAAACGTCTTCCTGCATGCACCCGAATCGGCCGAATGTGGTTTCGACCGACTCGGGCGCATGGCGTCAGGAACCGGCGCCTGTCTGTTTCGATAGCGTGCGCCCGTCCAGGAACTGCAAGGTTCCCACGCCCAGCAGGCCGCCGATGACCATGACCAGGTAGATGACCGAGACCGGCTCCTCCAGCAGTGCGAAACCCAAGAGGCCGAGACCCGCACTCAGCTCCAGGAGTCCGTTCGGCCAGCGCACCATCCTGCGCGGGCCGGCCGTGACTGCGCCCTTCGGCGTGCGCACGAAGGGGCTGCGATAGCCGAGCAGGGCCTCCAAGCCGGCGCGCGCGTTGGAGAGAAGCAGTCCGGTGGTCAGGAAGAGCGCACCGAAGACCTCGGTTGCCGTTGCCTTTGCTCCGGAGCGGATGCCGGCGAGCGTCATAAAACCGATGGGTGCCGCGAAGCCGAGGATCGAGGCGACGATCGCGACTCGGCTCAGTACCTCGCCGGGCACCGCCGCGCCGGCGATGAAGGGCAGTCCCAAGACCACGCATGCCGCGCCGATCAGGAACGCCAGGGGTTGGCCGAGCTGGAAGCTGATCATGACCTTCTGCCAACGCGGCAGCGCCGGGCTCGCCCAGATCATCGGCAGCAGCTTCACGAAGCACTGAGCGAATCCCTTGGTCCAGCGAAACTGTTGCGTCCGCCAGGCGCGCACCGAGACGGGCAGCACGCCGGGGACCGGGAGGTCCTTCATGAACCCGGAGCGCCAACCGCGTAGACGGGCCCGCAGACTCAGGTCCAGGTCCTCCGTGAGCGTGTCGCCTTGCCAGCCGCCGGCGTCATCGATTGCGCGGCGACGCCAGACACCGCAGGTCCCGTTGAAGGGGACCGGCAGACCCAGGCGCCAACGCGCCTCCTGCTCGACCTGGAAGTGCGAATCGAGCAAGCGCGCCTGCGTGCGGGTGAGCAGGCTGTCGTCCCGGTTGATGTGCGCCCAGCGGGCCTGGACATAGGCGAGATCGGGTTGTGCAAGCAAGGGGTCGATGGTTTTGCGCAGGAAATCAGTCGGCGGTATGAAATCGGCGTCGAAGATGGCCACGAACTCCGCATCCGAGTGCTCGAGGCCCGCCGCCAGCGCACCGGCCTTGAAGGCGGTGCGTTTGATCCGATGCAGAAGCTCGATCTGGACGCCTTCCCGGCGCAGCTTGGCGACGGCCCGCTGGCTGAGCGACAGCGAAAAGGCGTCGGTGCTGTCGTCGAGCACCTGGATCTGCAAGCGCTCTCTCGGCCAATCCAGGGCCATCACGGCCTCGAGGACGCGATCGACCAGCTCGCCCTCGTTGAAGAGCGGGAGCTGCACGAGCACCGTCGGCAACTGCGTGCGGGTGTGCGGTGTGGCGACGAGACGTCGGGCCGGCATCAGCAGACGCGCGAGCATGAGCCCGAGAAGATTGAGCGACGACATCGCCAGGAGGATCAAGCCAAGCGTCAGGAGCAGCTCGACAATCGGTTCCGCTGCGAGCATGGTTTTTTATCCGTGAGATCCAGAGCGGTTGAAGGGACGTTGACCGGCCGGCGGGCGAGGAAGGGTCGAGCCGGATGGCCGACATTCCCGACAGGGACCCAGGCGGGATCCACTGCGGGTCCGGGTTCAGAGTCGGCGATCCAGGGGATCCGACCGCACGCGCAACAGCATAGAGCGAGCCCCCTCGAAACGGCAAGGCCCAAGTCGGTAAGAGGGCATCATCCTAGGATAATGGCTCGGGCGAGCCGGGCACGAAGAAAAGCCGGATGCGAACGCGATTCAGGTCGTAAAATCGAGCCGCGATCCTACCTTCAACCGACCAGGCATCGGACCATGCTCGACCTCATGCAGCATCTTGCCGCGCGTTTCGCCCCTGCCCGGGCCGTCTTGATCGGCCTTGCCGCGCTCGGGGCATTGGCCGCGGGGATCTCGCTCGTCGCGTTCGAGGCGGCGAAGGGGGATCTGGTTCTGTTTCCCGCGTTGGTCGTTCTGTTGTGGGCCGTGCTGGGGGTGGTCTTCATCGATCTGTTTGCCCGCATCCCGAAGGCTCCCGAGGCGGGGGAGGCTGGCGCCGATGGATGCGGGGGCTGTTGCGAAGGTTCTACTGGCTCCTTGCCATGGGCTTTTTGATCCTTGGTTTAATCGCCGTGGATGTGAGTTTCTCCATCGCACGCGAGTGGTTCAACGACAGGGCGCCGATCGGGCAAGCCAAGTGAGGATGCCGGCCTGCGCCGCTCGCGGCGCAGGCCGGCTCCCGGATCAGCCTTCGACCTGCTGGATGCCTGCAATATGCCAGTCGCCCTCGGCGCCGTCCCAACGATGCTGAACGTGCCAGATCTCGCTGAAGGCATCCGCTGCGCCCTTCTCGTCCTCGCGGATCAGGCCGGAGAAGAGCACGCTCGCCACCACTAGATCACCCTCGCGACGCACCCCGATCAGCTCGGCGTTCAGACGCACGACCTCGGTGGATTGGCTTCCCTCGGTCTTGAGGCGCTCGCGCTGCAGATCCGCGAAGAGCTCGGGCGTCATGTATTCGCGGATGCCGTCGAAGTCGGCTTGGTCCCAAGACGCCTGAAGATTGATGAAGTGCGACTTCGCACCTTCCAGGAAGCCGACGCCGTCGAACCAGCTCGGTGACTGGTTGTCGCCGGCGACCGGGCCGCCCTGAGCGCCCATGCCGGGGTGGAGGATGCCGCTGTCCGCCGGTCCGCGGCGCTCGTAGGCCGGAGCGGATCCGGCGTGCGGGAATCCGCCGCCCACACCGGCTGCGGCCATCGCCGGTTTGGCCTGATTACGCTTCCACATGCGAAACAGCATGAAGCCCCCGACCGCAAGCAGGACGATCAGGAGGAAGTCCATGATCTGGAACCCCTCGAAGCCGTCGCCGAAGAACATGGAGGCCAGCAGACCGCCGGCCGCAAGACCGGCCAAGGGACCGAGCCAACGGCTCGCGCCGCTCGCTGGGCGTTGGCCGGCAGCGGCTTGTGCCGCATTGGGCTGGGCTGGACGTTGCGCCGTCGCGGCCGGTGGGGCCTGGCGCTGCATCCCGCTGGACTGCTTGCCGAGGTTCATACCGCCGCCCATGCGCTTGGCCTCGACATCGGCGGGGACGGAAAGGACGGTGACCGCAATGATGGCGATGGCCGCGGTCATGAGTGATTTGAATCTCATGCGAGTCGTGACTCCTCGATAGGTGAGTTGACGTGATGATGGTGACGGGTCGGAACTCGACGCGAACCCTTCAGCATCCGGGCTGCGGCGCGAAAAACAATTCGGATTCACCGAACCTCGGCGTGCCCGGCACCGCGAGGATCGCTCGCGGCCTTCACCTGCCCGTTCGCGCGATCCCAGAGGATCGTCTGCATGTCTCCGATGGGGCGGATCAGCAGCTCGAGCCGATGCCCCATCGCCGTCAGGTCGCGTTGTTCGTCCAGGCTCAGCGCACCCGACTCGAGCTCGAGCCGATCCGGAAGGTATTGGTGATGGATGCGGGGCTGCGCGATCCACTCCTCGAGCGAGACCCCGTCGACAGTCCCCAGAACACCCTGCAGCACCATGGTGATGATACGGCTGCCGCCGGGTGTGCCCAGGATGACGACCGTCTCGGGCGACTCCAGAAAGGTCGGCGACATGCTCGAGAGCATGCGCTTGCCGGGGGCGATGGCATTGGCCTCCCCGCCGATCAAGCCGTAGGCGTTCGCCACACCGGGTTGCGCGGAGAAATCGTCCATCTCGTCGTTCAACAAGACACCGGTGCCGGGCGGGACGAATCCGGAGCCGAAGGGATAGTTGATGCTGAGTGTCGCCGCAACCCGGTTGCCCTCGCGATCGAGGATCGAGAAGTGCGTGGTATCGCGGCCCTCGGATGCGGGCACATCGGTCTCGGCGGTCGTACTCGGCGTGGCACGGGTCGGATCGAAATCGCGAATCAGGCCGGCCGCATAGTGCGGATGCGTCAGGCGCTCGATGGGCATCTCCACGTGATCGGGGTCGCCGAGATAGCGGGCGCGGTCGCGATAGGCCCTGCGCATCGTCTCGACGAGCGCATGGGTCCGCGCGGTTCCGGACTCCGCCTGCGGCTCGATCGCGGAGAGCATGTTGAGCATTTGGACCAGCAGCACGCCCCCGGAGGAGGGTGGTGCGGCACTGACGAGACGCCAGCCGCGAAAGTGCGCGACGATCGGCTCGCGCTCCAGGGCACGGTATTCGGCAAGGTCCTCGAGGGTCCAGATCCCGCCCGCGGCACGCACGCCGGACACCAAGCGGTCCGCGGTCTCGCCGGTATAGAAGCCCGCATGGCCGCCGCTTGCCAGGCGCTCGAGGGTGTCGGCGAGATCCGGCTGACGCAGACGGTGTCCGCGGGGCGGGACCTCGTCGTCGACCAGAAACTGAGCGGCGCCTGCCGGCGAGGCACGCAAGGCCGACAGACGCCATGCGGCCACCCGTCGATACCCGTCACCGACCTCGAATCCGTCGCGCGCGAGACCGACCGCCGGAGCGAGGGTCTGCGTCAACGGCAGGCGTCCGTAGCCCTCGGCGAGTTGCACGAGCGCGGCCGGTGTGCCGGGAATACCTGCAGACAGGGGTCCGACAAGGGCAGACTCGGGGACGAATTGCCCTGCGTCGTCGAGAAAGAGGTCGCGATGGGCCGCCAGCGGCGCACGCTCGCGTCCGTCGAGCATGGTCTCGTGGCAGTCTTGTGCGCGATGAAGCAGCCAGAAGCCCCCGCCGCCGATCCCGGAGCCGTAGGGCTCGACGACGGCCAAGGCGGCGGTGACCGCGACGGCGGCATCGAAGGCGTTGCCTCCGGCGTCGAGAATCTTCAGGCCGGCCTCGGTCGCCAAGGGGTGCGCCGAGGCGATGGCGGCCTGAGCAGGACGGACCTGCGGCCCGTCACAGGCGGCTCGGGCCCCCGCGGATGCGAGCAGGAGCGCCGCGAACCACAGGCCGCCGAGCCACAGTGCGCGGCGACGGCCTGCGGCGCTTCGGGCGACGTCAGCTCTCGCCGGTGATGTGCTCATACTTGGCCCGAAGCTCCTCCTCGGTCTCCTCGTGATCCGGGTCCTTGATGATGCAGTCGACCGGGCAAACCTCGACACACTGCGAGGTCTCGTAATGACCGACGCACTCGGTGCAGAGGCTGGGCTCGATCACATAGATCTCGTCGCCTTGCGAGATGGCGCCGTTCGGGCACTCGGGCTCGCACACATCGCAGTTGATGCACTCGTCGGTAATAATCAGGGCCATGAAATCACTCCTGGTCGAGGGGTTTAGGGTCGCTGGACCCAAAGGGCTGTATGGGGCTGCGCGGATCTTATCCAAACCGCTCGTTCAGTGCAGCCTGCACCGCAGGCGCCACGAAGGTCGAGACATCTCCGCCGAGCCGTGCGACCTCGCGCACCAGCGAGGAGGAGATGTAGGAGTAGGTCTCGGCCGGCGTGAGAAACAGGGTTTCGATGTCCGGGGCCATGCGCCGGTTCATGCCGGCCAGCTGGAACTCGTACTCGAAGTCCGAGACCGCCCGCAAACCACGCATGATGACGCTGACGCCGAGCTGCCGGGTGAATTCCACGAGGAGCCCGTGGAAGGGAACCACCTCGACGTTCTCGCGCGGCCCGAGCGCCTCTCGAACCAAGGCCACACGCTCGTCGGTCGAGAACAGCGGGGTCTTGCCGGTATCCACCGCGACCGCGACGATCACGCGGTCGAACAGTCGCGCGGCACGCAGGATCAGATCGGTATGACCATTGGTGACGGGATCGAATGTCCCCGGATAAACCACGCTTCGCAAACCCGTTTCCTCGCTCGGATGAAGGCACCGGGGCCCCCGGCCCGTCGGCGGCCCGCACGATACCACAGCGGAGGCTCGGGTAGGAGTCAGGCAGTTCCGCGGATCGCCTCGGCGGTGCCGGCATCCGAGCCGAGGATCACGAGCCCGTAGCGCACCTGCCCGGCCGTCTTGTCCCGAACGAGGTTCCAGCCCGGCGGCAGATCCGGAAACCCGATCCGCGCCGGGGCCTCCAAGTAGACGCGACTTCCCGGCTCGAGCCAGCCTCGGCCGGCCAAGCGCTCGATCGCGGGTGCCCAAAGCGCCTCATCGAAGGGCGGGTCGAGGAAGACGATGTCGAACGGCGGCCCCGCGCCTTCGAGCCAGCGGATCGCGTTACCGTGCACGACCCGCGTCTCTTCGGCGCCCAGTCGGCGGGCGTTCGCTTCGAGCTGGCGCGCGACCGACCCGGAGTGTTCGATCAAGACGACCTCGCCGGCCCCGCGGGAGACGGCCTCGAAGCCGAGCGCTCCGCTACCGGCAAAGACATCGAGACAGCGTGCGCCCGGGATGACGGGTGCCAGCCAGTTGAACAGGGTTTCGCGCACGCGATCCGACGTCGGCCGCAGCCCCGTCTCGCTCGGGATCGGCAGGCGGCGGCCGCGGAAGCGACCGCCGATGATGCGCAGCTCGCCTCTAGCCTTCGCCACCGACACCGACACCTGCGGTTTGCTCGGTGCTGCCCCCGACGACCACGATGGCCAGCCGATCCGGATGGAGCCGACGCGCAAAGGCGTCCTTGATCTGCTCGGCCGTCACCGACTCGATGCGGTCGGTGAAGCGGTCGAGATAATCCAGCGGCAGGTCGTAGAAGCCGATCACGGCGAGATACCCGACGATGTCCGAGTTGCTCGCGATCCGCAGCGGGAATCCACCGGTGATGTTCTTTTTCGCTGCGGTCAGCTCCGCCTCGCTCGGTCCGGATTCGATGAAGCGGCGCAGGGTGTCGAGCATCACCTCCCGTGCCTGGTCGGCCTGATCGTTCTTGGTCTGCAAGCCCATCAGGAAGGGGCCGGGCTGCGCCAAGGGCAGGAAGTAGCTGTAGGTGCTGTAGGAGAGCCCGCGTTTCTCGCGGATCTCCTCCATCAGCAGGGAGACCAAGCCGCTGCCCCCGAGGATGTGGTTGCCGACGTAGAGGGTGAAGTAGTCCGGGTCGCCGCGACGCATGCCGGGTTGGCCGGCCACCACGGTGGTCTGGCTGGACGGGAAGACGATCCGCTCCGTCACCGCGGCATCCAGATCCGTCACGCCCGGCAGGGGCGCCGGCCGCTCGCCCTTCGGAAGGCCGGCGGTGATCCGGTCCGCGAGCGCCTCGGCTTGCGGGCGGTCGAGCGCGCCGACGATCGCCAGCACCGCGTTGGCCCCGGTGTAGTGGCGCCGATGGAAGTCGGCCAGATCCTCGCGCGTGATTGCCGTGACCGTCTCGGCCGTACCGGACGGGTCCGCCGCATAGGGATGAGCGCCGAAGATCTTACGATAGAGCGCCTTTTGCCCGACCGTGCGCGGCGACTCCTCGGCCTGACGCAGTGCGATGAGTTGATTGCGACGCTCCCGCTCCAGATCCGCATCCGCAAAGGTCGGGGTGCTCGTCAGGGTCGCGAGCGTCTCCACCGCCGTGTCCATTGCAGGCTGTCGGGTCAGGGTGCGCAGCGACACCGTGGTCTTGTCCCGATCCGTGCTGGCGCCGAGTTTGGCGCCGACGTCTTCGAGCCGTGCTGCGATCGCGTCGGCGTCCCAGTCACCCGCGCCCTGCGTCAGCATGCCGGCCGTCATGGAGGCCAGGCCCGAGCGCTCGCCGTCGCGGGCGCTGCCGGCATCGAAGACCAGATTCACGTCGACCATCGGCAGCTCGGGCGAGGCGACGAAGAGCACGCGTGCCCCGCTCGCGGCCTGCCAGGTCTCGATCTGCGGTGCGGCCTGAAGGGTCCCGGCGGCGCACAGCAGAAGTGCGCTCGACCAGACGGAGAATCGGCGGGGATCAGTGCACATTGGTCTGCATCTCCAGCGCAACCGGTGCGCGCGCGGTTTGGTTGTCGTCCATCGGTTGCGGATCCAGGATACCGACGGTGAGCTTTTCGGGGACCAGGTACTTCTGCGCAACGGCGCGGACCTGCTCAGGGGTGATCGCCGCAAGCTTGTCGACATAGGTCTCGGCGAGCTCCCAACCCAGGCCCACCGTCTCCAGTTGGCCGAGGACCATGGCCTGGTAGAAGAGAGAGTCGCGCTCGTAGACCTTATCGGCGATCAGCTGATTACGGACACGCTCCATCTCGCCCTCGTCGACGAGATCGTTTCGGACGCGCTCGATCTGCGCGAGCAGCGCCGCTTCGACCTGCTCGATCGTCTGCCCCTTGGCCGGCACGCCGCTCAGCATGAACATGCCCGGCAGGCGACCAAAGGCGCTGTAGCTCGCGCTCGCCGAGGACGCGACTTGGCTGCCGCGCACCAGCTCGCGCTCCAAGCGGGTGCTGCTCCCGCCGTCCAGGACCGAGGTCAAGACCTCGAAGGCGTAGGGCTCCCAGGCCTCTTCGGCGTCCATCAGGGCCGGCGCCTTATAGCCCATCAGGAGATAGGGCTCTTGCGCGGGCGCCTTCACGACGATCCGCTTGGCCCCGAGCTGCTCGGGCTCGGGCTGCATCTTCGGCGGCCGGATCCGCTCGGGCTCGAGCGGGCCGAAGTGCTTCTCGGCCAAGCGGAAGACCTCCTGGGGATCGACATCGCCCGCGACGACCAGGGTCGCGTTGTTCGGGGCATACCAGAGGCGGTACCAGTCGCGCAGGTCTTCGACACTCGCCTGTTCCAGATCGCCGGCCCAGCCGATCACCGGGATTCGGTAGGGCGAGGCGACGTAGGCGACGGCGTTGAAGCGCTCGAAGGTCAGGGACTGAGGGTTGTCGTCCGTACGCGTGCGGCGCTCCTCCTTGACGACCTCCAGCTCCTTGACGAACTCCTCGGGGTCCAAGGCGAGATTGCGCATGCGCTCGGCCTCGAGCTCGAAGGCGATCTCCAGGCGGTCGTTCGCCAGCGACTGGAAGTAAGCGGTGTAGTCGCGCCCGGTGAAGGCGTTCTCCTCCCCGCCGTTCTCCGCGATGATGCGCGAGAACTCGCCCGGGGCGAGCCGCTCGGTCCCCTTGAACATCATGTGCTCGAGCAGGTGAGAGACGCCGGTCATCCCGCCGTACTCGTAGCTCGATCCCACCTTGTACCAGACCTGCGAGATGAGGATCGGGGCGCGCCGGTCGGGTTTGACCAGGACCTTGAGCCCGTTGTCGAGCGTGCGTTCGTGGACGGTCTCTGCCGCCGACAGCGTCAGCGCCGGCAGACACAAGAGCAAGCTGAAAAGGATTCGGTGCATGAAGACTCCGGTCGGATGCAATCGTAAGGCGAAAAGACCCGCTGCGGGCCATGTTGGGGCAGAGCCGGGGCCTTGGTAGTTCCCGGAGATGACGTTTTGGTAAGGCCGGGTTCACCTCGGGCAGGGCGAGGCTTGGGCGATCTGGCCGCGGCGATCTGATAGCATTGCGTCCACACGGGCGGAAGCGGCCTCGTCTGCCGGCGTATCGCAGTCACCGTCGAGTGCTCGACGGATCGCTCGCCAGCCCCTCGCTGTTTCTCTCCCCCTTCAGGCATGTCGTTATGTTCGGTTTCGGAAAAAAGCACAGGAAAGCCGCGTTGCCGGAGTCGGATCAATCGGCTACGGCCGAGCCGTCGTCGGCGGCGTCGGTCCATCCCGAGTCGGTCGCATCCGAGCCGCTACCCAAGCGGGGCGGGTGGTTTCGATCCAAGCACCGGGCGGTCGAGACGGAGACGCCGCCCGCCGCCGAGACGCGCGCCCACGAGCCTGTAGCTGCCCCCGCACCGGCTCCCGTCCCGGCTTCCAAGTCCGCGTCCGAGCAAGAGGAGCCGACGGAGAAGAAGTCCGGCGTCTTCTCGCGACTGCGCGAACGCCTGACACGGACCCGCGAGACGCTCGGCGAGGGTCTCGGGACACTCTTCATCGGTCGCAAGCGTATCGACGACGATCTCATGGAGGAGCTGGAGACCCTGCTGCTCACGGCTGATGTCGGTGTCCCCACGACCGCGCGCATCATGGAGGATCTGGCAAGCCGCGTGAAGCGCAAAGCGCTCGCCGATCCGCAGGCACTGCTCCGCGCGCTCAAGGGCGAGCTGCGCGCCGTTCTGCAGGCGGCCGATGCGCCGGTCCGCCAGCCTGCACCCGGTCGCCCCCAGGTGATCCTCATGGTCGGCGTCAACGGCGCCGGCAAGACCACCACGATCGGCAAGCTCGCCAAGCGGCTCCAGGAGGAAGGCAACAGCGTCATCCTGGCCGCGGGCGACACCTTTCGCGCGGCGGCGGTCGAGCAGCTCCAGGCCTGGGGCGAGCGTAACCGGGTGAGTGTGGTCGCGCAGCAGACGGGAGCGGATTCGGCATCCGTCATCTTCGATGCCCTGCAGGCGGCCACGGCCCGAGGGGCCGACGTGCTCATCGCCGATACGGCCGGTCGGCTGCACACCAAGTCCAACCTGATGGAGGAGCTGTCCAAGGTCGCGCGGGTGATGAAGAAGATCGACCCCGAGGCGCCTCACGAGGTGATGCTGGTCGTGGATGCCACGACCGGTCAGAACGCGCTTAGCCAAGCGATCCACTTCCATCAGGCGATCGGCTTGACGGGGATTACGCTGACCAAGCTCGACGGCACGGCCAAGGGCGGGATCCTTTTCGCGATCGCGGACCGTCTGAAGCTGCCCATTCGTTTCATCGGCGTGGGCGAGACCATCGATGACTTGCGCCCCTTCGACGCCGACGAATTCCTCGATGCCTTGCTGAGCTGAGGAGGCGGGGCCGTGATCTCTTTCGAGCACGTCTTCAAACGCTATCCGGAGCGCGGCGAGGCGCTGAGCGACCTCAGCTTCGAGATGGAGGCCGGCGAGATGGCCTTCCTCACCGGACACTCGGGCGCCGGGAAGAGTACCCTCCTGCGTCTGATCGGGCTGCTCGAGCGCCCGAGCCGTGGTCAGGTGATCGTGAACGGGCGAAATCTCGCCGCCCTGCCCAGACGCAAGATCCCCTATCACCGTCGCGAGGTGGGGATGATCTTCCAGGATCATCGACTCCTTCCGGACCGTAGCGTGTTCGACAATGTTGCCTTGCCGTTGGTCGTCGCCGGACTCGGGCAGCGCGAGATCGGTCGGCGGGTCCGCGCCGCGCTCGATCAGGTGGGTCTGCTCGCGCGCGAGCGCGCCACGCCGGTCGCGCTCTCGGGCGGGGAGCAGCAACGCGTCGGTATCGCGCGCGCAGTGGTCGGACGTCCGCCGCTTGTGCTGGCGGACGAGCCGACCGGAAATCTCGACCCCGACCTCTCGCGCGAGATCTTCGGTCTCTTCGAACGCTTCCATCAGGTCGGCGTGACCATCTTGATCGCCACCCACGACCTGGGTCTCGTCATGTCGATGCCCTATCGAACCATTACCCTTGCCGACGGGCGACTGGCCAACGACTCGAGGACCTGGTGACCATGGCCAAGCCCAAGACGGCCAAGCCCAAGACATCCAAGCGTACGCCGCACCGCCGCAGCGGTCCGCGTCTGCTGGACATGCCCGGGCTTTGGGCGAACAGGCATCTGCAGAACGCCGTCGCGACCCTCGGGCGACTCATGCGCACACCCCTGCCGACCGGGATGACGGTCGCGGTGATCGGGATCTCGCTGGCCTTGCCGGCCGCGCTCTTCGTCGTGACCGAGAACCTGCGCACCATGGCCGGCGGTTGGGACCAAGCCGCGGCCATCTCGCTGTTTCTGAAACAGGACGTCGACGACGCCGCGGCCGCCCGGCTGGCGGAGCAGCTGCGCGCCCGACCCGAGCTGGCTCAGATCCATCTGATCAGTCGCGAGCAGGCGCTCAACGAGTTTCGGGCGCTCGGCGGATTCGAGGATGCCCTCTCGCAGCTCAAGAGCAATCCCTTGCCGGCGGTCCTGGCGATTTACCCGATGGCGGCCTTCTCCACACCCGAGCGGCTGCAGGCGCTGCACGACGAGCTGATGACCCTGCCCGAGGCCGACTTCGCCCGGATGGATACACTCTGGCTGCAACGCTTCCAGGCGATCCTCGACCTGGCCCAGCGGGTGGTGCTCCTGCTCGGCGGACTGCTCGGCCTCGGTGTTCTGCTGATCGTCGGCAATACCATCCGGCTCGAGATCCTGAACCGGCGTATCGAGATCGAGATCATGGAGCTGGTGGGCGCGACCGGGGGCTTCATCCGCCGGCCCTTTCTCTATGCCGGGGCCTGGTACGGCCTGCTCGGCGGCCTCACCGCCTGGTTCCTGGTGACCATCGCCGTCGTGCTGCTGCAGCAGCCGGTCTCGCGCTTGGCGACCCTGTATCGAAGCGAGTTTCCGCTCACCGGTCTCGGTCCCTTGGCGATGCTGGTGATCCTCTCCGGGAGCGTGCTCTTTAGCCTGATCGGCAGCTGGATCGCCGTGAACCGTCATTTGCGCGGCGCGGAGCCGGGCTAAACCGCGCCCGGTGCGGTGTGCGATGTTTTTGGGTTGGATCGGTCGCGGCCGGAACCTTAGGTGTCGGAGCCGGCGCGGTTTAGGATTGTTGAAGATGAGAACGGCAATCCTGCGTTTCCGCCTCGGTTCCGGGATGCACTTGTCTTCGGAGGCGCCGTTTGATGCATCCACGGTCATGAGCGAGGGTGTGTTTTAAAATAGTATTTTTTTAGTATGTTAAACCGCGACGGTTCCAACGGCTGTTAAGTCTGCCGGGGCCGATCCCGTCCATAAACATTGCATACCGCACCGGGCGCGGTTTCGATCCGACTCAAACCCCGAAATCAGGACTTTCCTACCCATGTCGACCCCGACTGCGCGACCGCGCGTCAGCTTGCCGCGTCCCACCCCCGTGCAGCGTCTCGGGTTGCTCTTGGGCTCCATCGCCTTCCTGGTGCCGCTCCTGGTCGAGATCCCGGGCTTGGCGCCGGCCGGGCATCGGATGCTGGCGATCTTCCTGCTTGCGATCCTGCTCTGGGTGACGGAGGCGATTCCACTCTATGCCACGGCGATGCTGGTGATCTTGCTTCAGGTCCTGATGCTCTCGGATCAGGCGCTGGTCGGCGGCGTTGGCCCGTTACCGTCCGCGGCGAGCTATTTCGCGGCCTTGGCGAATCCGGTCATCATCCTCTTTCTCGGTGGTTTCTTGATCGCGGACGGCGCCCATAAATTCGGGCTGGACCGCAGCCTCGCGGCCGTGATGCTGCGGCCCTTCGCCGGCAACGCCCGTACCTCGGTGCTTGGACTCATGACGATCACCGCGCTGCTCTCGATGTTTGTCTCCAATACGGCGACCGCGGCAACCATGTTCGCGGTGGTCATCCCGATCCTGGCCGCGCTGCCGGCCGGACCCGCCCGCACCGGCGTCGCCTTGGCGATTCCGGTCGCGGCGAACGTCGGCGGGATCGGGACCCCGGTCGGCTCTCCACCCAACGCCATCGCGCTGGGTGCATTGGAGGCAGCGGGCCAAGGGATCTCCTTCATCGGCTGGATGCTCCTGGCGGTCCCGCTGATGCTGGTGGTGTTGCTGTTTGCCTGGTGGTTCCTGACGCGTCGCTACATCGCCGCGGACACCCCGTTGACGCTCCAGCTCTCGGCTGACTTCGACCGCTCGCCCGCTGCGATCCTCTTCTACCTGATCGCCGGTGCCACCGTTTTGCTCTGGTTGACCGAGCCCTTGCACGGCATCTCCTCCTCGACGGTCGGTTTTTTTCCGGTCGTCGCGCTGCTCGCGACACAGGTCATGGGCGCCGACGACATCCGGCGTCTGCAGTGGCCGGTGCTTTGGTTGGTCGCCGGCGGAATCGCCTTGGGTGCGGGGATCGGCAACAGCGGCTTGGATGTCTGGCTGGTCGGTTTGGTGGCCTGGGATGCCCTGCCGTTGACGCTCTTGCTGGTGCTCTTGGTGGGGGTCTCGGTCGGACTCTCCACCGTGATCTCGAACTCGGCTACGGCGAACCTGCTGGTCCCCTTGGCGCTGAGCCTGGCGATCGGGCTGCCGATCGATCCGACTGCCGTCGGCGTGATGGTTGCGCTCGCCTGCGCGCTCGCCATGGCCTTGCCGATCTCCACGCCGCCGAACGCGGTCGCCTACGCGACCGGCGAGGTGCAGACGCGGGAAATGGTCGTCAGCGGCCTCGTCATCGGTGGCTTCGGTGCGCTCCTGCTGGCGCTCGTGATGCCGACGGTTTGGGGAGCCTTGGGCCTGCTATGACCGAGATCGGTAAACCCGCGGGAGAGGAGGGGCGCGGAACGGGTCATCGGATGGACGACCTGTTTGTCCTGATCGTGGCGCCCGAGCCCTTGGCCGCCACGATCGCGGAGGAGGTGGCCCGCGGGTTGACCGGCATCGCGCAGGTGGCCTGCGCAGCGGATGCCGCGGAGGCCTGCGCCTTGGTGGCCGCTCATCCCGAGAGGGTCGTGCCGCTGGTCCTGATGACGGCCACGGCCGAGTCGCCCGAGTCAACAGACACGCGGATCGCGCTGCTCGACGAGCAGGCGGTCCTGAGCCGGGCCAGTGTCCTCCTCCTGACCGATCGAGCGCTTCACGATGATCTGTCCCGGTCGATCGACCGCGACCGACTGCATGCCGTGATGACCTACCCCTGGTCGCCCGGCATCCTTGCCTGGCACGCGCGGGCTCAAACGGTGCGCTGGCTGAGCATGCACCGACCGACCGACCCGCGCACCCGTGCGCTCGTGGCGGCCGACGGTCGTCCGGTCGCGCAGCCCGAGAGCGACCTGCTGCGTCTGCTCGAGCTCGACACCCACGAGGTGACGACCCAACTGCTCGCCGGGGTCGAGCGCGTTCTGGGTCCGCGTCCGCGTTTGCTCCTGCCGGCCGGGACACGTCTGATCCACGAGGGCGTCGACGTGGACGCCGTTCTCGTCGTCCTGCGCGGTCGGGTCGCCCTCGACCACGCCTCGCCGACCGGGGATCTGCGGCTCCACCACGACTCCACCGGATCGGTCGTCGGCCTGCTGTCGTTGGCCCAGCAGGAACGCGCCTTTTTCACCGCGCGCGCGACCACCGAGGTCGAGGTCGTGCATCTGTCCTTCGAGCAGCTCGATCGTGCGCTGGCGGTGGACGCCTCGCTCGGCGCGGCGATGGCCGCGGTCTCCATCCGCGCCCTGGCCAAACGGCTGCGACGCGCCGATCAGCTTCAAGTCGAGAAGACCCAGCTCAACCATGTCCTGGAGCGCGAGCGGCAACAGCTCTCCGAGGCGCTGCACTTGCTCGAGCAGGCCCGCTTGGATCTGGTCGAGCAGGCGCGCTACGCCACGCTCGGCGAGATGGCGGCCGGGATCGCCCACGAGCTCAACAATCCGGTCGCGGCCATGCTGCGTGCGACCACCTATGTCGGCGAGGACCTGGAGCGCGTGCTCGCGAGCCATCCGCAAGGCCGCCTTGCGAGCGAGATCTTTGCGGCCGAGCGCGACCGCGCGCCGCGCAGCACGCGCGAGGAGCGCGCGGCGCGGCGACGCCTCGAAGCGGTCCTCGGCGATGTCGGGCTGGCGCAACGTCTGTTCGATGCCGGGATCGAAGACCCCGACCGGGCGCGCGCGCTCGCCGCCGATCCGCCGAGTCTCGATCTGGTGGAAGCGGTTGCCGGCATCGGCTCGGCGGTGCGTAACCTCGAGGTTGCCTCCCGACGGATGTGCGAACTGGTGACAAGCCTGCGCGCCTACGCCCGTCCCAAGGGCGAGCCGGTCGTCGGTGTCGATCTGCATGCCGGTCTCGAAGACACGCTGCGTCTCATGGCGCACCGGCTGCGCGATGTCGAGATCGAGCGCCGCTACGGCGATCTGCCCCCGATTCGCTGCCACCCCGGCGAGCTCGAGCAGCTTTGGACCAACCTCTTGGTCAATGCGCGCGACGCACTCGGCGACGGACCCGAGGGAAGCGGGCGCATCGTATTGATCACGGATGCGCCGGACACGGGGCATGTGCGTGTGCAGATTCGCGACAACGGACGCGGGATCGATCCGGACATCCTGCCGCGGGTCTTCGAGCCCCGCTTTACCACCAAGCAGGGTGCCGTGCGCTACGGGCTCGGGCTCGGGCTCGCCATCGCGCGGCGGATCGTGGATGCTCACGGCGGGGCGATCGCGCTGAGCTCGCGGCCCGGCTGCACACGGGTGAGCGTGACCCTGCCGGTGGCCGGCCCGCCGAACGACGAGGACATCGAGACATGAAGCTGGCACTGTTGATCTTGGAGGACGAGCGCCCGGTCCGCGAGGCGCTCAGACGCGACCTAGCGCTGTTCGCGCGTCATGTGCGCATCGAGGAGGCCGAGGACGTGCCGACCGCGCTGGAGGTGATCGAGGAGATCGACGCGGCAGGCGATCGGCTCGCGCTCGTGATGGCCGATCACCGCCTGCCCGGAATCAGCGGCGTCGATTTTCTGATCGGCCTCGCGGCCGACGATCGCGCCGCGGCCGCACGCAAGATCCTGGTGACGGGCCAGGCCGATCAGGACGACACCATCCGCGCCATCAACGAGGCCGGACTCGACCGCTACGTCGCCAAACCCTGGCAGGCGGATGCCCTGTGCGACATGGTTCGCGACCAACTCACCGAGTTTGTCGTCGCGGCGGGTGTGGATCCCTTGCCTCACCTCGCCGTCTTGGATGCCGAGCGCGCACTCTCGATCGTGCGGGAGCGCGGGGATCTTTGAGCGGGAATCTTCCGGGACGCGGAGGCTTGCACGGCTCCGCACCTGGATCGTTCAGCTCTCGGGGACCTTCTGTCGGAGCGATCAGGCGTCTACGACTTGAACAGGTTCCTGAAATGAAATCCCATGATTGTTTAGGGTGAAATGTACCCTCGAAGCGTCCCCATGAAATTTTATTCATTTCTTATTTGATTGATTCTAAAATATAAATGTCATCATCAGCGCTGACGATGAACATCATCGGAACATACGATCTTGATTTTGAACGTGTCTGTCTTGCCGAATTCGCGAACATCTCCTAGAGTCTGGTGAACTTTTGTCGCGGTCCGGCCTCCAAAACCCCGCCGAAAGTGCTGGCAAAATCCCGAGCGTACTGCTAGGGTATTTACCAAAGTAACTAACTCAGGTATTGGATCATGGCCAAAGACTTCGCTCTCATGCCGACGGGTACCATCGACTCCTACATCAGCGGCGCCTACCAGATTCCGGTCCTGACCCCGGAAGAGGAGAAGTCGCTCGCGATCCAGCTGCGCGACCACGGCGACATGGAAGCAGCCAAGCGGCTCGTCACCTCGCATCTTCGCTTCGTCATCCGCATCGCTCGGGGTTATCTCGGGTATGGTTTGCCACTTCCGGATCTGATCCAAGAAGGCACCGTGGGGTTGATGAAGGCGGTTCGTCGATTCGAGCCCGACATGGGCGTGCGTCTCGTCTCCTTCGCCGTGCACTGGATCCGGGCGGAGATCCACGAGTACATCCTGCGCAACTGGCGGATCGTGAAGGTCGCGACGACCAAGGCTCAACGTAAACTCTTCTTCAACCTGCGCAGCGCGAAGAAGCGTCTGGGCTGGTTTACGAAGGCGGAAGTCGATGCGGTTGCGGCCGATCTGGGCGTGAAGCCCGAGACCGTCCTGCAGATGGAATCTCGGCTGGCCAATCAGGATCTGTCGTTCGACGGTTTGGAGGACGACGACGACGACTCGCCCTCCGCGCCCTCGACCTACCTGCCCGATGTGCGGATGGAGCCCGCTAAGCTGCTCGAGCGCCAGGACACCGAGCGCGATCAACATCAACGCCTCTATTCCGCGCTCAAAGGTCTGGACGAGCGCAGCAAGACGATCCTGCGCGAGCGCTGGCTGTCGGAGAAGAAGCAGACGCTTCATGAGCTTGCCGAGCAGTTCGGTGTGTCCGCCGAGCGCATTCGCCAGATCGAGAAGAATGCGATGAAGAAACTGAGGCTCCAGCTCGAGGTGTAAGATGGTCCGCAAGTCGAGGTCGCAGCTCGCTTCCGCGAGCGCGGCCTCGGCCCCTCGACCCGAAGAAGGTCTGCCGACCACTTCCGCACCCGCACCTGCGCATACCTGATCCAAGACGGTGGCCACCCCAACGGTGTCTGCCGTTTTTTTTGTTTAGGAACGATTCAAAAACAACCGAAACACGTAGGATGGGTAGAGCGAAGCGAAACCCATCCAGCCCGCTCCAAGCGCATCGGACCGAAGCCCGGCAACGCGGCGGTTTGGAGGATGGGTTTCGCTGACGCTCTACCCATCCTACGGTTTCATCAAGGCGTTCACCTTGTTTCTGAATCGTCACTTAGACGATTTCCGACAACGAATAGCTTTCGAGCACTTTTTTAGGTTACGGCTCTGCCGGTAGATCCTTTTCCGGAATTCACCTTATGACGAAAGCACCCGACATCTTTTCCCATCGCAAGCATTGGGCCCACAAGCTGGGGACCGCCCCGGAGCTGCCCATGTCACGCGCCGAGATGGATCTGCTTGGCTGGAACAGCTGCGACATCGTGATCCTGACGGGGGATGCCTACGTGGATCATCCCTCGTTCGGAATGGCGATCATCGGTCGGCTGCTCGAGGCGCAGGGCTTTCGTGTCGGCATCATCGCCCAGCCGGACTGGACCTCGGTCGAGGATTTCCGACGCCTCGGACAGCCGAACCTTTTTTTCGGGATCACCGCCGGAAACATGGACTCGATGGTGAATCGCTACACCGCCGATCGACGTTTGCGCTCGGACGATGCCTACACGCCTGACGGTGCCGCGGGCCGCCGCCCCGATCGTTCGGTGACCGTCTATGCACAGCGTGCGCGCGAGGCCTTCAAGGGCGTGCCCATCGTGATCGGGGGGATCGAGGCGAGCCTGCGCCGCATTGCCCACTATGATCACTGGTCCGAGCAGGTCCGTCGCTCCGTCCTGGTGGATGCGAAGGCCGACCTCCTGATCTACGGCAACGCCGAGCGCGCACTGGTCGAGCTTGCGCACCGCCTGGCGCGCGGCGAGCCGATCGAGCAGATCCGCGATCTGCGCGGGACCGCCTTCAAGACCCGCGGCCGACCGGATGACTGGGCCGAGATCGATTCGAGCGGACTCGATCGACCGGGGCGGGTGGATCCGCATCCGGATCCTTACGCGGTCGCCTCGAAAGAGTCCGACGCAAGCGACTCCCCCGCGACCCCCGACGGGGCGCAGGTCATCCGGTTTCAGGCGCGACCGCAACGCACGGATCGGACCCGCACGGTGGTGCGCCTGCCCTCGTTCGCGCAGGTCCGCGACGACCCGGTGCTCTACGCCCATGCCTCGCGGGTCTTCCATCTGGAGACCAATCCCGGAAACGCCTGTGCGATAGTCCAGGCCCACGGCGATCGGGATGTCTGGCTCAATCCGCCGCCGATCCCGCTGACCACCGCGGAGCTCGACCGGGTCTACGAGCTGCCTTACAGCCGTCGCCCGCATCCGAGCTACGGCGAGGCGCGGATCCCGGCCTGGGAGATGATCCGCTTCTCGGTCAACATCATGCGCGGCTGCTTCGGCGGCTGTACCTTCTGCTCGATCACCGAGCACGAGGGTCGCATCATCCAGAGCCGCTCGGAGGAGTCCATCCTGCGCGAGCTCGAGGAGATCCGCGACCGTACCCCGGGATTCACGGGCACCATCTCGGATCTCGGCGGACCGACCGCCAACATGTACCGACTCGCCTGCAAGGATCCGCGCATCGAGTCGTCCTGTCGGCGTCCGTCCTGTGTCTACCCGGACGTCTGTCCAAACCTCAACACCGATCACGCACCCCTGATCCGGCTGTATCGCCGTGCACGTGCCATCCCCGGCATCAAGCGGGTGCTGATTGCCTCCGGGTTGCGCTACGACCTGGCGGTGCGCTCGCCCGAGTACATCCGCGAGCTGGTCACGCACCATGTCGGCGGTTATCTCAAGATCGCTCCGGAGCATACCGAGGCCGGGCCGCTCAGCAAGATGATGAAGCCCGGCATCGGGACCTACGACCTCTTCAAGGAGCTGTTCGACCGCTATTCGCGCGAGGCAGGCAAGGAGCAGTATCTCATTCCCTATTTCATCGCCGCCCATCCGGGCACCAGCGATGACGATATGCTGAATCTGGCGCTCTGGCTCAAGCGCAACGGCTTCCGCCCCGACCAGGTCCAAGGTTTCCTACCGACACCGATGGCGACCGCCTCGGCCATGTATTACTCGGGTCGGAACCCGTTGAAAAAGGTCACGCGTGATTCTGAGCGGGTTCCCGTGGTGCGCAAACAGCGCCAGCGGCGTCTGCACAAGGCATTCCTGCGCTACCACGATCCGGAGAATTGGCCGCTGCTGCGTGAGGCACTCAAGGAGATGGGCCGTTCCGATCTGATCGGCAACGGCAAGCGTCACCTGGTGCCGTCCTTTCAACCCGCCGGCACGGGGCTGTCGCCGGAAGGGCGCCGCAGCGCCGGTCGCCCCGGTCGCTCGGCCGTGCGACCGGGCCGACCGGGCCGACCGGCAAAGACTCAACCGTAAAAGATATCCCGATAGGCCGTATAGATCGCGATGGTCAGGACGGGCACGACAACCAGCAGTCCGAGCATCAGGGGCAGGGAGCCGAGGATCACCAGCACCATCGCGACCAGCCCGTAGATCAGGAAGGGCAGGATGTTCTTCAGGCAGCCGGAGAAGCTCAGCCTGAACGCCTTGAGCACCGGGACCTCATCGAGTGCCACCAGGCTCGGGGCGAAAAACATGGCCATCGCGAGCGGGATGCCGAGCAGCATCGCTACGAGCACCGGCAGAAGGATCATCGGGTTGGCGAAGACGATGCCGATGTCGTTCGGGTCCATCGTCGATAGATCCATCGTGCTTCCCATGGACGCGAATACCGCGGCGAACAGCAGCCCCGCGACGATCACGATGCCGAACGCAAGCAGCAGATAGACGAGACCGACCAAGGCGAGCGGTCCCGGGCTCTGCGACACACCCGCAAAGAGGTGACTGATCTCGAAGCGACCCTCCCGAGACTGGCGGTGCGCGCCGATCACGAGTCCCGCGCTCAGCATCGGCGTGAGGATGGTCACGGCCAAACCGCCAACCCAGGGCACGATGCTGAGCAGGATCAGGATGATGTAAAACAGGACCACTGCACCGATCCAGGCGCCCGGCTGCGCCTTGAACAGCTGCCACGCCTCGGTGATCCACAGCCAACCGTGTCCGACGGGCCGCGATTGAGGTGCCTGCAGCGCGTCCTCCTCGGGCTCGGCGCGAGGCGGTGTCAAATCGGCTCGCGGCGGTGCATAGGGGTTGTCGACCCGGTTTGGCGGGCGCGGCGGACGCATCCCGCGGTTGGCAAGGTAGCGCTCCACGACCACTCCGCAGGCCTGGCAGATGCCGGTGAGCTCCGAGACGGCGTCGGCACCGCACTTCGGACAGCGTGTCGGATCATCTTCGGAACCATTTTCGAGTCGTGCGTCGTCCTGTCGGGTGTTGTCGGACCCGGGCGATGTGTCGGCGCCGAACTGCTGCGGTGTCGGTTGGGCAGGCGCGGCGTCCGTTCGGTTGCCGGCGGGTGCCGGTGCGGTTTTCGTCGTGGATTCGGGCTCGATGGTCACCTTCACGCCGATGGTGCTCAGGGCGTCCCGGTAGCGCTGCGCCTCCCCGCTCGTCAAGCTGTGCTTCAAGACTCGGCCGGGGCCGCCGAGGATCAGATCCCGCGCGGTGTCTTCCTGAAGCTTGAACTTGGCCGCCAACCGCGGCACCACGTCCTGCAATGCATGACCGGGCATGAGCTCGCCGGCGTAGAGGATCCGATAGCGTCCTTCCATCGCGGTTCTCCTGAGAAAGGCAGTGATACGGGAGCGGCTCGGTCAAACGATGTCCAACAGCATCGCATACCCTGCCGGGCGCGGTTTAAGCGGTCAGGCGCCTCAGCCAAGCGAGTATGCCGGGCTCGGCTGCCCAGACGTCGCGCATCGCCTCGCGGTACATCCACGCCTGGTCGTCGCCGCCGGGGATGGTGTCGGGCGGGGCGAACCGCGGACGTTTGATGCGTTTACGGGTCAAATAGTGCGGGATTCTCGGCAAGCGGTTCACTGCGGTCGTCAGCACCAGGCGTGCCCTGTCCTGCCGTCCCAGGCGGTAGAGTGCCAGCACCTCGCCGTAGGCGAGATCCGCCAGTCCATCGTTCGGGAAGCGTCTGGCCAACGCCAGCGCCAGCTCGTCCTGGCCGTCGCGCAGATAGTGATTCATGAGCTCCGCGCGCACGCCGTGGTTATCCCGAGGGTTGAGCCGCAGCAGGCTCTCGAGCGTTCGTGCCGCACCGTTCGGCTCGTCTTCGTCGATCTGGCAGAGATACTGTCTGAAAATCAGCCGCAACGCCGGGCGATTGGGGGGCGCAGACCAGGGAATATGTTGGGGAGCGTCCTCGGGCAGCACCTGATCCAGAATGCTCCGCGCGCGCTCGAGCAGCGGACGCAGCAGGAGATGGGAGATCCACGGCAAAGCGCTCTCGGGATGCAGGTAAAGGGCGGTCGCGAGATCGTCGAGCACCTCCAGACTGTCGGCGAGTGCGGGGTTCGCCTGCAGGTGATCGAGCCAGTCGGGGGTCGACCAGAGATCGACGTCCTCCTCGGGAACAAGGCGAGTCGAATCGGGTTTTGCCCACGGAAAGACCGCTTTCCACTCCGTTTCAAGTTGGCGCACCGCCGCCGGGGCGCGCAGCCGTGTCGGGTTGGGGCCGTATCGCGAGAGGCCGAGTTCCCTGTCGTCGTCGGCGCCGTCCGGTACCGGGGCATCGAGATCGTCGAACAGCGCGAGCTGACCCGGGAGCCACCCGGGTGCATGAATATTCAGCGGCTCCAAGCGATAATCGGGCAACGGACGGGCCTGAATCAGGGTGATCCAGTCGTGAAGATCGAGCAAGACCGGATCCAGCGCATCCGAATGGCTGTCCACGAGCGCTTGTTGCGGATCCTCGACGGCATGGTTGAGAAAATCCAAGACACCGGGATGGGTGAACCCGACCTGACGAAATCGGAAGAGCCAGAAGCGGGCGCGCTCGCGGGCGATCCAATCCTTGTGCTGGGCTGCAAGGAGCGTGATCTCGAGGATCGCCGTGCCGGGGTTATCCGGGTCGCTTCGCAATGCGTCGGTGAACGCCGCATCGGCCGTCGCGAAATCGCCGTCGTCGATCGCCATGGTGCAGCGCCGTTGCCAGGCGGCGGCCTGCAAGGGCCGGCTGCCCTCGGCGCAGATCCGCGCGAGGAACGTCTCCTTCTTGCGCCGATGACCGAGGCGATCGTAGGCATCGCACAGGATGTCGATCGACGGCTCGAATTCACCGTCCAGATCCTCGAGCGATCCCGCAAACAGGGGTTCCAAAAGCGCCGCCGCGCGCTTCGGCCGATCCTGCGTGAGCCAGCGATCGGCGATGCGGGCAAGGAGTGGCTCGGGAACCGCGTGCAGGTCGAGCGCCTCGCGTAGCCCGTGCTCGGGCAACTCGTCGAGCAGGATCTCCCAGACCAGGTCGCTCGACAGCTCCGGCACCTCGTCGATGGCGCCGCAGCACTCGCCGTAAGGGCTCCCCGAGCCGCAGGAGCAGGGCTCCTCGGGCGGGTGAGGCGTCATCAATCGGGTCTGGAAGGCGTAGCTCGGTTGCGGGGTCGCGTTCCAGATCGCCGTTCCGAGGAGATTGGCGAGACGTCGCCGCTCGACCTCGTCGAGATCGCCCCCGGACAACCCGAGCATCTCCGGGAGATGAGCGCGCGCCCAGTCGAGGAAGCTGTCGGGATCCGGGGCAAGCAGGATCTGTCGCACTGAACGCTGAATCACCTCTTCGAAGCGTTCGGTATCGGCCATGTCGTGGTCCAGCATCGCGATCTCCTCCGTCGGATGGAGGCAGTTTGGGGATGCGCCCGCCGGGGCTGAAGCGGTCTCGCGGCGGATCCTGCATCCTTTGATTGTAAACCCTCTCGGGAGGGCTGTGTCGATGACCTGAAACAGTTGAACCTAAACCGCGTCCCGAGCGAGATGCTCATTTTCGAGTGAGCTCGACGTTTGGTGGATCCACGGCCCTTAGCGGGGACGCGGTTTAGATCCCGGCTCCGAAATACCCATCCGCCCCGAGTATAGTTGCGGCATGTCCTTTCCCGATCACCCCCATGACTGAGCACAAGGTCAGAATCTTCGTCTCCTCGCCGTCCGATCTGGAGCATGAACGTGCACTGATCAAGGATGTGATCGAGGCGTTGGCCCAGGAATATCTCCCCTATTTCAGCCTCCAGGCCGTGCTTTGGGAGGAGGAGGCACTGACGGCCGCGCAGAGTTTTCAGGCCGGTCTCCTGCGTCCTTCGGAATGCGAGATCGTGCTCGTCATGCTCTGGACCCGGCTCGGCACACCGCTCGCGGAGGACCCCTACGAGGGCATGACAGGGACCGAGTGGGAGTTCGTCGATGCGGTGCGGGAGTCGGCCCGCACGGGCACCCCCGAGGTCTTGGTCTACAAAAAGACCGCGCCGCGCATGGTGGACGTCAACAATGCCGAGGCGACCCGCGAGGCGCTCGCCGACCGGCATCGACTCGAAGAGTTCTTCCGCACCCACTTCTTCAACCCGGACGGCAGCTTCAGTCGCGCCTTCAGACAGTTCGGCAACGACCGCAGCTTCCGCGAGCTGCTCGAGACGCAACTGCGCAAGCTCCTGAACCGACGCATCAGTGCGGAGCGGCGCCTGGCCTCCGATGCAGCCGACTGGCGCGGGAGTCCCTTCCGCGCCGGTGCACCGTTCGAGCTGGTCGACGACCGCGTCTTTACCGGTCGTGAGATCGAGACGCGCGAGCTGGTGACCCGCTTGGAGGCGCTGCAGGGTCCGGGGCGCGGCCTGCTCCTGTTGAGCGGTCCGAGCGGGGTGGGCAAAAGCTCCCTGATCCGCGCCGGGCTGCTGCCGCGTCTGATCCGGCCCTTTCTCTTCCCCGGCATTGCCGGGTGTCGCTGGGGTTTCGTGGAGCTGGAGGATCGCGACCCGATCCAGGCCCTGGCCGTCGCCCTCGCCGCGCCCGGTCTGTTGGGGCCGGCGCTGGACGGCTTCGGGCTCGACGTCGCGCGCCTGACGCGATTGCTGGTCAGCGAGCCGGAGGTCGCCGCCGATCAGCTGCTGGCCGCGCTCGGGCAGTTGGCCGATGATCCGGCGAGCAGAAGCGACGCCTCAAACGGCCGTTTACAGCTCGCGGTCATCGTCGATCCGCTCGATCGCCTGTTCACGGAGGCGATGCGGGCCGCGCCTCGAACCCGCGCCTTCGTCAAGGCATTGGCCCTGCTCGCCGCCCGAGACGGCGTCTGGGTGATCTCCTCGCTGCGCAGCGACTATCTGCGCCACCTCGGGGAGATGCCCGAGCTCGCGTCGCTCCTGGACGAGCAGAGTTGGTTTCGCCTGGAGCCGCCGCCGGCGGCGCGGATCAGACAGGTGATCGAGATCCCGGCACGGGTGGCCGGGATCGAGTACGAGGGCATGGCCGGCGGCGGACGCGGTCTGGTCGATGCGCTGGAGTCGGAGGCGAGCCTGCTCGAGCATTGGCCGGCCGTCCTGGAGCCCGCCCTGGACGAGCTCTACCACCGCGCGCGCGACGGCTCCGGCGATGTGGAATCCAATCGAAATCGGCCCCTGGCCCTTGCCGATTATCGCCGTGTCGGCGGACTCTCCGGCTCGCTGCTGGGCCGTGCGCAGGCCCTCTGGGATGCCTTGGATCCCGCGGTTCGGGATGCGCTGCCGGTGCTCTGCCGCGGCCTGATCGCGCTCGAGGGCGGAGGCGCATCGATGCTCGGTGCACGCCGCGGGGATCTTCGCACCCTGACCCGTCGGGCGGCGGTCGCCAGGCTCGTCGAGTCGCTGATCGAGGCTCGCCTGTTGGTCGCCGAAGGTGTGGCCGATCCCTCGGCGCGGCTCGGCTGCACGCAGGAGGCGCCGCGTCTCATGGACGATCTGCGCCGCATCATGATCCAGACCGGCGAGGAATGGCGCGAGCGGCTGCGCAGCAGGCGCGGCACCGCCGGGCGCGATGCGTCGGTGCCGTCGGACCGCGATTTCGAGGTCGCCCCGGCCCCCGCCATTATGGCCCCGGCCATCGAGCGCGCCGAGGATCCCGACGCCGTGCCGGTCCTGCACTGGGAGGACTACCGCGCGCTCGCGAGCTTGATCCATCCGGCCCTGTTCGAGCGGTGGTCACCGATCCGCGACTGGGTCGCGGACCCGAGCAACCGCCGCGATCTCATCCTGCGCTATCAGATCTCTCGCCAGGCGCGCCTGTGGCGGCGCACCGACTGCAATCGCGAATATCTGCTGGGAGAGGCCGGCTATGCCGCGGCGCGGCGCTTCGCGGAGGCCTACGGCGAGGAGCTCGAGCCCTTGGAGCAGGAGCTCCTCGAGCACTCGCATCAGCACCTGGTGCTGCAGCGACGGCGCAACCGGTGGGCCCGTCTCCTCGGTCTGACCCTGGCCGCACTCCTGGTGCTCGCCACCGGGGCGGCCTTCTGGGCTTGGGACGCCTCGCGCGAGGCCACCCTGAACCTTCAGCGCAGCCTGCTCAAGGCGGCCGATCTCGCGGTGCGCCAGGGCAATACACCGGAGGCGGTGCGACTCGCCCTCAATGCCGGTCCCTATCTGCCCGAAGCCGCGACCGATACCCTCAGTCGCGCCTTCACCACGAATCGCATGATCGCGATGGTCCAGTCCGAGGCGATGGCGGGCGACCAGCCGCTGCCTCCGGCATTTCGAGACGACGGCGAGCGCTTGGTGACTCAATCGCGGGGCGAAGGTGCGCAGCTTTGGGCGCTGCGCGGTCAGAGCTACCAGCCCGAGGCACGCCTGTCCGGTCCGGAGACGCCGATCCATTCGGTACGCTTCGTCGGCAGCGGCACGCCCCAGACCATCCTGGGGATCGGCGAGGGCGGGGTCTGGCGGCTCCCGGCCGAGCCGGGGCAGCCGCCCGACTGGAGCTGCGGCGCGCGCCCGGACAGCCCGATCGCGCTGGACCTAGGCGGCCGCTTTCTCGCCCTCTCCCACGGTGCGCAGCAGGACCGTTATGCCGTCTGTCTCCTGGACCTGAGCCGCCCGGGTGCGCCGCTCTGGGACGTGCCCGTGCATGCGAGCGAGGTGCGCAGCATCGCCTTCGCGCCGAACGGGGAGCTGCTCGTCACGGCCTCGCGCGACGGCTCCGCGCGCGTGCTCGAGACCGGCACGGGAGCCGAACGGGCGGTTCTACCGACCAGCGGCTCGCTCGGCCGGCCGGCCAACGATGCCCGGTTCGACCCCGCCGGTCGGCGGATCGCCGTGGCGTCCGCCGACGAGCGGATCCGTGTCTACGACCTCGACGGCGGCGAGCTTGCCGAGCTGGGCATCATCGAACGCGACGGCCGACGCATTCGCATCCACAAGTCCGCGGTGCGCGAGGCGGTGTTCTCGCCCGGCGGGCAATATCTGATCGCCGGAGACGACGCGGGACAGGTGGTGCGCTGGGATCTCGAGAGCCGTTATGCCGAGGTCCTCGGGCATCACGACCTGAGCGTGGAGCACGTGCGGGTCTCGCCGGGCATGGACGACGAGGATCGCGAGCCCCTCGTCCTCAGTGCCTCGCTCGACAAAACCGCGCGGCTCTGGGGTCTGCTCTCCGGCAAGGAGGTGGCGGTCTTCAGTCATGACGCGGCGGTGACGGATGCGCGTTTCAGTGTCGACGGCCGTCGGGTCCTGAGCTACTCGGATCCGGACGGCTCGGCGCGACTCTGGTCGGTCAAACCGACCGAGACACTGGCCTTTCATCTCCCCAGCGCCGATCACGTCTGGCATCTGGCGATGGCCGAGACGTTTGCAGCGCCGGGCGCCGCATCGCCGGATTCAGGTGCGCCCGACGCCGGGACGACGGATACGCCCGCGGTCATGTTGGCCACCGCGGCCTTCGACGGACGGGTCGAGGTTTGGCAGTACGATCGTCGCGACGATGCCCCCCGCCGGTGCGCATCTGGACCCTGACGGGACATCAGGGGCGGGTGCGCCGGGTCGCCTTCTCGCCCTCGGCGGATCGCTTGGCCAGCGCAGGTCACGACGGCACGGCCCGGGTCTGGGATCTGAAGACCGGCGGTGGCTGCCGCCTCGCGGTTGCCGCCGACGGTGCGCCCTGCAGTCCGGATGGCGGGCGCACCTGTCCGAACGTCCATCAGGCCCTGTTCGCCCCCGACGGACGGTGGCTGCTGACCACATCGAGCCATCTCGCCGAGCCGGTCCGTTTCTGGGATCCGCAGGCCTGCGCCCCGCTGGAGGGTGCACCCGACTGGGGCGAGGGCGGAAGCGGGGTTCAAGCCGCGGCGGTCTCCGAGGGCTTGGATGGCGCGACACTGGTCGCGACCGGCGACGACGGCGGCGGTGTCCGGGTCATGCGGATGGACAGCAGCGGCGGCTGGGCGACGGTGTGCGCTGCACAATGGCATACGGACACGGTGACGGACGCCGCCTTCTCTCCCGATGGTCGGTGGCTCGCAACATCGAGCGAGGACGGCAGCGCCGCGTTGGCGGCTCTGACCGACAGCGGCTGCGCACCCCCTGTCTCTCGAGCCCCAAGCCGGCATCCTCTACAGTGTCGCGTTCGCGCCGGACAGTCAGGCGCTCGTCACCGCGTCATTGGACGCGAAGGCACAGGTCTGGGCCCTGGACGGCGCCCTGCTCGCGGATCTCCTCGGGCACAAGGATCGGATCTACGCCGCCAAGTTCAGTCCGGACGGACGCTGGATCCTGACCGCCTCGCGTGACGGTGCAGTGCGCATTTGGATGCGTCCCACGCGTCCGAGCATGCTGCCCGAGGAGTCCTTTCTCACCCTCGATGGCGCACTCGGCGGGGTTGCCTACGCCGACTTCAGCCCCGACGGACATACCATCGGCGCGGCCTATTGGGAGAACGCCACCCTGCTCTGGCGCCTCTGGACCGAAGAGACCGTGCCGGACCGTCGCCTCGAGGCGATCTGGGGCCGGGACCGCGCGCGCCTTGCCCTGATCCGCGAGGCCGCGCGCTTCAAGGCGGAAAACCGGCTCGAGCGACGCGCGCGCGACGTCTCGGCCGAGGCATCCCGGATCGAGTAGTGTTGTCGTGGTCGTGGTCGTAATCGTAATCGAGTATCGATTACGACCACGACCACGACCACGACCACGACAACGAACGGTCTCGACACATCTGCCGTGCTGCACTAGCCTCTCGGGCGCGCACGCGTCAGTCCGCTCAAGCGAACGAGGATTCACCATGAGCCGTACCCCCGTCCTCTCCTGGCTGCTCGGTGCCGTTCTCGCCACCTGCGCGACCCAAGCCGCCGCCTTCAAATGCATGCCGCTCTACGGCAATTGGTGCGGGGTCGGATACCCGGTCGCCGGGTTCCCCCGCCGGTCGATGCCTTCGGTCCGATGTCGAGCGTCGCCGCGCCCTGTTGGTAAGTCAGGAGCGATTCAAAAACAACCGAAACACGTAGGATGGGTAGAGCGAAGCGAAACCCATCCAGTCCACGCCAATGGCATCGGACCGAAACCCCGCAGCGCGGTGGGCAGATTCGGCGAGAGTCGGAGTCTGCACGGTTTAGTGCGTGGTCGTTGACGCCGCGTGAGTCGCGCGATGCGCGACGATCAGCTCTTTGGCCGCTGCGAACTCGGCGTCGGTCATCTGGCTGCCGACGATGTTGCGCAACTGATCGGCGTCCGTGTCCCCTTGCGCGATGGCCAACGACAACCAAAAATGCGCGCGGGCGAGGTCGATCTCCACCCCGCGCCCCTCGGCATAGACGAGGCCCATCGCATACTGGGCGTCCATCTCTCCGCGCTCGGCGGCATTGCGAATACGCGCGACCTTCGACGGGTCGTTGCGCAGCAGGATCAGATCCTTGAGATAGTTGTTGTCGGTCATGCCGTCGATTCGGATTCGCGGGGGAAATATCCACCCGAGTATAGAGCCGCCTTCCCGCGCTCGCGTCCCCGAGCCAGGCGAGCCCGTATGACTCCGCTTCGCCCGGCTCGGGGCTGCAGATCGCACTGCGGACATCCACGTCGGATTTGGCCGAGGCTCGATCCGAGCTGATACCATTGGCTCGCGGACACCGACGTCCCGAACGCCATCCATCCAGTCTCGACGACACCGACGGTGAGTCTCCATGCCCCTGATCAAACCTTTCGCGGCGCTCCGGCCGGCCCCCGCGCATGCCGCGGACGTGGCCGCCCCGCCCTACGACGTGATGAACGCCGCCGAGGCACGTCGGCTGGTCGAGGGTCGCCCCTGGAGCTTTCTGCACATCTCGCGCCCCGAGGTCGATCTGCCCGAGGGCATCGATCCCTACAGCCCGCCGGTCTATGCCAAGGCACGCGAGAACCTCGATCGGATGCTGGGCGAGGGCCTGTTGGTGCGCGACGCGACGCCCGGCTACTACCTCTATCGTCTGACGATGGGCGCGCATCGCCAGACCGGTCTGGTCGCCGCCGCCTCGATCGAGGCCTACGACAGGGATCGGATCAAACGCCATGAGCTCACGCGTCCCGTCAAGGAGGACGACCGGGTGCGCCAGATCGATGCACTGAACGCCCAGACCGGACCTGTGTTGCTCGCCTGCCGAGCGCGCCCGGACATCGATGGCCTGCTCGCCGGTCTCGCTGCCGGTCTCCACGGCGGCCCGGCCGAGACGGACGTCACCGCGCCCGACGGGATTCGACACGAGCTTTGGCCCATCATGGACGCGGCGCCGGTCGCCGAGCTGACCGCCGCCTTCGAGGGCCTGGACGCACTCTATATCGCCGACGGCCACCACCGCTGCGCCGCGGCCTCGCGGGTCGCCGCCATGCGCCGTGCCGCGAATCCCGGTCACACCGGGGCCGAGCCCTACAACTACATGCTGTCGGTGATCTTTCCGCACGATCAGATGCGGATCCTGGACTACAACCGTGTGGTCAAAGACCTGCACGGTCACAGCGTCGAGACCCTCATGCAGCGCCTCGCAGTCGCCTTCGAGATCGAGGGCGCACCGGGTCCGGTCGCCCCCGAGCGTCCCGGCGAATTCGGGATGTACCTGGCCGGTCACTGGTATCGGCTGGCGCTCGATCCGGGGCGGATCCCCTACGACGACCCGGTCGGGCGGCTCGATGTCAGCCTGCTCCAGGACAACCTGATCTGCCCCATCCTCGGCATTCAAGACCCGCGGCGCGACGACCGGATCGATTTCGTCGGCGGCATCCGCGGCCTGGAGGCGCTCTCGGCGCGGGTCGACTCGGGCGAGATGGCCGTTGCCTTCGCGCTCCACCCGACCCGGATGGAAGACCTGATGGCGGTGGCCGATGCGGGCGAGGTGATGCCGCCGAAGTCGACCTGGTTCGAGCCGAAGCTCGCGGACGGGCTGGCGAGCCATCTGCTGACGGACTGACCCCGCAAGGACTCTCGCGGCGCAAGGTCCGCAAAGCAGCGCGTCGGGTTTTGGGGGTCGGCGGCGCGTCGCGTGGGCATCGAAGATCCAGCCCGCGCGTTTTCTTTGCGCCCTTCGCGCCTTTGCGGTTCAAAGTCCGGGGTTTCAGGGTCAAACATCCAAGATCGACCGCAGCTACCGAGAGTCGCTTCACATCATGGTCAAACCCACCTACAACCTCCCCGAGTCGCATGGCGACGACGACGAGGCGATCCGTCACTGGCTCGACGGGTTGGCAAGCCATTATCCAACCGAGGAGCTCAAGCAGATCGCCGGCGCCTGCGCGGCGCTGACGCGCTGCCGCGGCGACCGTCGTATCGAGACCGGCGAGACCCATGTGCGGCACGTGCTCTCCACGGCGGACATCCTGGTGCGTCTGCGGATGGACTTCGAGACCCTCATCGCGGCCCTGCTCAACGGCTGTCTGGATCAGGGCGACCTCACCGAAGCGCAGCTCGAAGATCACTTCGGCCCGGGGATTGCGCGGATGGTCGGCGATCTCTCGCGCATCGGCCAGATCGCCAACATCGACGCCATCATCGCCGCCAAGGATCAGGACGAGCACGAGGAGAACCTGCGCCGTCTGCTGCTCGGCATCGCCGAGGACGTGCGGGTGGTGCTGGTGGTGCTCGCCGAGCGCGTCCACCTGATGCGCGCCATCAAGGACCTCGAGCCGGAGCGCCGCGCCAAGATCGCGCGCGACACCCAGCGCATCTATGCCCCGCTTGCCAACCGGCTCGGCATCTGGCAGGTCAAGTGGGAGCTGGAAGACCTCAGCCAGCGCTATCTCAAGCCCGACGAGTACAAGCGCATCGCCAAGCTCTTGGCCGAGCGCCGCGAAGAGCGCGAGCACTACATCGCGGTGGTCATCCAGACCCTGCACGACACGTTCGGCGAGGCCGGCATCGCGGCCGAGATCACCGGCCGGCCGAAACACATCTACAGCATTTGGCGCAAGATGCAGCGCAAGGAGGTCGAGATCGCCGAGATCTTCGACCTGCGCGCGGTGCGCATCCTGGTCGGGTCGGTCGCGGACTGCTACGCCGCGCTCGGGCTGGTGCACGGACTCTGGAAGCACATCCCCAAGGAGTTCGACGACTACATCGCCACGCCCAAGGGCAACATGTATCGGTCGCTCCACACGGCCGTCGTGGGGCCGGAGGACAAGCCGCTCGAGGTGCAGATCCGCACCCACGAGATGCACCGGCATGCCGAGTTCGGTGTCGCCGCCCATTGGGCCTACAAGGAGTCCAAGGGGCATGACGCCGAGTTCCAGCGGCGCGTCATCTGGATGCGCAACTGGCTCGAGCTCAAGAACGAAGGCGACGAGACCGGCGGCTTCCTCGAGCGCTTCAAGGCCGAGTTCGAGCCGATCCACATCTATGTGCTGACCCCGCAGTCGAAGGTGATCGAGCTGCCCAAGGGGTCCACGGCCCTCGACTTCGCCTACGCCATCCACTCGGAGGTCGGCAACCGCTGCCGCGGCGCTCGCATCAACGGACGGATCGTGCCGCTGAACTACGAGCTGCGCAGCGGCGAGACCGTCGAGATCCTGACCCAGAAGAACGCCTCGCCCAGCCGCGATTGGTTGAGCCCCCATCACGGCTATCTGACCACGGCACGCGCCCGCAACCGGGTCCGCCAATGGTTCAAGCAGCTCGATCACGATCAGCATCTGCAGGGCGGCCGCGTCACGCTGGAGCGCGAGCTCGGCCGACTGGGCATCGCGGAGAAGCCCAACCTGGAAGAGCTCGCGACCCGCTTCAACTTCAAGCGCGGGGAGGATCTGCTGGCCGCGATCGGGCGCGGCGATCTGTCGGTCGGACAGGTCGCGCGCCAGGTCGGGGAGCGCAAGACCGAGGAGATCAAGGAGATCGAGCCCAAACTGCGCCAGCCGCACAAGCCCCGGCTGGAGGGCGCCACGGATGTCGTGGTGGAGGGCGTCGACGACCTCATGACCCATCTCGCCCCCTGCTGCAAGCCGGTCCCGTACGACCCCGTCATCGGCTTCGTCACCCGCGGACGCGGGGTCACCGTCCATCGCAAGGATTGCAGCAACCTGCGCAACCTGCCGCCGGCGGAGGCCGAGCGTCTCATCGCGGTGCGTTGGGCGGATCAACCCGCCAACGCCGGCTACTCGGTGGACGTGCTGGTGATCGCCGCGGATCGTAAGGGTCTGCTGCGCGATGTCTCCTCCGTGCTCTCCGACGACGAGGTGGACGTGCTCGGCGTCAACACCCATTCAGAGCGCTCCACGGACACGGCGGCAATGCGCTTTACCCTGGAAGTGAAGAACATGGCGCACCTGGAGAAGATCCTGACGAAGCTGCAGCAGATCCCCGATGTCCTGGACGTGCGGCGGTCCTACTGAGATGCGTCGGGGAGAGATCGACGGGGCGCGACAGGCGCCGAAGCGCGCAGTGCTCGGGACCATCGTCGAGGCGTTCGAGATCGCCTCGCCGGTCGAGGCGATCGAGCCTTACGGTCGCGGGCTGATCAACGATACCTTTCGGGTCGTGGCCGGCGGAACGCGCTACGTACTCCAGCGCATCAACGGCGCGGTCTTTCCCGATCCGTTGCGGATCATGTCCAACATCCAGGTACTCGATCGACAGGCGCGCTTGCACCCCGATCTCGGATTCCGTGTCCCGGTGTTGATCGCGACCCGTACGGGCGAAGCGGGTCTGCGCGCTCCGGACGGAAACGTCTGGCGTCTCATGACGCTGATCGAAGATGCCGTCGGCCTGCCCCGCCTCGAGACTCCCGAGCAGGCCCGCGAGGTCGGCCGGCTCCTCGGCCGCTTCCATACCCTGCTGCAATCGCTGCCCGCCGATGCACTGAGCGTTACCCTACCCGGATTTCACGACACGCCGGCCTATCTCGCGCGCTTTCTGTCGGTCCTGGCTCGGGTCGAGGGTGCCCGCAACGATCCGGATGTCGAGATCGGCGTTCGCTTCGCGCTCGACCGCCAAGCACTCGCGAAGCGACTCGCCGATGCGCGCGACCGAGGCGAGATCCCCGTGCGTGTCATCCACGGCGACCCCAAGCTCGACAACATCCTGTTCGACCGCGACAGCGGGCGTGCACTCGCCTTGATCGACCTCGACACCCTGCAACCCGGCCTGATCCTGCACGATATCGGCGACTGTCTGCGTTCCTGCTGCAACCGCAGCGGCGAGTCCGCGGGCGGGCTCAACCGGGTCTCGTTCGATCTCGCCGTCGCCGAGCCGATCCTCCACGCCTATGCCGAGCAGACGCGCGCTTGGCTGAGTGCCGAGGAGATCGCCCTGATCCCCGAGGCGATCCGTCTCATGCCTTTCGAGCTGGGCCTGCGATTCCTGACCGACCACCTCGAAGGCGACCGTTACTTCAAGGTTGCGGAGCCCGGCGAGAACCTCCGCAAGGCCGGCATCCAATTCGACTTGGTCACGGACATCGAAGGCAAGGCCGCAGACATCAGAGCGTTGGTGAGCCGCTGGAACGCGTCCGAGGTGTGAGGTGACGCGCTTGGCGCGTCGGCAGCGCTCCCTCGGTCTTCGGCGACGGCGGCGGGATCCGCCGCGTGGGGTCGAACGACAGGCGTCCGCGCGCACCGCAGGCGGCATAGTCGCTGCGCAACGCCGCGGTGGCCGATTCCGCGATCCCCTGCAGCGACAGCCAGTCGTGCAGGCCCTCGTACAGATGCTCGAGCGGGATGCCGTGCGTCTTGCCCGATTGCGCGTAGAACCAGTCTGACCAAGCGAGAAAGCGCTCGAAGGGCGCGTCGCCCAGCAGGAGCGGCAGCGTGCGACCGAAGCGCCCCGAGTTGCCCACCAGATCCCAATAGCGCGCGAACCGCGTCAGCTGCTGCATGGTTCCGCGGTCGATGCGGTCGCTGGCGAGCAGGCTGTACGGCGGATCCGGGCTGAACACCAGCCCGAACCGCTCGGCGTGCCGACAGACCGGCGCGCCGCGCAGCCGCTTCAGAATCCCGACCTGGATCTCGTGCGGACCGATCCGCATCAGCCGATCGAAGCCGGCCCCGAACGAGGCCGGATCCTCGCCCGGCAGGCCGATGATGAGGTCGGCGTGCAGATGCGCGGTCGTTTCGGCATGCAGCCAGCGCAGATTGGCCTCGGCCTGCACATCGTCCTGACGCCGCGAGATCAGCGCCTGCACCTCGGGATTGAAGGTCTGCACACCGATTTCCAACTGCAGCGTGCCCGCCGGAAAGGCTACGAGCATCCCCTTCATCCGCTCCGGCAGATGATCCGGGACCAGCTCGAAATGCAGAAAAGGCAGGTCATCCGGGCGCTCCCGGATGCGCTCCAGAAAGAACCCCAGGATGGCCGAGGCGTGATCGAGCTTGAGGTTGAAGGTCCGGTCGACGAACTTGAAGCGCCGAGCACCGCGCACGTACAGCCGCTCCAGCTCCGCGATCAGCGGCGCGAGCGGAAACGGCCACGCGGTCCGATCCAGCGCGGACAGGCAGAAGGCACACTTGAACGGACAGCCGCGCGACGCCTCGACGTACAGATTTCGCCGCCGCAGATCCTCGTCCGAGAACTCGTCGTAGGGAAAGCGGATGCTGTCGAGCGGCGGCTGCTCGCCAGCATGGACCTTCGCCGCGGGCGGCTGTCCGTCCAGGATCGCGCCCGCCAGCCGGGCGAAGGTCACCTCGCCCCAACCCGTCACCACATAGTCCGCCAGCGCGCAGATCCGCTGCGATTCGACCTCGTGACTCACCTCCGGACCGCCGAGCACGACCACCACATCCGGCGCCGTCTCCTTGAGCAAGGCGACGACTCGCGTCAGAGGCGCGACGTTCCAGATGTAGACCGACAATCCCACGATGCGTGGTCCTTCGGCCAGCAGCTGCTCGACCACCTCCTCGGGTGCCGCGCCCAGCACGAGCTCGCACAGCATGCTGACCTCGCGCAGCGGCCCGAGATTCGCCCGCAGATAGCGCAACGCCAGCGAGGCATGCGCATAACGGGCGTTCAGGGTGGCGAGGACGATCGCGGTCGGCATGCAGGGGCTCTTGGTTCGGTGGACAGGTTAACCTGATTTTCCGGAACGGATCGACCGTGCGAAGCCCCGGGTTCCTGCCGAGGAGACGCTCGATTTGGCGACGTTGGGTTGCAACGGAGTTGCGCCAACTTTTCTCGTTGGTCGGCGTTCGCTCGGTTTGCACCTCCAACTTCAGGAGGTGCGCGACGATGACCGCCATACGTGCAGCCAGCGCGCGTTGCTCGGAGCGTCCCATCTCTGCGATCTCTCCGGCTAGAAGCTCGCGATCCATACGCCCGAGATTCCCTTCGCGCACCGCCGCGGCCTGCTCCCGGGTCCAAGAGAAGAAATCTTGCTCATACGCGTTGCTCATACGCGGTGCCTACGATAGCCAACCATGGAGTGATGATAACCGAATGGTGTGAACCTGACCCCTTTCCCAGTTCAGGCCATTTTGTTCAACAGTTCCTCCGCTCGTTCATCGGGTAGGAACAGATAATCACACTCATGCATGTTGGCGGGGCAATAATAATCGACCGGAAAGATTTCAATGGGAACGAAACCGACGGTCGAACGCAGATCCGGGGATTTTCGAATCTGCAGAACGCGGTAGTTCAGGTCACGCAGCAGGGACATGATGTTTTCGTTGCGCGTCCGGCTCGCTTCGAGATCGCCTTTAGGGTCAGTGAAAAGTACCTCGCAGAGGATGGGCGGACGTTCGCGACGGAGGATACCCTGGATACCCCTCAGAACTTCCAGCTCGGCACCCTCCACATCAATCTTGACGAAGCCCAGGGGGCGCTTCGCAATCAGGCCATTGACATGCTCGTCGCTGAAGATCGGGACATGGCGGGTGTCATACTCCCTCTCGGGGCGCAGATCCTCGAGCAGTGTTGCCGTGGAGTCTGTGGAGCGGCCAGCCGGGAGGTACAGCGTCAGTAATCCGGTGCTATCACCGATCCCGGCGGCGACCAACTCGACGTTGGGAAATTCGTTGATCTTGATCAGGCGATAAACATAGTGCAAGCAATCCGGGTTGGGCTCAAAGCCGAGGTAGGGTCGATGGGTGTCGACTTGCCGCAGCTCGATCAGGGTTTGACCGAGGTTCGCGCCAACGTCCAGGAAAAGGTTTCCGCTGTCGCCTGGCAGGCGTCGATACAGTGCGAGCTTCCAGGCTTCTTCACCACGCCTGAATTGCTCATAGACGCCGAGTCCCGTCCCTTCCAGGATGGGAATCCGGATGACGTGTTGTTCGACCTTGGCCGGCAGACTAAAAGCTAGGTGCCGCAGAATAGGATGAGAGAGATCACGCAGTGTCGATTTTAATGACATGATGTTGTTAGAGTCGTGATGTTTGATGATGTTTGATGATGTTCTGACCTCGACCTGAAACGACTGGTTTCGAGAACACATCGAGGCGACGCTGGGAAAATGCGTCGGGAGGACGCAGCGGGGACGGTCGAAAAAACCGGTCGACACACCGCACGAAACGCCTGACGCGAACCGCCAGCAACAGCTTGAAGCAGTCTGATCGTATCGACTGCCACCTGCGCATCTACCAGGCCGAGCGCGGCGAGACCGTGCACATTACGCGCCGCGGTCGACCCGTTGCCGTGCTGCTCTCGGAAGCCGAGTACGGTCGTCTGAGCCGAGGAGCCGTCCGGCCGCCCTTCTGGGACGCTATTCGCGAGATGCGCGCGGATCCCGAATTCGAACCCATCGACCTGCAGTCCGAAGAGGTCGAATCTTGGCGCGATCGCGCAGCACAGGACCGTGGCTTCGAGTGGTCCGAATGAAATACGTGTTGGACACCAACGTGGTCTCCGAGCCGATCAGAGCAAGGCCCTCCGGGGCTGTCCTCGCCGGCATCGAGGCGCACACAACGGAATTGGCCATCTCGGCCATCTCCTGGCAGGAGATGCATTACGGGTTCGAGCGTCTCCCGCCAGGCGCACGAACGTGCACGTCTGGAAAAGATTGGGCGCACGCCATCTTACGCCGACTGCCAGATCGAGGCCATCGCCGCCGTTAATGGGTTGGTCCTCGTGACACGCAACACCGAGGACTTCGCGGACTTCTCCGGCCTCATCGTCGAGAACTGGTTCGATCCGAAAGTCGGAGCGGGGGCCTGAGCGATGGCCCGCTGCGCCGATTGGAGGCTTGGCTCCGGCAAAGGGCCGCACCGACCCCTTTTTTGCGCGATGACTAATCGCTCGACAGGTCCGGACGACTATAGGGTCAACCCTCCGCAATCAGCCCGAAGGCCGCAAGGTAGCGCCGTGCGCTGATGTCCATCCGATATCCCTGCACCGCTTCCTTCAAGACATCGGGCGGCGGCGGATTGAGCAGGGTCTCTTTCATGGCGGCCGCCAGTGCCTCGACATCGCCGACCGGCACCAAGGCGCCGAACATGCCGTCGCGGGTGATCTCCCGCGGTCCGCTGCGGCAATCGGTCGAAACCACGGGTGTGCCCAGTGCGAGCGCCTCGGTCAGGACATTGGGCGAGCCTTCCCAGAGCGAGGAGAGGGCGAAGAGCTTGGCGCGCGCCAGAAAGCGGTAGGGATTGGGCTCGAAGCCGGGTAGGGCCACGTCGTCCGCAACGCCCAGATCCCGCGCGAGGCGCAGGAGGCGCCCCTGCTGGCGGCCTTGTCCTAGGATCATCAGCCGACAGGGCAGACGCGCATGCAGCAGGGCGAACGCCTTGATCAGGGTCGCGAAGTCCTTCTGGGTGCGTAGGCCGCCGACGCCCATGATCACCGGCGGCTGGTCGGTGCCGAACCAGGGGTGATCCAGCGGCTCCTGCGCCTGTGCATAGAACTCGGGCGTGATGTTGGGGTTGCGCACCACCTGGACGCGACTCGGCGGGATGCCCGTCACCTCGGCGATGTCGGCTGCGACCCCTTCGGACACGGCAACGACCCCGTCGGCCCGCTGAAAGAGGCTCCGCAGCTCGCGCTGCTCCCACCAGCGTTTGAGCCGATTCTTCCCGCGCGCACGCCAGCGCTCGGACATGGTGGTGCCGGGGCGCAGAAAATACCGGGTATCGGTCGATGAGCTCGCCTTCACCGCGAGCGCGATGCGATCGTCCTCGGTCTTGGCCGACAGGACGACGGAGGGTCGACGGCGCTCGACATACTCGGCGAGGACGCGCTGCCGCTCCCGCGGCGAAACACGGCCGAGCGCATGAACGGTCACCGTGGCCGGGAGACTATCCAGAAAAGGCGCCTCGCGCCGTCCGACCACGAAGTCGACCGGGACACCCTGATCGGCGATCCCGCGGGCGATGTTGACCATCATGCGCTCCACCCCGCCGTCACCGAAGCTCGGGATGAAGAGGCAGACAGGGCGCGACGGCCGATGAGACAGTGGAGCCGGGATGGGTTGAGCCGACGGGTCGATGGCAGGCATTGATCGTCCTCGACACGGCGGTCGCATCGGGCCGAGTCTTGTGTTGGATGTCGAATTGTTCAGGCAGTGCGGCCGGAGCACGGCGTGCAGCTCGGCGCTCCCGGACTTGCGGATGCGTGCCGACCGCAACGTCCGTCGGGGCCCGCGCCTCGGTGCACCCGGGTACGCGATCGCGCGTATCATACCCGTCCCGAGGCGAGATCCTCATCCCGCGAACCCTTCGAGACGCCGACCTTGCCCGAGACGCCCCGCCTTATGCCGAGCATCGTGCCGACCGACGGTTGGTCACGTGCAGGTCTCGTCGGCCTTTATGTCTTTGCCTTCTTCGGGCTGCTCGGGATCACGCCGGCCACCGTCGGCCTGGTCCTGCTGGCGCTTGCTTTCCTGATCCGATTCGACGCTTGGCGGCGGCTCGCACGGGATCCGGTCGCCCTCACGGCCCTGGCCTTCGGGCTCTATGTCGCCGTGCACAGCGCAATCGCCTATGTCCTACAGCCGACCCCGACGCTGTCACAAGCGGTTGTCGAGAACGGAACGGATTGGGTGAAGCTGCTGCTCTTCATCCCGCTCGCCTACTGGGCCGCCGGACGCCCGGATCGGGTGCGCCTGGTTCTGCTGCTCGGGCTCGCGGGCTTCACCCTCGCGACCTTTCGCAAGATCGACTGGGCGACCTTCGACGCCGTCTTCTTCTCGACCCGGTTCGATGCTTACCTTCCGTCGATCGCCTTCGGCATGTTCGCCGGGCTCGGGGCGCTCGGGCTCCTCGCGACACGCCGTGCCTTCTGGGCGATGCGCGACCGACCTTGGCAGCGCTGGCTCGCGACGACGCTCTGGGCCGTCTGGCTGCTCGTCATGCTGGAGGGCCTGCTCCTGTCCCAATCGCGCGGCTCCTGGCTCGGCTTTCTCGGCGGGCTGGCGGTCTTGATGCTGATGGAATGGCGGGCGCGACAGGCGACGACGGTAAGACCCGCACGCCGACGCTGGTTTGCGCTCCTGCTGGTCGCCGCCGCCCTCGGGGCCTTCCTGTCGAGTCAATATCAGACGATCGCGATGCGGCTCACCGACCAGACTGACACCCTGCAGCAGGTGATCAGCGGCGATGTGACCGAGGTGACCTCCGATCCGGTCGGCCTGCGCGTCAACGCCCTGCTCTTCACTGTCGAGAAATGGCGCGAACACCCCTGGTTCGGCTGGGGTGCGGGCACCAGCCGCGAATGGATCGCCTCCAGCGGGCGAGCGGACACCCTCCTGGACAACGTCAATTGGCTGCCGCATCTGCACAACGCCTATGCCGAAACGCTGTTTCAATTCGGCGCCGTCGGGCTGCTGCTGGCGGTCGCGCTGGTCTGGGCGCTGGTGCGCGCGACGGGCGGCGAATGTCGCGCCGGACGACTCCCGGCGGATCTCTGCCGACTCTTCCTGGTCACGCTCGTGTTCGTGCTGATCTGGAATCTGTTCAACTATCGCGTGGTGCGCAGCGACTGGATGGTCTTCTGGATCCTGCTCGCAGGGTCCGCCTACAGCTTCCGTCTCGCCAGGCTGACGAAGCCGCCGGGGGACGGCCGCGGGTGAAGATCCTCGTCGTCAGACTCTCCGCGATCGGCGACATCGTCTTCGCCTCGCCGCTGATCGCGGCCCTGCGACGCGCCTATCCGCAGGCACACATCGCCTGGCTGGTGCAGCCCGAGTATCGCGCCCTGCTGGACCGACATCCTGATCTGGACGAGGTCATCGTCTGTCCGCTGGGTCACTGGCGGCGCCTGTGGTACGAGCGGCGTCTGCGCGAGTTGATGTCCGGTATCAGGGCACTGCGGACGCATCTGCGCGAGCGTCGCTTCGATCTCGCCATCGACCTGCAGGGATTGCTCAAGAGCGGCGCCTTGACGCGGCTCTCGGGTGCTCGCGAGCGGATCGGTCTGGGCTCGCGCGAGGGCAGCCAATGGCTGATGACGCGGACGGTTCAGCGCGGCGGGGATCCCCGGCGTATCGGATCGGAGTATCTCTATCTGGCGCAGACCTTGGGTCTGCCCGCGAAGGACTTCGCGATGGCCGTGCATTACGGCAACACCGAGGCAGCCTTCGCCGATCGTGTCATCGCCGAGTATGGTCTGAGCGACGGCTTCGCGGTGCTCTGCCCTTTCACGACGCGTCCGCAAAAACACTGGATCGAGAAACGCTGGGCACCGCTTGCGGCACGCATCCAGGCGGATCTCGGCTTGACGCCGGTCGTGCTCGGCGCTCCGGCGGACCGCGAGGCCGCGACACGGATCCGCAATGCCGCCGACACTTCCTTGGTCGATCTGGCGGGCCGCACCAGTCTCATCGAGGCCGCGGCCCTGATCGACCGGGCGGCGCTCCTGATCGGCGTGGATACCGGCCTGGGTCACATGGGCATCGCCTTCGGCACGCCGAGCCTGCTCCTTTTCGGCTCGACCTGTCCCTATCGCGACACCACCCGCGCCAACGCCCGGGTGCTGTACCACACGCTCGACTGCTCGCCCTGCAAACGGCGTCCGACCTGCGACGGGGCCTTCACCTGCATGCATCTGATCACGATCGACGAGATCCTGGACGCGGCCCGCGGCGTGCTCGGGGCTGCGCCGTGAGGATCCTTCACGTCGAGGGCGGACGTCACCTCTACGGCGGGGCCTATCAGGTCCTGCACCTGCTGCGCGGGCTTGCCGCACGCGGTCACGAGAATCTGCTCGCCTGCCCCGCAGGGTGTGCCCTCGCGGAAGCCGCTGAGCCCGTCGCTCAGGTCTACGGCATGCCGATGCGGGGCGATCTGGACCTGCCGATGGTCGTCCGTCTGAGACGCCTGATCCGTGCGAGCCGACCGGACCTGGTGCACCTGCACAGCCGCATCGGCGCCGACGTCATGGGCGGCATCGCGGCGCGCCTCGCCGGTGTGCCGGTCGTCCACACCCGCCGGGTCGACAACCCCGAGCCGCGCTGGCTGGTCGCGCTCAAGTACCGACTCTTCGACCGTGTGGTGGCCATCTCCGAGGGGATTCGCGACGTGCTGCTTGCCGAGGGGCTGCCCGGCGAGAAACTGCGGGTCGTTCGCAGCGCGGTCGACTACGCCACCTACGCCCGGCCCTGCGCGCGCGCCTCGATCGCCGCTCGGCTCGGAGTGCCGGAGGACGCACTCCTGATCGGCGTCGTCGCCCAACTCATTCAGCGCAAGGGGCACGCCGATCTGATCGAGGCACTGCCCCCGTTGATGGATCGCTATCCCGGCCTGCAGGTGCTCTTCTTCGGGAAGGGGCCGGTCGCGGACGCACTCGAAGCACAGATCCACCGGAAGGGGCTAACCGGGCGTGTCCGGCTCCTGGGCTTCAGGGACGATCTCGCCGAGGTCATGCCCTGCCTGGATCTGCTCGTCCACCCGGCGCACATGGAGGGGCTCGGCGTCTCCTTGCTCCAGGCCGCCAGCGCCGGCGTGCCGATCGTCGCAAGCCGCGTCGGCGGCATCCCGGAGGCGGTGCGCGACGGCGAGAATGGGTTCCTGGTGCCTCCCGGCGACATCGCTGCATTGAGAGCCGCACTCCAGGCCCTGCTCGCCGACCCCGAGCGTCGCCGAAGACTCGGCAACGGCGGACAGGCCCTGATGGCGCGCGAGTTCTCCATCGACGTCATGGTGGAGGGAAACCTCGCGGTCTATCGCGAGCTGTCGCGCGAAGCGGCCCTGCGCCCCGAGCCGGGGTAACGGATTTCGACTTGACCAACGACTCCAGCCCTTTATGTCAGACCCATCCAGTCTCCAAATGGTCGCCAGCAAGGCCCTCGGCGGTGCCGAGCGCTGGGCGATCCGCTTCAGCCTTGCACTTGCCGAGCGCGGAGCCCCGGTCGACCTGGCGATCCGCCGAGGCAGCGGTCTCGACGATCTCGCCTACGGGTCGCTCCAGGTCCATCGCCTGCCCTTTCTCACCACCTGGGATCCGCTCTCGCGCGATGCCGTCTCGCGCACCATCGCTCGGGTCCGACCGGACATCGTCCAGACCTACATGGGGCGGGCGACACGGCTGACACACCGGAGCCTACCGAAAGGGCCAATCCATCTCGCTCGGCTGGGCGGCTATTACGCGCTCGGTCCTTTTCGCCACGCCCACGGCTGGATCGGCAACACGAAGCAGCTCTGCGATTGGATGGTCCTAAACGGCCTGCCGGCGGATCGCGTCCATCACATCTACAACTTCGCCGAGCCGGTGCATCCGGTGGCGCCGGAGCGGGTGACCGAGCTGCGCGCTCGGCATGGCGTCCCGGACGAGGCACTGGTGATGGTCACGTTGGGAAGGCTGGTCGGCTTCAAGGGACATCGGCACCTCGTCGATGCCATGGCTCGACTCCCGGAGACGATCGACGGACGACCGTTGCGTCTGATCATCGTCGGCGACGGACCCTTGGGGCTTGAGCTGAATCGCCAGGCGATCGAGGTCAGGCAGGAGAAGCGCATCCTCTGGACCGGCGGGCAAAAGGATCCCTCGCCCTATCTGCAGATGGCGGATCTCGTCGTCTTCCCGTCCTTGGACGAGGAGCCGATGGGCAATGTCATCCTGGAGGCATGGGCCTGGCGCAAGCCTCTGGTGACGGCCAACTTTCGCGGGGCGCGGGAGATCGTGCGGCATGGCGAGGACGGATGGACCGTGCCTTGCGCGGATGCGGCCGGGCTCGCCGAGGGGATTCGCGAGGTCTTGTCCGACTCGACGCTCATGTCCGGCCTGGCCGAGCGCGGCCATGCGCGGGTGCAGCGCGACTTCAGTCGCGATGCGATCCTGGATCAGTATCTGGCCCTGTATCGGGAGCTTGCAGGCTGAGGGCGACCTGGTCGCGCCGGGCCACCGCGTTGCGCCAAGCAAACGGCATTCTCACACGGCAAGCTCGGGACGCAACCGCGGCAGATCGATCCGGAGGAGGCGGGCGTGCGGGGAGTAGATGTCGTAGCGCTCGAGCTCGGTCAGGGGCACCAGCCGGGCGCTCGTCACCTCGGGGGAACGGGCAACAAAGGCCCCCGAATCGATCTGCCGGCGCAGCGCCTCGAAGCCCATGGCGGGCTGGCAGACGAAATAGAAATCGAGCCGATTCGACCCCGGCTCCTCCTCCACGAACGGCATCGCATCGACACGCAGCAAGCGGATCCCGGTCACGCCGATGCCGAGCTCCTCGACGATCTCGCGTTCCATGGTGCGCTCGAGCACGTCATCCGGCAGCCCGGCGTCAGTAGCGTCGCGCGGACGCTGCGGCATGGATTCCAAGGATCCGCCCGGCAGGCCCCAGGCACCGCGGCGGCGGTAACTGTGCTCGATCAGGAGAACCTCGGACGGCGATCGGCTCGTATCGACCAAAACGCCGACCGCCCCGACGATCCAGTCGCGGGCCATGAAACGCTTGAGCAGGCCGGCCAGTCGCGGCGGAAAGATGCGCCACAGACGCAAGGCGACGCGATGCAGCGCCGGTCGCTGTTCGATCCAGTGTGTCAGCCCAGACAACATCGCGCGCCTCTGCGTTGAACCCATACTGCCGCCCGATGGTGGCGGACGGCGCGAGAAACTGTCTCTGATGCTACGAGATGGCGGACACCGAATCAAACCAGGACGACGGGCCGCCTCGAGCCGCCCGCTCTACCAGTGTTTAGTCGGCATCGTCCTCGCCGACCTGATCACGTCGTTCGACGGTCTCCGGGTCCGCGGTAATCGGCCGGTAGATCTCCACCCGATCACCGTCGGTCAGACGGGTCTCGAGCTTGATCAGCCGGCCGAAGATGCCGACCTTGTTCGCGTTCAGATCGATCTCCGGAAATTGATCCAGCAGGCCCGAGCGCTCGATCGCATCGCGGGCGGTGCTCCCGTCCGGGACATCGAGTTTCAGCCACGTCTGCTTGAACTTGTCCGCGTAGGCGACACCGACATGCATGGATCGGATCCTCGATGAGTCAGACGGAGGTTCGGAAACGGCTCAGGCGACCGCGCCGGCGGGCGCTGTGCGTCGCTTGATCGCCGCGACGCGGGCGTCGATCAGACGCTTGCCGGCGAGCATGAAACCGAGCGCCAGAAATCCGCCCGGCGGCAAGACCGCAAGCAGAAAGCCGCGGTACTCCGGAATCAGGGTCAGCTCCAGAAAGGCCATCCCTTCGCCGAGCAGCAGCTCGGCGTTGGCGAACAGGGTCCCGCTGCCGATGATCTCGCGGATCGCACCCAGCACGACCAGGACGAAGGTAAAACCCACGCCCATCATCAGCCCGTCGAAGGCCGCCGGCATCGTTGGATTGCGCGAGGCGAAGGACTCGGCCCGGCCCAGGATCGCGCAGTTGGTCACGATCAGGGGGATAAAGAGACCCAAAACCTTGTGCAGATCATGCAGCCAGGCGTTGAGCCCCAGATCCACCAGGGTCACCAGGACGGCGATGATCAGCACGAAGACCGGGATCCGCACCTCTGGGGTGATCAGGCCGCGCAACGTGGAGATGATCAGCCCGGAGGCCACCATCACCGCGGTGGTCGCGAGCCCCATCCCGAGCCCGTTGGTCGCCGTGCCCGTCACGGCAAGCAGCGGGCAGAGGGCGAGCGACTGGGCGAAGACCACGTTGTTGTCCCAGAAGCCGTCGCGCGCGATTCGGCCCCATCGGGTTCGGTTCTTCTCGCCTGTGGGTGCGGCTTTCGCCGTGGCTGTCGCTGTGCTCATATCGCCTCGATACAATCTGTCCCGAAAAGATCTCTGCGTTGCGACGCCCGACTCAGGGCTGCCGCACAGGTGCTTGGGTGCGCGCCGCATCCGGCGTGTCGACCTGAACGACCGCGGAGGCGGTCAGGGTGTCGCGGTGCGAGGCGAAAAACTCCAGTCCCCCACGGAGTGCCCCGAGGATCGCCCGCGGCGTGATGGTGGCCCCGGTAAACTGGTCGAAGTCGCCGCCGTCCTTCTTCACCGCCCAGCGCTCCGCCGGCGGATTGCCGAGACTCAGGCCGTCGAAGACCAGAATCCAGTCCCCTTTGGCGACATCCATCTTGTCCCCGAGGCCAGGCGTCTCCGCATGCGAGAGGACGCGTGTCCCCAGGACGGTCCCGTTGGCGTCGAGCCCGAGCAGCAGCTCGATCGTTCCCGCATAGCCGACACCGCTGATCCGATAGGCGACACCCGTCACCTGGAGCCCTTCCCGCGCGCGGTAGACGATGAGGGGGGCGCCGTCAGGGCCTTCCAGCGTGAGCGGATCGGCCAACAGATCGTTGTCGTGGATCGTCGGCGGGATCACCTGCGCGAGCGACGCCTTGAGGTCCTCGGCCTTGCGCAGTGCGATGGTGTCGCGCGTGGCGATATCGCCCATGACCAGGAGGGCCGCGGCGATCAGGGTGAAGCCCCCGAGCAGACCCGCCTGGTAGCCGATGCGTTTTCGGTAGCTGGGTTGGGCGACGGTGGTCATTTGCGCATCTCGGCGTTGTCGGCGTATTCGATCGGCGTGCCTCGGCGGTCGCGGCCGTAGACGCGCGGCCGGATATAGTGGTCGATCATCGGGGTGCAGGCGTTCATGAGCAGGATGGCGAAGGCGACACCTTCCGGATAACCGGCCCAGGTCCGGATGACATAGACGAGGATGCCGCAGCTGGCCCCGAAGATGATCTGACCCATCTTGGACACGGGCGATGTCACCGGGTCCGTGGCGATGAAGAAGGCCACCAGCAGCGTCGCGCCCGAGACGATGTGATAGAGGGCGCCGGCGTAGTGCTCGGGGTCGTAGAGATTCATCAGGGTGGCGAGGATCGCGAGACTGCCGATCATGGCCACCGGCGTGTGCCAGGTGATCACACGTTTGGCGAGCAGGAAGAGTCCGCCGAGCAAGATGAGTAGGGCCGAGGTCTCGCCCATGCTGCCGGCGATGGTCCCGACAGCGCCCGAGACCAGGTGGGCGATGCCGGGGATGATCTCGGACAGACTCATGCCTTGGCTGAGCTCGGTCCGGACATGGCTCAAGAGGGTCGCACCGGAGACGGCATCGAAGCCCGGTTGACCGAGACTGATCCCTACGCTTTGCAGGAATCCCGGCGCGTCGGCGGAGAACAGCGGCATCGGCTGGACATAGCTGGTCATCTCCAGGGGAAAGGAGATCAACAGGGCCACCCGGGCCACCATCGCCGGATTGAAGAGGTTCTGACCGAGTCCGCCGAAGACGTGCTTGGCGACCACCACGGCGATCACCGCGCCGATTGCGCCGATCCACCAAGGTGCCCAGGGCGGCAGGCTCACCGCGAGCAGCCAGCCGGCAAGCAACGCCGAGCCGTCGAGCAGATAGAGACGCTGGGGCTTGCCGGCGAGCTTCAGACACGCCGACTCGGCGAGGAGCGCGGTCCCGACCGTGGCGAAGAAGAGGAAGATCGCCGGCCAACCGAACTGCCAGAAACCGAAGAGGGTCGCGGGTAAGAGCGCCAGCATCACCAGGGCCATGGTGCGCTGAATGCTGGTGCGGGCGTGGGCAAAGGGGCCGGCGCTCGAGGCCGGTATCTCGATCTGCATCTCAGGCCTCCGCCGTCGTGGCCGGCGGCTCGGCCGCCGCACCGGATGTCATGGCAGCGGTCTCTGCTGCCGCTGTCTCGGCGGCCTTTTTGGCCGCCGCCTCGCGCTTGCGCTTGGCCATCGCCTCGCGTTTGGCCTGCTTGATCGCCTCCATCCGAGCGGAGCGCTGCTCGGCCAGACGCTTGGTCTCGGTCATCTTCTGCTTGGCCCGTCCACGGGCGGCCATCTCGCCCTTGGCATAGTTGAAATATTGCACCAGCGGGATATGGGCCGGGCAGACATAGGCACAGGATCCGCAGCCGATGCAGTCCATCAGCCCGAGGCTCACGGCACCCTCGAGATCCCCGGCGCGGGTATGGGCGGCCATGTCGAGCGGAACCAGCCCGCAGGGACAGGCCTGGACGCAGGTCGCGCAGCGGATACAGGGCATGGGCTCGTGCCGCGCAACCTCGGCCGTCGTGAGCGCCAACACACCGTTGCTGCCCTTGACCATGGGGACACGCGTGCTCGGCAGCGGCTGGCCCATCATGGGACCGCCACTGATCAACCGAGCAGGCTGCTCCGCGAACCCGCCGCAGTGCTCGAGCAGATCCTGCACCCGCGCCCCGAGAGGCACACGCAGGTTACGCGGTCGCGAGACGGCGCCGCCGCTGACGGTCACCACGCGCGAGACCAGCGGCCGACCCGAGCGCAGCGCCTCGTGGACCGCGAAGGCGGTGGCGCCGTTGTGCACGACCACGCCGATGTCTGCGGTCAGTCCGCGCGCCGGGGTCTCGCGCCCCGTCAGTGCCTGCACCAGATGCTTCTCGGACCCCATCGGATAGCGCGTCGGCAGGCGGGCGATGCGGATCCGCGCATCCATCGAGGCGGCCAGCGCCATCGCGGCCTGTGCCTCGGGTTTATTGTTCTCGATCGCGACGATGATCCGGTCGACCCCCAAGGCGTGCGCCATGATGCGAACCCCGTCGACGACCTGCTCGGCATGCTCGCGCATGAGACGGTCGTCGCAGGTCAGATAGGGCTCGCATTCGGCCCCGTTGATCACCAGGGTATGCAGACGGTAGCGGGTACGCAGGTTCAGCTTCACCGCGGACGGGAAGGTCGCCCCGCCCATTCCGACAATGCCGGCAGCCGCGACCCGCGCGGCGATCTCCTCGGGTGCGAGTGCAAAGGGGTCGGGAACGCCTTGAATCTCGTCCGACCAACGATCCTCGCCATCGGGCTTCAGGGTCACGGTCCGCACCGAGAGCCCGGAGGCATGATGCGCCGGGTAGCTGCCGACCCCCATGACCCGGCCCGAGGTCGGCGCATGGACCGGCGCCGAGATGGCGCCCTGGCTGAGTGCAAGCAACTCGCCCTTGGCCACCTGCTGACCACGCCGCACGGCCGGCTTGGCAGGCGCACCGATGTGCTGCTGCAGCGGGATGTGCAGCAGTGCCGGCATCGGCAGATCCTCGATCGCCTGACCGGCCGCGAGGTGCTTGTTGTCGTGCGGATGCACGCCTCCGCGGATCTTGAAGAGTTTCATAGTCGGGCCTTTCTTGCCTCTGCATCTCGATCTTTAAGGCGTGACGGGGAAGTTGCCCCTGCTCCTGAACACCGCCCCTGAACCCTGAACCCTGAACCCTGAACCCCGACAACTCCTCGGCCCTCGTCAAGCCGCCAGCACGCTCGGCTTTGCCCAGTACCAGGTCTGCAGGGTCGCCGTGACCGGACGCATCTCGATGCATTCGGTCGGGCAGACGTCGAAGCACAGCTCACAACCGGTACAGGCGTCGGCGAAGACGCTGTGGATCATGTTGTTGGCCCCCATGATCGCGTCGGTCGGGCAGCGCTTGAAGCATTTGCAGCAGCCGATGCAGAGGTTCTCGTGGATGTGCGCGATCGCCGGCGCCTTGTCGGTGACGCCGGACAGGTCGACGCTGACGCCGAGCACACCCGCGAGCTCCTCCGCCAGGGCGCGTCCGCCAGGCGGACAGATGGTCACCGAGGCCGCGCCCGAAGCGATCGCCTCCGCCGCGGGCGTACAACCCGGATAACCGCATTGACCGCACTGGGAGCCGGGCAGCAGCTCGACGACCCGCTCGGCGAGCGGATTGCCCTCGACCTTCAGATAGCGCGCAGCGAGGCCCAGGAGCCAGCCCAGGATCAAACCCAGAGTCGTGAGGATGAAGATCGCGGCAATCATGTCACTGTGTTCTCGGTTAAGATTCGATCACTGAAACGCGTCTCTCCAAGGTCAGAGAGCGAGGATGATGTCTGGATCACCTTAGATGCCTGTTCGCCGCACCGGACGCGTTTCACGCCAGCCCGGCGAAGCCCATGAAGGCCAGCGACAGGAGCCCGGCCGCGATAAAGGCGATCGGCGTTCCGGTGAAGGCTGCCGGGACCTGTGCCAGCGCCAGTCGCTCGCGCATGCCGGCGAACAGCAACATCACCAAGGTGAACCCGAGGGCCGAGCCGAATCCGTAGAGGACGCTTTGGAGGAATCCGTGCTCCTCTTGAACATTCAACAGGGCCACGCCCAGCACGGCGCAGTTGGTGGTGATCAGGGGGAGGAAGATGCCCAAGACCTGGTAGAGCGCCGGCGAGAGCTTGCGCACGGCCATCTCGGTGAACTGCACGACCGCAGCGATCACCAGGATGAAGGTCAGGATGCGCAGGAAGCCGATATCCAGCGGCTGGAGCACAAACCATTCGAGCAGCCAGCTCGCGACCGCAGCCAAGGTCAGCACGAAAGTGGTGGCCAGACCCATCCCCAAGGCCGAGTCGAGCTTGTTCGACACGCCCATGAAGGGACAGAGCCCCAAGAACTTGACCAGCACCACGTTGTTGACCAACGCGGTGCCGAGAATCAGCATCACATACTCGCCCATCGGTTGAACGCCCTTGCGTCGCGACCTTGATGTCATGGCATCAGCAAATGCGGTGCCAGCTGCCGAGTGCGCCGCGCGCACCGGACCGATCGGATGTCGTTCGAGAAGGCGAAGGACACCGAAATATCGTCACGTCATCAATGGATTGACATCGCCAGGAAGGGGGGCGACACAGAACAGTCGACATCCCCGGGGCGCGTCCGGTGTCCGCCCGGGGGTGATCCCTCCGGAGCCATGCTGTCGCGGTGACAACAGAAATCCCTATTGCAGTCGCATGGAAATGTCGTAAAACTGACAGGGGTATCGACAGGGGCCTCCGACGAAGGCGCTGCGCCGTCGAAAAGGCTGCGCGGTCCGAGCAGACTCGGGATCGCCCCTTAGAGCGACCCGCACCTAATCGCCGATGGCATTACAATTGCGTTAGGGTTACGCCACGAACAGGATTCAGGAGAGCGCCGTGCCGGTCCGAGAAGCCCCGGGCACCGTCCAGCAGGTCGTCATCAACGCGCTCGGCGAGTTTTTGGCTTCGCCGCCCGACGGGACCCCGATCGAAGTTGTCGAGGCGCTGACGCTGATGGGGGGCAATGCGTTGGATCCGCTGCCTCCCCGACTCTTTTTCGAAGCGGTCGAGCAGTCCCCCGTGGCCATCTCCATCACGGACCACAAGGCGGCGATCCTCTATGCGAATCATGCCTTCGAAGCCTTGACGGGATACAGCCGCGAGGAGGTTCTGGGCCAAAACGAGGCGATCCTCTCGAGCAACGCGACGCCCCTGAGCGTCTACCAGCAGCTGTGGCGAACCATCCAACGCAAAGAGACGTGGACCGGCACCCTGGTCAACCGCACGAAGGCGGGGCTCGACTATCTGGCGGAGCTGATCATCTCCCCGGTCCTGGACCGCAAAGGGGAGCTTCAGTACTTCCTCGGGATGCATCGCGACGCGACCAAGGTCCACGAGCTCGAGGGGGCGCTGCGTCAACAGAAGGCCCGCATCGAGACCGTCCTGGATGCGGCCCCGGTGATCGTCGTCCTGCTCGACAGCAAGGGTCGGATCATCCTGGACAATCAGGAATACAAAAAGCTGCTCGGGGATCTGCGCGGCAAGGAGCCGGCCGATGTCCTGCGCGCGGCGGTCAGCGAGCAACTCGGCGTGGATGCCTTTGCGGCCTGTTTGGAGGGCCGCGGTTTCAAGGATGTCGAGGTCGCCATCGAGATCCCCGGCTCGATGGGACCTCGCTGGTTCGCCTGCTCCGGGACACCGGTCGAGGAGAGCGACGCCAGTGCTCGGACCTATTTCGGTCGCCAGGCCCCCGGTGACCGGCGTCTGCTGCTGCTCGCAACCGAGGTCACCGCACGGCGGCGCGAGATCGAGCGCGCCCATCTGGAAAACCTGCGCGCCAGGCTCGCCGAGCAACAGCTGATGCACGGGATGCGCGAGGCACTCGCCGCGGCCATCTATCAGATCCAGGTCCCGCTCAACGTCATCAATGCCGCCGCAGCCATGGTGCGCGGCGGTGCCGGCAACGTCGACACGCTCGCCGGGATGCTCGACCAGATCAGCGTTTCCGGCGCCAAAGCGCTCGCGACCCTGACCTCGGCACTGCCCGAGGAGCCGCGCGAGGCCGGGGTCATGGTCAACGTCAACGAGCTTCTGCGCCAGGTCCTGGAGCTGGAGACCGACCGCCTCTTGGCCACGGGAATCGTGGTCGACTGGCGCCCGGCGCATGTCCTGCCCGAGCTGGCGGGCCATAAGAACCAGCTGCGCGCCTTGTTCAAGCACCTGATCGACAATGCCATTCAGGCGCTCTGCGAAACCAACCGCGCGCAACGCGAGCTGCGCCTGACCACCCGCCGAGTCGACGAGGCCGTCGAGGTCGAGATCGAAGACAACGGCCCCGGGATCCCGACCGAGGACCGCTATCGCGTGTTCGAGCCCTTCTATATCGGCTGGCGCAACCGTCGCGGCAAGGCCGGTATGGGTCTCGCACTCAGTCAAGAGATCGTCAACGCCCACGGAGGCAGTATCGAGGTCGACCCGAAGATGACCGATGGCTGCCGCATTCGCCTGTCACTGACCGCCGTCCCCGACGACGACTGAGCTTGCACGAACCCTCATGAATGCCGACTCTCCCGTCCCCGGCAGCGCCGAGCAGGCCTGCCGGTTGGATCTGCTCGAATCTCAACTGGGCGCACTCTTCGAGGTGAGCTCGGTGCTCAGCCGTTCGCTCGATCTGCGCCAGACCCTGAGCGAGGTGCTCGGCGTCCTGCACGAGCGAGGGCGCCTCCAACACGGGATGGTCAGTCTGCTGAGCGAGGATCGCGGCGAGCTCTTGATCCGCGCGCTGCACACCGACGACCCCCACGCGACCGACCGCATCGCCTATCAGCCCGGCGAGGGCGTGATCGGCAGCATCCTCTCCCGGAATCGGCCTTGGATCGTGCCGCGCATCGGCGACGAGCCGCGCTTCCTCGATCGACTCAGTCTCTACGATCCGGACCTGCCCTTCATCGGTGTCCCGATCCGACTCGGCGAAGGCGGTGCAATCGGCGTCTTCGCGGCGCAGCCTCCCGTGGCCGACGGGCTGCTCGAAGAGCGTGCGCGCTTTCTGGAGATGGTCGCCAATCTGATCGGCCAAGCGGTCCGTCTTGCCCGCACCGTCGAGGCCGAGCAGCAAGCCTTGCGCGAGGAGCGCGACAAGCTCCGACGCGAGGTCAAAGGCACCCACGGCTTCGACAGCATCATCGGACACACGGACGCCATGCGCCTGGTCTTCGATCAGGTGCGCCAAGTCGCGAAATGGAACACGACCGTCCTGATTCGGGGTGAATCAGGCACCGGCAAGGAGTTGATCGCCAACGCCATCCATTACAACTCGCCGCGCGCCCGCGCCGCCTTCATCAAGCTCAACTGCGCGGCCCTGCCGGACAATCTGCTGGAATCCGAGCTCTTCGGTCACGAGAAGGGCGCCTTCACCGGCGCCATCAGCCAGCGCAAGGGCCGTTTCGAGCAGGCGGACGGCGGCACCCTCTTTCTCGACGAGATCGGCGAGATCACGCCCGCCTTCCAGGCCAAGCTGTTGCGTGTATTGCAGGAGGGCGAGTTCGAGCGGGTCGGCGGCGGTCGCACGCTCAAGGTCGATGTGCGGGTCATCGCGGCCACCAATCGCGACCTCGAGGCCGAGGTGCGCGCCGGCGACTTCCGCGAGGATCTTTACTACCGCTTGAACGTCATGCCCATCCGCATGCCCGCGCTGCGCGAGCGCATCGAGGACATCCCCGACCTCGCCCGCTTTCTCGTGGACAAGGTCTCGCGCATGCAGGGGCGCGCGCTTTCGATCACCGACAGCGCCCTGCGCATCCTGATGCGGCATGACTGGCCCGGCAATGTCCGCGAGCTCGAGAACTGCATGGAGCGCGCCGCGGTCATGAGCGAGCAGGGAATCATCGACCGCGACGTCATCGAGCTGACCGGCCTGAACGTGGCCGCGCTCGCAAGCGAGCCGCTTCCGAGCACGCCCGCGAAGACATCCACGATCGATTTCAACGACCCCGACCTCGACGAGCGCGAGCGCGTCATCGCCGCATTGGAAGAGGCCGGCTGGGTCCAGGCCAAGGCCGCCCGACTGCTCAACATGACACCGCGCCAGATCGCCTACCGGATCCAGACGCTGAACATCAGGATGCGGCAATTTTAAACCGCGTCCAGAGCGAGATGCTCGTCTTCGAGCGAGCTCGACGTTTGCTGCATCCACAACCCTTGGCGGAGACGCGGTTTAAAATGATTTATTTTTTAATAATTTAAGCCCGCGCCACGCGGATGTTTCGGCCCTGCGGGCTGCCCATCTCGACGCTGCTCGTGCGATCGGCGATCGGCGGTCGGCCGGTGCGCCGGTCGAAGATCACGAGCCAGCCTGCGCCGTGAAGGCCAGAACCAGCGTCCCTCGCAACCGGCAAAACGCCCTTCCCACAGCCCCAGACCGATGCCGGCCTCGGGCAGCCACAGCCGATCCTCCAGCAGGACGATCGGTCGATATCGCGAGGACACCCGCCCAAAAGGCTTGAAGCTCGCCCGTGTGCCGACTGTAGACGACATAGTAGGGGATCTTGAGGCTATGGCCGGGTGTCGCTCGGGTCGGAGATGCGGGCGGTTCCGGTAGGCCAAGAACTGAACCGACCTATTTTCGTGCTAGAGTGCAATCGTGCAATCGTGCGTTAGGAATTCACCATGCGGACATCGGCGACTCAAGCGAGCCTCAAGCTCATCGGTGCGAATGGGCAGATCTCTCTCGGCAAGCAGTTTGCCGGGAGGCAAGTACTTGTAGAGGAACAAGAACCCGGCGTCTGGCTGGTCCGAACCGTCACGGTGATCCCCGACAACGAACGTTGGGCCCACCGACCGCAGGCATCTGCCGACATCGAAAGCGCGCTGGCGTGGGCAGAGGCCAATGCACCCGACGACACCAACTTAGACGCGGTGTTGAGCGAGATCAGGAATGATGGCTGAACGCGAGGTCAATGTTCGGCTCGACCTCAATAACCCCGTCTTTCTCGACAATCTGTTGAACCTGCAAAAGCCCGATCGGTTGGCGGTGCTCGATACCCTGGACAAGATACGCAAGCTGACCTGGAACCAGGTCTACCGTGACGCCGGCCTACAATGGGAAAAGATCGTGAGCGTCCGTCCACCATCCGGCGTGCCTGCCGTCTATTCGCTCAGAGTGACTCGGTCGCGTCGAGCGACGGCCTACCGGGATGGCGAGTTCATGCGTTTCCTGACAATTTCACCGGACCACGACCAGACCTACGGGAAGAAATGACGTCCGTGCGTCAGCGGGGCCTCGCTCGTAAGACCGGCGACCCAAACATCAGTCGCTCGTGACACCCGCTCTGCGGTGTCACGCATGCCCCGTGGCGCTCTGCGCCACGTGTCAAGATGGCCGGAGTGACGAGCAAGGCCGCCAGCGGCGAGGTCCCGTACAGGCGACGGCATTCGGGTCTCGGCCGATGCCGGTGGTGTCGCCACGGTGCGGGACGAGTGCGTCGTAGAGGAGGTTGATGTCGATCGGGTCATGCACAGGGCTCTCGAAGGCGCAGGAGTCAATACGCACCCTTCCCCTCCGTGTTAGGCAGGGCGGTCGGCGGCCTTGAGGTCGAAGTGCAGTACCTCTTCCCGGATCCCCGGCTTCGAGTACAAGGCGACAGCCGGCTCGTCCTCGTCGTCTGCCTGCACAAAGACCGCGTGAGCTCCTCGCTCGTCGCCCTCCAGCTGAAGCTGCCTGATCAGTGCCGTGGCGATTCCCCGACGTCGAAAGCCTTCTTCGACTGCGAGGTCGTAGATGTAGACCTCCGTGCGCGCCTGCTCGAACTTGTTCAAGACGTACGCGGCAAGTCCGCCGACGACCATTTCTTGACTGAACGCGGCAACGGCGATGAAGTCCCGGTTTTGCTCATGGGGGCCTCCTAGCGGCGATATTTCAGCCGCTTGGATCACTCGAGGCAAGGTGTAACTGTTCTTTTTAGGGTCATTGAGGTCGGGGGCGGAGTGCTGCAACTGCTCCGCGGGCTAATCGCCGATCGGTATGCGTCGAAGATGCCGGCGGTTATGGCGGGCCGAGCACGCGGAAGGACCGACAGCCCAGAGCTCAGTCGCCTTTGCCGTCCACAAACCGAGTTGGACACGGATTGCCCGAGCGACAGCGTGCATGTCCGTTGCGGACAAGGCTCCGGGACGATCCGCATCCAGACTCAACGAACTGCGATGGCGCGTCCGCGGCTCTTAACCAAGGCCGTGCGAGGGGCTAAGCTTGCCACCTACACCGCAGCAAGACCCGCAGGGTTCGGAGTCGCCATGGGCAACTTGACATCCTGCGGCGGCTGTTCGGCTCGCTCGCCATGGCGATGGAGGTGTACGGCGGCTCGCGCAGATGATCGAGCAGGGCTTTCGCTCGCCGATGCGCGATCTGCGGGACTTGACCAAGTGATCGCTTCGATCAGGCAGCGCTGCCGACTTGGGTAACAGTGTCTGCAAAGATATCGATGCAAGCGCGGTCTTTTTACCGCGTGGGCCTGGGCCAGGGCGGCGCGGTCGTGAAAGATGCGGGACCCCGGCAAGCTCGACGGGCCTGCACCAGATGCGGCCGATGTCCGAGGCGTCATGCCGATCGGTGAAGGCGTGCTGCGCCCTGGCAGTGCTCGGGCTGAACGCCGATCGATACGTCTCGGAGATGCAGGCGGTGCTGGTTGTCCGAGCGCCTGCGAGAACCGTCAGCCCGGAAAGCAGTCGCCTATGCCGCGGCGTCCTGCTCGCGCGCCGAGTCGGTCGACATGTCGCGGTAAGCGGCATCCAACTCGCTCTCCGGCGCCAACTCAACATCAGAGCCCCGGATCTCTGTGGGATCACGAAAGTCTCAGCCCATGGGACGGGAAACAGCCGCGACGCCGGTGGTGTAGCCACGGTGCGGGACGAGTGCGTCATAGTCAGACTCGAATCCGGCACGCAGGAGGGCCTCGCGTAGCGGCGACTCGAGCGCCGGGAGTCCGTCGATCTGTTGGATGGCAAGGCGTTTGCGCCCGCGCTGCGGGAGGCGATGCAGGGCGGCGAGCGCGAGCGCCAACTCGCCGCCTTCTTCGCTGATCGAGCCGGGAAAACGCGTCAATTGGCGCCCGGCCGACCCGAGATAGAGCACCGGTTTGCCCGCCACCAAGATCACGTAAGCACCGTTGATGCGTTTGGGTGGCGGACCGCCGCCGGGCTCAGGCCAGGACAGGAGCGCGCCGTAGGGATTCGCCGGGTCGATCGCGGCGAGGATCCGGACCACGTCGGCGCCGAAACCCTCGATCGGGGTCTCCTCGACCCGGGCGCTGCGCAGCCGATCGATTGCGCCGTTCAGGGCGAACTGGGCGCCGGAGAGCCCCTCGACGAAATACCCTCGGCGGACCTGCCCGCTCTCCTCCATCTGTTTGAAGACCCGGTAAAGCGGACCGAAGCCTCCCGGCATGCCCTCGGCCTGCACCGCCTCTCGGCTGACCACGCCGTAGCGTTCGAGCAGGATGCGGGCGCGGGCGAGCAGGCGCTCGGTGTCGCTCGCCTCGATGCGCAGATCCGCCACGCGTGACCAGCGCCCGCCGGCCAAGACGGTTCCGCGACCGCGCTTGGGTGCGCGCGTGCCGCCGAGCGCACGCAGGGGCGAGAAGGTGTCGTTGGTGATCTCGCCGGACCAGACCAGATCCCAGAGCGCGGACTCGAAGGCGTCCTTGCCGAGCTTCAACCCGGCGCGCTCGAGGGCCTGCATCAGCTCCATCAGGAAGGAGGCCCCGCGGGTGCGCAGGTGGTCGAGCAGGATCGGGCGGACGTCGGGCAGATCTGCGGCGGCGTCGCGCGTTGGCGCAGCCGCGACCGGCGCCGAAGATGCGTCGGTGGGTGCGTTTGGCTGATCCGGCCGACTCGGCTCTTCATCGGAGACACCCAGCTCGGTACTCCCCGCCGATAGAGCGCGATGCGCCCGTCTTTCGGGCCGGCCGCACCGCGTCCGACCCAGACGATCTGCCCGGTGGCCGCGAGCATGTCCAGATCCTCCGAGCGGTAGCCCGGCACCCGGGCAGGAAGAAGCACACGATCGAGCTGGGACCAGGTCACCGTCAGACCTTCGAGCTGGAGCAGCGCTTCCATCAGACGATCCGGCCCCTTGATGTCCTCGCCGATCCCGTGCCAGGCGGGCAGGAATCGCCCGAGGGTCGCCGCATCGACCGGGGCGACCGCATCGCGCGCCTTGGCCAGGGTGCGGCGGCGCAATCGGCGCAGGACCTCTGGGTCGCACCATTCAGGCTCGCTGCCGAGCGGTCTGATCTCGCCGCGGATCAGCGCGTCGCGCGCCTCCAACAGACGCAGGACGGGTTCGAGCCGGGTCGCCATCAGACCGTAGCGTGCGGCGGGGTCGCGTGTCGGGAATGGGCCGTGCGTGCGGGCATAGCGGTGCAGGAGATGCTCCAGCGGCGTATCCGTCGACACCAGAAAGGCGTCGGGCAGACCGGGCGGCGGCACCAGACCCAAGGCGTCGCGATAGAGACCGGCGTCCTCGGCCGCGATCCAGCGGGGTCCGTCCATGAACCGCAGCACGACCGCTCGGCGCTGCTCGGCCAAGGTGGCGAGCCACGGCGCGGGATCGCCCTCGGAACGCTCGTCCAGCTCCGAGGAGGAAAGATCGCCGAGTCGTCGCAGCAGGTCATGCAGCTCGTCGGCATCGCGCGCCTTGCGCCCCTCGGCGGTGTGCTGAAGCTCGCGCTCCAGGTCATCGAGCACGGCCGGATCGATCAGCTCGCGCAGCTCCGCCTGACCCAGCAGCTCGGCGAGGAGACCGCGATCCAGCGTGAGCGCCTGGGCACGCCGCTCGGCCAGCGGGGCGTCCTGCTCGTAGATGTAGGCGGCCACATAGGCGAAGACCAGCGAGCGCGCGAAGGGCGAGGCACTGCGGGTCTCGACCTCGTGGACCCGGATCGAGCGGTCGCGGATGCCGGTCAAGACGTCTTTCAGACCGGCGAGATCGAAGACATCGCCGAGCGCCTGTCGATAGGTCTCGAGCAGGATCGGAAAGGCCGGATAGCGGCGAACCACCGCGAGCAGATTCTGCGCCTTGAGCCGCTGCGCCCAGAGCGGCTGGCGGCCCTTGGCCGAGCGGCGCGGCAGGAGGAGCGCACGGGCGGCGTTCTCGCGGAAGAGCGAGGCGAAGAGCGCGGTGTCGGCGAGCTGCTCGGTGACCCGGCCCTCCAGCTCGTCGGGTGCGGGCAGGAGGTCGGTCAGCTCCGGCAGCGCCTCGCCGTCCGCGAAGCGCAGCACGATGCCGTCGTCGGTGTACATGACCTGGATCTCGAAACCCTCGCGGCGCCCCGGATGCCATTGCAGGGCCATGGCCCAGGGGGCATGGATACGGGCGCCGAACGGGGTGAGGATGCAGATGCGCCAGTCGCCCAGCTCGTCTCGAAAGCGCTCGATGAGGATGGTGCGGTCGCTCGGCACCTGGCCGGTCGCGGTGCGCTGATCCTGGATGTAGGTGGCCAGGTTCGCCGCCGCGAGTGCGTCCAGCGGGGTCTGCTCCCGAATCCAAGCGGCGGCGCGCTCCGCGGGGATGGCTGCGACCGCTCGCGTGAAGGCACCGACCGCCCGACCCAGCTCGACCGGCCGCCCCGGACCGTCGCCGCGCCAGAAGGGCAGCTTGCCGGGCTCGCCGGGTGCCGGCGAGACCAGGACGCGGTCGCGCGTGATCGCCTCGACACGCCAGGTCGAGGCGCCGAGCAGGACGCAGTCGCCCGCCTTGGTCTCGAAGACCATTTCCTCGTCCAGCTCGCCGATCCGCGGCCCTTCCTCGCCGAGATGCACCGCATAGTTGCCGCGATCCGGGATGGTGCCGGCGTTCAGGCGGGTGATCATGGCCGTGCCCTTGCGCACGCCAAGCGTATCCGCGGAGCGATCCCACACCAGGAGGGGCTTGATGTCGGCAAAATCGCTCGACGGATAGCGGCCCGAGAGCATATCCAGCACCGCCTCCAGCGCCGAGCGCGACAGCTCGCGATAGGGACCGGCGCGTGTCACCAGACGATGGACGTCGACGACCTGTCGCTCGGTCTCGACACAGTGCGCCGCGATCTGCTGGGCCAGCACGTCGAGTGCGTTGCGTGGCATCCGGAAGGGCTCCAGCTCACCGGCGAGCATCCGCGCACCGATGACTGCACATTCCAGCAGATCGCCGCGAAACTTCGGAAAGATGCGCCCGGTGCTGACCTGCCCGACCCCGTGCCCGGCGCGTCCGACCCGCTGTAACCCGCGCGCCACCGAGCCGGGCGACTCGACCAGCAGGACCTGATCGACGCCGCCCATGTCGATGCCCATCTCGAGCGAGCTGGTGGCGACGATGGCCTTGAGATCGCCGCGCTTGAGCCCTTCCTCGATTTGGGTCCGCTGCTCGAGACTGACGCTGCCGTGGTGGGCACGGACCAGCTCGGGCCTGTCCTTATTGGCCAAAACGTCCGGATCCAGGTCGACCTCTGCCAACGCGTTCAACCTCTGGCAGAGCCGCTCGCAGAGCCCGCGGCTGTTGACGAAGACGATCGTCGAGCGATGCGCCCGAATCTCGGCGAGAATAGCCGGATGGATGGCCGACCACAGGCCCTTTTCGGCGGGCGCTTGGGGCCGTGCTTGGCGATAGAGCTCGCCGAGGATGGAGCCGCCTTCGAGCTTCGGGGCGACGCCCACGGGCGGGCGCTCCATGTCGGGCACCGGCACCTGAACGCGCAGATCGAGATTCGGCGGGGCGGCGGCGTCGACGATCTCGACCGGTCGATCGCCTCCGAGATAGAGCGCGGCCTCGGCCAGCGGGCGGACGGTCGCCGAGAGCCCGATGCGTTGCGGATCGCCCGCGCAGCGTTCGGCCAGACGCTCCAGCGACAGAGCCAGATGGGCGCCCCGCTTGGTCGGCGCGAGTGCGTGCACCTCGTCGATGATGAGCGTATGAACCCCGACGAGGTTGGCCGCCGCCTTGGAGCCGAGCAGCAGGTACAGCGATTCGGGCGTGGTCACCAGGATTTCGGGCGGCTCCTTGAGCTGCTGCTGCCGCTCCTTCGCCGGGGTATCGCCGGTGCGGATGCCGACCCGCGGCAGGCGCACCGGCACGCCCATCGCCTCCGCGGCACGCGCGATTCCGGCGAGCGGGGCGCGCAGGTTGCGCTCGATGTCGTAGACCAGTGCCTTGAGCGGCGAGACGTAGAGCACCTGGATACCGGCGGGGGCGGCCTCGGCCTCGGCATCGGCGATCGGCTCGCCCTGCATGAGCCGATCGATCGCCCAGAGGAAGGCCGCAAGCGTCTTGCCGCTGCCGGTCGGGGCCGTGATCAAGGCGTGCCGACCCGACGCAATCACCGCCCAGCCCCGGACCTGAACCTCGGTCGGTGCATCGAAGTTGTGCGCGAACCAGCGGCGGGTGGCGGGGCTGAAGACATCCATGGCCGACACATGGGGGAGATGGGTCCGGTCTTCGAGCCGCCGACCGTGGCAAGGGCAAGGTCATGCACGATGCCCGATCGGCTCGGAGTCGGACTAGAATACCCACGAAGCGTGCAACGCGACGGTTGAATCCGGCGAGCTCCCGGTCGGAACGCCGCGGATGCCGCTCGGGAGGAGAAAACCGGTGAGGAGATTCAGTTCCAAGTCGAAGACGATGGCACCGAAGAACCCGATGAAGGCTTTGATTCAGCGTATCGGCTGGTTGCTCTGCGCCTGCACCGCAGCGGCCGGCGCCGCCCCCGGCTCGGACGACATCCAGATCCCCGTGTTCCCCTACCTCAGCACCGAGCGCCTGGTAAGCCTTTACGAGCCGCTGCGCCGACATCTCCAAGAGACCCTCGAGCGGCCGGTCCGGATCGTCACGTCCCCCGATTATCGGAGCTTCGTCGCTGCCGTGGCACAAGGCGAGGATCTGCTCGTCCTCAATGCCGCCCATATGGCAAGGCTCGCGGAGGTGGATTCCGGTTACCGGTCGATCCTGCAGACCACCAATCCTCTCCACGCGCTCGTGATTGTCCGGGCCGAGGATCCCGTTGCCGAGGTCGCGGATCTGCGGGGCACCAGGATCGTGACCCCGGATCCCCTGGCGCTCATTACCCTGATGGGCCATCGGATGCTCAGGGAGGCGGGCCTGACGCCGTCGACGGATGTCGAGATGCCGACGGCCGACACCCACAACAACGCCTTGACGCTCCTTCTCGGCGACGACGCGATCCGGGCGGCCATCGTCTCCAACCGTGCCTTTACGACCCTAAACGAGGGCACGCGCGCACGTCTGCGAATCCTCGCCGACGGCGCGGATCTCGGCGGGATTCCCTCGATCGTCTATCAGACCGGACCCGGTCACGAGGGTGCCGACCGCGCCTTTTTGACGCGCGAGATCCTTCACTTCGCCAACGACACCCCGGCAGGGCGCGCCATGATGCAGACCCTGGGACACGGCGGGTTGCGCGAGGTCACGGAGGCGGACCGAGCGGTGATCGACCCCTTCGTACCCGCGACGCGAGAGGTCTTGGCTGCGCCATGAGGAGTCTTCTCGCGCGCCTCCCGATCGGCTTGCGATTCGGCTTGGTGATCCTGCTGACCCAGGCCGCTCTGATCGCCTGGGTCGTCCACGACAACCAGCGTCTGAGCAACGCCGCCCTGACCCAGCTGCACGAGACGCGACTGACCGTCCTGACCGCACTCCTGAGCGAGTCCTTGACCCCGTTGCTCGTGCAACGCGACATCGCCGCCCTGCAGGAATCGCTCGACCGGTTCGCCCATCTGCCGGCGGTGCGCTATCTCAAGGTCGACGACGTACGGGGACGGCGCCTCGCCGAGCACACCCATCCACATGAATCGCCGTCTCCCGCCGACGGAGATCACGACCATCATCCGGTGCCGGATGACGCGGCCCTGTGGGAGAGGGCCATCCCGCTGCAGCTGGTCGGCCAAACCTACGGCACCCTCCATGTCGGTATCTCAACCGGCATCTTCGCCGAAACGCAGCAGGGTCTGATCCACCAAAGCCTGCGCAACGGCATGATCGGGCTGGGTGTGCTCTTGCTCATCATCATCCCGCTCGCCGTCTGGGCCGGCCGTCGACTCGGGCACCTGGATGCCGCCGCGCGGGCGATCGCCGCCGGGGATCTCGATCAACGTCTCGACGATACCGGCGACGACGAGATCGGCCGCCTGGCTGTCTCCTTCAACCGCATGGCGGACGCGCTCGGACACCGCGAATCCGCCTTGCGCGAGGCGAAGGCCGACCTGGAGCGCATCGCGACCTCCAAATACCGGACCCTGTTCGAGGCGACCACGGATGCGGTGATGCTGTTCGATGATGACCGCGGTCTGTTCGACTGCAATCCCGCCGCGCTGCGCATGCTCGGCTGCAATCGCGAAGCGCTGTTCGGCAAACAGCCGAGCGACCTGTCGACGACGCCATTGCCACCCGGTACCGATGTCCTCGCGCCCGCTCCGCCGACGGGACATTCGGGTGAGAACAGCGGCTTCGAGTGGTGTTTGCGCCGCCGAGATACCGGCGATCCGGTCGAGGTCGAGGTGCTGCTCACCTCGGTGCAGCTCGAGGGCTCGACGCTCCTGCAGATGGTGGCGCGCAATATCGGCGCACGCAAAGGGGCCGAGGCGGCGATCAAGCGCTCCGAGGAAAAGTACCGTTTCCTACTCGACCACAGCTACGACATCATCTATCTCTTCTCGACCGACGGCAGCTTCATCTTCGTCTCGCCGAGCTGGTTGCGACTGACGGGGTATTCAGTCGACGAGACCCTGGCGACGCACTTCTCGACCTACGTCCATCCCGACGACCTGCACATCTGCGAGGATGCCTTCCGCAGCGTCGTCGACATGGGAGAGATGCGTCGGGACATCGAGTACCGCATCCGTCACGCGGACGGCACCTGGCGTTGGCACGCCTCCAGCGCCATGCCGTTTCGCGACGAGAATGGGGTGATCGTCGGCTTCCAGGGGATCGCGCGCGACGTCACCGAGCAGAAGGAAACTCGGGAGCAGCTGCGCATTGCCGCGATCGCCTTCGAGGCCCAAGAGGGCATGGTCGTCGCCGACGCCGCAGGAGTCATCCTGAGGGTCAACGGCGCCTTCACGCAGATCACCGGCTACAGCGCCGAGGAGGCGGTCGGTCAGCCCCCCCGCCTGCTCAAGTCCGGACGCCACGACGCCGAGTTCTACAGGGCGATGTGGGCAAGCATTCTGGAGACCGGCTCCTGGCAAGGCGAGGTCTGGAACCGTCGTAAAGGCGGCGAGATCTATCCCGAATGGCTCACGGTCACGGCCGTTCCCGGCCCCGACGGCAGGATCACACACTATGTCGGGACCCTGTCCGACATCACTCAACGCAAGGCCGCCGAGGAGGAGATCCGCGAGCTGGCCTTCTTCGACCCCCTCACACGTCTGCCCAACCGCCGTCTCCTGCTCGACCGACTGAATCTGGCCCTCGCAAGCAGTCGCCGCCACGGCGACTGCGGGGCGCTCTTCTACATCGATCTGGACGACTTCAAGACACTCAACGACACCCTGGGTCACGACCAAGGCGATCGGCTGCTGCAGCAGGTGGCGCTGCGTCTGACGGAGCGAATTCGCGAGTCCGACACGCTCGCCCGTCTCGGCGGCGACGAGTTCGTGGTGATGATCGAGCATCTGAGCCCAAACCCACTGGAGGCGGCGCAGCAAGCCGAAACGCTCGGTAACGGGCTTCTCGGCGCGCTGCGCCAGCCGTACGACCTGGACGGACAGACCCACTACAGCGCGGCCAGCATCGGAATCACGTTCTTCGATCCGCAGCCGATGCGTGTCGAGGAGTTAATGAAACAAGGCGACATGGCGATGTATCGGGCCAAGGCCGCCGGACGCAACACCATGCGTTTCTTCGACCCAAGCATGCAGTCGGAGGTCAGCGCCCGTGCGACCCTCGAGGCGCAACTGCGTCGCGGCTTGCGCGACGAGCAGTTCCTGCTCTACTACCAGATCCAGGTCGATCGCGACGGCGCAGTCATCGGCGCAGAATGTCTGCTGCGCTGGCAGGACCAGCAGGGTTGTTTGATTCCACCGGCAGCCTTCATCCCGCTCGCGGAGCAAAGCGGGCTGATTCTTCCCATCGGACACTGGGTTCTGCAGACCGCATGCACGCAGTTGGCGGCCTGGTCCGCTCGGTCCGAGACCGCCCAGCTCACCCTGGCCGTGAACATCAGTGCACGTCAGTTTCGCCAGGCCGACTTCGTCGACCAGGTCTTGGCCTGCATCGAAGACACGGGCGCGAATCCATTCCGACTCAAGCTCGAGATCACCGAGAGCCTCTTGCTCGACGATGTGGAGGACACTGTCGGCAAGATGATTGCCTTAAAGGCCCGAGGCGTGGGTTTCGCGCTGGATGACTTCGGCACCGGCTACTCATCCCTGTCATACCTGAAACGCCTTCCCTTCGATCAGCTCAAGATCGATCGCTCCTTCGTCCTGGACATCCTGACCGACACCAACGCGGCCGCGATCGCCCGAACCATCATCGCCCTCGGCAGGACGCTGGAGCTGGCGGTGATCGCAGAAGGCGTGGAAACCGAGGAGCAGCGCGACTGGCTGGCCGCTCAGGGTTGCCATGCGTACCAGGGCTACTTCTTCGGGCGGCCGGAGCCGTTGGAGCGTCTGTCGCTGGAGACGCAGAAACCCCTCCTCTGACCCGCTGCGCGGTCTGAAATCCACCGAGCGCGAAGCGGAAACCATGCCGTCGCCCGGGCGCTGCAAGGCCCGAACCTTGGGTTGAACCGAGGCCCGGAGCCCTGTAGGGTAAAGAAGCTTTCGTCGGCGCTCGGGTCTTTACCTGGTCGATCCGGCGCGATTCATCGTCCCCATGCCCGCCGGATTCTCAGGCTCGCCCTGCCGGTCGATCGGGACACGCGGCGTCCCTTGCCGCAAATCAAGTTGCGAGGCCAATCCCGAGCTTCGCACATCAAGCTTCCGTCAGGACCATCAGGGCCATGCCCGCAGAACAATCCGTCAAGATCGCCGTGCGCGGTCTCACCAAGGTCTTCGGCGACGAGCCGAAGGACGCCCTGGCACTACTGCGCCAAGGCGAAACCAAACAGGCGATCTTCGAGAAGACTGGCCTGGCCGTCGGCGTGGCCGATGCCGACTTCGATGTCCTCGAAGGTGAGATCCTGGTCGTCATGGGCCTGTCGGGGAGCGGCAAGTCCAGCCTCATCCGTTGTCTGAACCGCCTCAACGAGCCGACCGCCGGGCAGATCCTGCTCGACGGCCGTGACATCGTCCCGCTCGGGCACCGAGAGCTCCTCGAGGTGCGCAGGAGCAAGTACGGCATGGTCTTCCAGCATTTCGCACTCTTCCCGCATCGCAGTATTCGCGAGAACGTCGAGTTCGGACTGGAGATCCAAGGCTGTGCCGTCGACGAGCGCGCCGAGAAGGCGTTGATCGCCTTGAAGCAGGTCGGTTTGGAAGGCTGGGAGGACGCCACTCCCGGGCAACTCTCCGGCGGGATGCAGCAGCGTGTCGGCTTGGCCCGCGCCTTGGCGGTCGACCCGGACGTCCTGCTGATGGACGAGGCATTCTCCGCCCTCGACCCCTTGATTCGCCGCGACATGCAGCACGAGCTCGTCGCCCTGCAGAGCCGTGTCCGCAAGACCATCGTCTTCATCACACACGACCTGGACGAGGCGCTGTTTCTCGGCAACCGGATCGTCCTGATGAAGGATGCCCGGATCGAGCAGGTCGGCACCGCCGAGGAGATCCTCTCCAACCCCGCCACGCCCTACGTCGAGCGGTTCGTCGCGGAGGTCGACAAGACCAAGGTCTTGACCGCAAGCGCCGTCATGCGGCGCGCGCGCAGCGTCGCCTTCGTCAACGACGGCCCGCGCACCGTCTTGCGCAAGATGGAAGACGAGGACCTCAATTTCCTCTGCGTCGTTGAATCCGACTTCCGGCTGCGGGGTGTCGTCCGAGACGATGCCGCGTTGGATGCAGCCAAGCGCGGAGAGAAATCGATTACCTCGATCATGGAGCCGGGCGTTCAACCGGTCGGGCCAGACACCCCGGTGCGCGACCTGTTCGGCCTGCTGGCCGAGACGACCATGCCCGCCCCCGTCGTCGATGACGCAGGCCGCCTGCTCGGCGTCGTCGTGCGGGCGTCGCTGTTGCAGGGGTTGGCTGAATCCATCGGCAGCAACGACAACGCAAGCACGTCCGACGTCGCATCCGAGATCGTGGAGACGGCAGCATGATCGAAATCCCGCGACTTCCCCTGGCGGAATGGATCGACAACGGGCTGGATGCCCTGACCGGGCAGTTCGCCGGCGCAACCAAGGTGGTCTCGGATCTGATGGAGACCGGGATCGAGGGCACCGTAGATGCACTCATGTGGCTCCCGCCGGGTGTGACGATCCTTCTGGCGGGTGTGCTCGTGTGGCGCCTGACCGGAATCCGCACCGCGCTCTTCGCCTTGGCCGGCTTGGCGCTGCTGTGGAACCTCGGACTCTGGGAGGCGACCCTGCAGACCTTGGTGATGGTCCTGATCGCGACCCTGATCGCCGTGTCCGTCGGCGGACCGCTCGGCATCCTCGCCGCCCTCTCGCCGGCTGCCTACCGGATCATCTTCCCGATCTTGGACTTCATGCAGACCATGCCGGCCTTCGTCTACCTCATCCCGGCGATCCCCTTTTTCGGTCTCGGACCGGTCGCGGCGATCTTCTCGACCGTGATCTTCGCGATGCCGCCGGCCATTCGGCTCACGACACTCGGGATCCGTCAGGTCCCGGCCGATCTGGTCGAGGCAGCCGATGCCTTCGGGGCCACCCGGCGGCAGAAGCTCTTGAAGGTCCAGCTCCCCCTGGCCGTCCCGACCATCATGGCCGGGATCAACCAGACCATCATGCTCGCCCTCTCGATGGTGGTCATCGCGGCCATGATCGGCGCCCAGGGCTTGGGCGGCGAGGTCTGGCGAGCGATCCAGCGCAACGAGGCCGGGATGGGCTTCGAGGCCGGGATCGCCGTGGTCATTTTGGCCATGCTTCTGGATCGGATCACCCAGGGGATCGGGAGACGCGGCAAGGATCAGCCGAACACCTGAAACCCGCAACACATCAAGAAAAGGTAAGACATCATGATCAACAGATACGCTATTGCCGCGCTTGCGGCGCTCGCCGCCGTCGGGACCCCGGCACTCGGCGCAGACAAAGGCAAGGTCGAGTTGGCCTATGTCGAGTGGTCGAGCGAGGTGGCCAGCACCAACCTCATGAAGGCCGTACTCGAGGACATGGGATACGACGTGAAGATCACCCCGGTGTCGGCCGCAGCCATGTGGCAGGCCGTCGGCAGCGGCGATGTCGACGGCCTCGTCGCCGCCTGGCTGCCGACCACCCACAACCATTACCTCGAGCAGGTCTCCGACAAGGTCGAGGACCTCGGCCCCAATCTCGTCGGAACCCGGATCGGATTGGTCGTGCCGGCCTATGTCGAGATCGACTCGATCGAGGATCTCAACGGTGCCGCCGAGCGTTTCGACGGCAAGATCATCGGGATCGATCCGGGCGCCGGCCTGATGAGCAAGACCGAGCAGGTGCTCGAAGACTACACGATCACCGACCTGAAGCTCGTCGAAGGCACCGGCCCCATCATGACTGCCGTGCTGGGTAACGCCATCGACAAGAACGAGTGGGTGGTGGTGACCGGCTGGACGCCCCATTGGAAGTTCGCCGAGTTCGACCTGAAGTATCTCGACGACCCGAAGGGCGTCTACGGCGGCGAAGAGGAGATCCACACCATCGTCCGCGCCGGCTTGAAGGAAGACATGCCGGAAGTCTACGCGGTCCTGGACAACTTCAACTGGACGCCGGATCAGATGGCCGAGCTGATGGTGTTGAATCAAGAACGACGTGCCGACCCTTTGAAGAACGCAAAGCTGTGGATCGCGGAGAATCCGGACGTCGTCGCGTCCTGGATGCCGGGCGCCGAGAGCGAGTAAGCGAGGGATGAAGATGAGTCGGAACGAATCGCACACTCGCGCCGAGACCGCTCGGCATCCGGCGATCGGGGCGCTGCTCCTCGGGATGCTGTGTGCACTCCCGGCGGTGGCCTCGGCAGATGTCGAAGCGCTCGAGCAGCACGTCGCTGAGCTCGCACGCCAGCTCGAAGAGGCTCGGCGCACACTCGCCGCAGCGAAGGGCGAACCCATCGGCACGGGCGCACTCGATACCGGAGCAGACGACGCGGCGGTTGTCTCTCGGAAGATGATTGCCCCGGGCGTCGTCGCCGAGACGGACGAAGCCCTGGACGAATCCGCTCCGGAAAGCACGGTGCTCAAGATCGGACCCGTCACCGTCGGCGGCGCCATGCGAGTCAACTATGTCCTGGGCAGCTACAAGGTGCAGGAGGCCGTCGCCGGGCCGAACCGCGGCGGCAACGGCGGCAATATCGAGCTGGACACCTTTCGGATCAATCTCGCGCTCGACTATGAAAACATCATCGGTCGGCTCGAGTACCGCTGGTATGCGGCGGGGACAGGCAAAAGCTACAACTTCCTGCATACCGGCTGGCTCGGCTATCGGTTTGCGGACGACAGCGAGGTCCAAGTCGGTGTCAATCGCGTGCCGTTCGGCCCCGGCCCCTACGGCGTCTCGCAAAGCTGGTTCTTCGATCAGCACTATTATGTCGGGCTGTCCGACGACATGGATCTGGGCATCAAGTACAGCACCACCATCGATCAATGGAAGCTGGACGCGGCTTACTATCCGTCGAGCGAGGGCAGCTATTTCGGTCGTAGTTTAAACAGCACCCGCTATAGCTACGACGCGGTGCGGTGGGAGGAATCGGTCGATGCCGACGGCAATGTGTCGTTCGGCGGCGAGCACAACGGCTTCGACGAGCGCAATCAGCTCAACCTGCGCGCCATCTACAGCCTCGCCGACACCGCGATCCCGACCGATGTGGGCGTCTCGCTCCAATACGGGCAGCTCAAGGGCCAGCGGACCGACGACGGCAGCCATTGGGCAGCCTCGGCACACATGGTCAACCGGATGGGTCCGCTCACCGTCGCCTCGCAACTGACCCGCTACGAATACGCTATCGACAGCGACAATCCCTGGGGCACGGACACCTTGATCCCGATGGGCGCGTACGACTTTGCGTGGCCGGTCGCGACCAAGGCGTGGATTCCGGCGGTCTCCGTCAGCTACTTGGTGGAAACGCCTCGGATCTCCTGGCTCGACTCCGTGCTGCCCTATATCGAGTACAGCAGCATCGTGAAGGACGAAAGCGACTTCAACGACAGCCAGATGTGGGTCGCCGGGGCCGCGTGGGCTAGGGGCGGCTGGTACATCTACAGCGATCTCGCCTACTCCAACGGCAATTACTTCGTCGGGAACGAGGCCAGCGGCGGCGGCATGGATGATTACGGACGAATCGACGGCGTCGGGGATTTCGGCGTCAACGGAAACGACACATGGAACTATCGGTTCAATCTCAATCTGGGGTACTACTTTTAGGCCGCGTGCGGCGCGGTATTTAGGTTTCGGACACATGTCGAAGACGTCTGGACCTCACATCGCGCCGATCACGCAATCACTGGTTTATCGCCCGAATCGGGCGGCTCCGCTCACGCAGCGGTGAGGCGCTTGCTCAGATCCGACGGCGTCTTCAGCCACCAACATCACTCCCGCTCAGGGAGCCAGGAGGTGACATGAAGCTCGAACGCACCAAGCAAGACTACGGGACCAATCCGCTGAAGGTCCGCGACACCAATCATTACCAAGCCGAATACATCCAATCGTTCGTGGAGAAATGGGACGAGCTGATCGACTGGGACGGACGTGCCCAGAGTGAAGGCGACTTCTTCATCCGACTCCTCGAGGAGCACGGTGCGCGTAAGGTACTTGATGTCGCCACCGGAACCGGTTTCCACTCGGTGCAACTGCTGCGGGCCGGGTTCGAGGTGACCAGTGCAGACGGCAATCCCGTCATGCTGGCGAAGGCCTTCGAGAATGCACGACGCAACGAGAAGATCCTGCGGACCGTGCAAGCGGATTGGCGGTGGCTCAATCGAGACGTCCACGATTACTACGACGCCGTCATCTGTCTGGGCAATTCATTCACCCATCTGCACGACGAGAACGACCGCCGCAAGGCCTTGGCCGAATTCTATGCCACGCTGCGCCACGACGGCATCCTGATCCTCGATCAGCGCAACTACGACGCGATTCTGGATCATCAGATTCCCCCGACGCACAACTATTATTACTGCGGCGAAAATGTCCGTGCTCAGCCCGAGCATGTCGACGAGACGCTCGCGCGTTTTCGCTACGAATTTCCCGGCGACCACGTCTTTCATCTCAACATGTTTCCCTTGCGCAAGGATTACACGCGCCGATTGCTGCACGAGGTCGGCTTCCAGCGCGTCACGACCTATGGCGACTTCAAGGAGACCTATCGCGACGACGAGCCGGACTTCTTTATCCACGTTGCCGAGAAACGCTACGTGGAAGGAGGCGACGACACATGAGCGACACCTACTCCGCGGTCGTCGAAACCGCGCGCACCTATTACAACAGCGAGGATGCCGACAACTTCTACTTCCATGTCTGGGGTGGAGAAGACATCCATATCGGGATCTACGATCGGCCCGACGAGGCGATCGCCGAGGCGAGCCGTCGTACCGTGGAGCGGATGGCGGCGCTGGTCCCCGGCCTCGGGGCCGACACCCGGGTACTCGACATGGGCGCCGGTTACGGCGGGGCGGCACGCTGGCTCGCCGGACAGCTCGGCTGTCGCGTCACGGCGCTGAATCTGAGCGAACGCGAGAACGCGCGTCACCGAGAGATGAACCGTGAACAGGGTCTCGAGCACTTGATCGAGGTGGTGGACGGAAGCTTCGAGACCGTCCCCTCACCCGATGGACGCTACGACCTGGTCTGGTCGCAGGACGCCATCCTGCACAGCGGGCTGCGCGAGCAGGTCATCGCGGAGGCCGCGCGTGTGCTGCGCCCGGGAGGGCGCTTGGTGTTCACGGATCCGATGCAGGCGGACGACTGCCCGCCCGGTATGCTCGAGCCGGTGCTCGCGCGGATCCATCTGGACAGCTTGGGATCGATCGGTGCCTACCGCGCGGCGGCCGCCCGTTATGGACTCGAGCCGATGGAGGTGCTCGAGATGACGGAGAACCTGGTGACCCACTACGGCCGCGTGCGCGAGGATCTGGTTCGGGCGCGCGAGTCGCTCGCCGGCAAGGTTTCGGATGCCTATGTCGATCGCATGATCGCCGGTCTCGGACACTGGGTCGACGCAGGTGCCTCGGGCTACCTTCGGTGGGGAATCCTTCACTTCAAGAAGACCGCCGACTGAGGGTCATGCGCGCCGGACGGCATCGCGTGTGCAGACACCGATCGTCCGGCCTCGTCGGCCGGAGAACCAACACGCACTTCGGACATGGGTGACCTCGGTCGCCTCGTCGGGAGCCGGACCGAAGGATCAAGACCATGAACGATAACAACGAATCGGCCCCCGGAGCGGAGACCAAACCCTGGATTCAGTGGAATCCTCCGGTCTTCATCATCTCGGCGGTACTGACCTTGGCCTTCGTGCTCTTCGCCGCCCTCGCCACGGAGACCGCCGAACCCCTGTTCAAATCCATTCAGGACTGGGTGATCGAATCGGCCGGTTGGTTTTACGTGATGGCCGTCGCCGGTTTTCTGGTCTTCGTGATCGCGCTCGCCGTCTCGAGTCTCGGGCGAATCAAGCTCGGACCCGAGCACTCCGAGCCGGACTACAGCTATCTGTCCTGGTTCGCGATGCTGTTCTCGGCCGGCATGGGGATCGGGCTGATGTTTTTCGGCGTGGCCGAGCCGGTGATGCACTTCGTCGCCCCTCCGGTCGGTGATCCGGAGGTCGCCGAGGCCGCCCGTCAAGCCATGCGGATCACCTTTTTCCACTGGGGCGTCCATGCCTGGGCCATCTATGCCGTCGTCGCGCTCTCGCTGGCCTATTTCGCGTTCAGGCACGGACTGCCCCTGACCATTCGTTCCTCGCTCTACCCGCTGATCGGCGATCGCATCTACGGCCCGATCGGTCATACGGTCGATATCTTCGCGGTCTTGGGGACCATCTTCGGCGTGGCCACCTCGCTCGGATTCGGGGTGATTCAGATCAACTCGGGGCTCAACTATCTCTTCGATGTGCCGACATCGATCGGCGTCCAGGTGATGTTGATCGCAGGCATCACGGCCATTGCAACCCTCTCGGTAGGTCTCGGACTCGACGCGGGGATCCGGCGTATCTCGGAATTGAACATGATCCTGGCCGTGGGCTTGATGGCCTTTGTCCTGATCGCCGGGCCGACCGTCTTTCTGCTGCAGACGCTGGTTCAGAACACCGGGATGTATCTGTCCAATCTGTTCGAGATGACCTTCAATCTCTACGCCTACGAGCCGACGGACTGGATCGGCGGCTGGACGCTCTTCTATTGGGGCTGGTGGATCGCCTGGGCGCCCTTCGTCGGCATGTTCATCGCGCGGGTCTCGCGCGGACGCACCATTCGTGAATTCGTCACCGGCGTCCTCCTGGTACCGCTGGGCTTTACCTTCATGTGGATGACCTTCTTCGGCAACACCGCCATCCACATGATCATGATCCAAGGGATCAGCTCGCTCGCCGCTGCGGTGGCGGTCGATACCTCGGTGGCGCTCTTTCAGTTCTTCGAGCACCTGCCGTTTTCGAGCGTGACCGCGCTGCTCGCGACGCTCCTGGTCGTCACCTTCTTCGTGACCTCGTCGGACTCAGGGTCCCTGGTGGTGGACATCCTGACCTCGGGCGGCAAAGAGGAATCACCGCTCTGGCAGCGCATCTTCTGGGCGGTCGTCGAAGGCGTGGTCGCTGCGGCCTTGTTGGTCGCAGGCGGGTTAGCCGCACTCCAGACCGCCACCATCGCGAGCGCACTGCCCTTTACGGTCGTGATGATCCTCATGTGCTGGGGCTTGCTGAAGGCGCTGCGCATCGACGCGATCAAGCATCTGAGCCTGCGCGAGGCACGGGTGACACCCGGCGGCCCGCAAAGCCCGGTCAACTGGCGCCGCCGACTGCGCGTACTCGTGCACCAGCCGACCCAAGCCGAAGTGTTGCGTTTCATCCGCGACAGCGTGAAACCGGCCTTGAGCGAGGTCGTCGAGGAGTTGGGCAAGATGAGCCTGGATGCCGGGCTCGTGGAAGGCGAGGACGGCCGTGTCTGGGTCGAGGTCCGGCACGGCGCCGAGATCGATTTCTTCTATTCGGTCCGACCGCGCCCCTACGAGTCACCCAGCTTCGTGATGCGCGACACCCGCGCCAGCCGGGCAAAGGCGCTCGAGTATTTCCGCGCGGAGGTCCACCTGCGCGAAGGCGGTCAAGACTACGACCTCATGGGCTGGAGCGCGCAGGACATCATCGGCGACGTCCTCGACCAGTACGAGCGGCACATGCACTTCCTCCAGACGGTGCGGTGACATCTCGGCGGTCTTCAAACGGGTTAGGGTCGCCGCGTAAAGCTTGATTGGCGGGCCATGAGCCCTTCGATACGCTGGCGGATATCGCGCAGACTCAGGCGCCCGACCGGCTGGCGGCTCGCAGCCCTGGCCGCATCCGCGGCATCGACGCGTTCCTTCACGATGCGGGCGAGACGCTCGGCCAGCTCCGGGCGTTTGGCCAAGAGAGACCTCAGGCAGTCCAGATCGATCCGGATCAGGGTCACGTCGCTCTTGGCCCGCAGCTCCAGGAAGGAGGGCTCGTCGGTCAACATGGATGTGATCCCCAGGTGATGGCCGGGGCCGAGGACCTCCGTTACCTTGCGGGTGCGATCCGGCAGCGTGATGGCGGCCTCTACGAGTCCGCCGACGATCACGTAAAAGGCATCGCTCGGCGCGCCTTCGGCGAGGATGACATGCCCGCTGTCGAAGTGAGAGTAAACACTGCGCGCGGCGACCTGCTCGAGCTCCTCCTGCGTGAGCGAGCCCGCCACATCCAAGCCCTTGAGCGCGAGCAGGATCGTCGGCGGCTCGGCCTGGACCACGGCGGCTCGGCGCGTGTGCAGCTCGTGAACCTCGGGTGCCATGCTGATCCCGGCGCGTTGCATGGCCCAATGAATCTCGCGGAACAGCTCCTCGCGACCGCGAAACACCGCGGGATAGTTCTTCAAATGGACCCACACCATGTACTGGTAAGGAACCGTCGTGGCATCCGCCAGGCGGACGATCGGGTGTGGGAATTTGAGGACGCTCTCGCACCGCAGGGCCGCGTCGAGGATGAGCGCAGTGGCGAAGCGCGGATCGACCTCGGCCGGGATCCGGACGAAATACCAGGGCGCGAAGAGATGCTGGTCGTCATGCAGATTCTTCAGCGGCTCGCCGGCCATCTTTGAGTTCGGAATGACATGGGTGGCGTTGTCCCAACCCCGCAGGCGGGTGGCGCGCCAGTTGAGGTCGATGACCTGACCGACGGTGCCGTCGCGCAGCTCGACCCAATCACCCATCTTGAACGGCCGCTCGATGCCGAGTGCGATCCCGGAGAAGAGATCCCCCAGAGTGCGCTGGAGCGCAAGGCCGAGCACCGCTGCGGCGACACCCGTAGAGAGCCAAATCCCTGCAAAGGAGTAGCCGCGCTGCCAGAGTAAGATCGCAATACCCACGAACATGAGCGCGGCATAGATCAAGCCGACGACCAGCTTCGGCACGCGCTCGGGTAGGGCGTCGTCGGCCTTGCGCAGGATCATCACCTCGATCAGGCGCGCGAGCAGCCAACTGGCGACCAGATAGCACACGACCAGGGTCGCGGTCCGCACCCCGGCGTTGGCATTCTCGAGCGCCAGCCACGGCGTGAGCAGCAGGAGCAAACTCCCCGCCACCAAAACCGCGACGGGCCACAAGAGTAGATCGCCGACGGCGAGCACGATCGGAAAGCGTTTACCCAGTCTGCGTCCCTGGAATGGCCCCGTCCCGAGGCGCCAGAGCATGAGCACGAACGCCACGCCCAGTAAAATGGGCCAATGCAGTTGAGCCAGTCGTTCGATTAAAAGCATCATCCTAAACCGCGCCCGCGGCGGTATGCGTTGTTTGTTGGATTGGGTTGGCCGCGCCGGCTCGGACAACTGTCGGAGCCGGCGCGGTTTAACGTACTAAAAAATTTTGAGTTCTAAACCGCGTCTCACTGGGATCAAGGATATCTCCGAAGCCAAACGCACAATGAAAACAACGCATATCGCTCTGGACGCGGTTTAGTGTTGGCAGTGCACGCAATAGAAGCTCGAGCGTTGTCCGATGCGCCGCTGGCGAATGGGCGTGCCGCAGGCGACGCAGGGCTCGCCGGTGCGGCCGTAGACCCGCAGCGATTGCGCGAAATAGCCGGGGTTGCCGTCCTCCTGGACGAAGTCGCGCAGGGTGGTGCCGCCCTGCGAGATGGAGTCTTCGAGCACGCCGCGGATCACCTCGGCGAGCCGACGGTAGCGCTCCAGGCCGATGCGATGGCAGGCGCGAGCCGGATGGATGCCGGCCAGGAAGAGCGACTCGTTCGCATAGATGTTCCCGACCCCGACCACCACCGAGGCATCCATCAGGAAGATCTTCACGGCGACCCGCCGTTCTCGGCTCAGACGATGGAGGTGGTCGCCGTCGAACGCCGTCCCCAGCGGCTCGGGACCCAGGTCGCGCAGCAGCGGATGACGACTCTCGGCAAGCTCGGGCGTCTCCGGGAGCCACAGAAAAAGACCGAAGCGGCGCGGGTCGTGAAACCGAAGACAACGCCGATCGGCCAACACCAGGTCGAGGTGGTCGTGCTTCTTCGGCGGGCTGTCCACAGGGACGACCCGCAGGCTGCCGGACATCCCCAGATGGAGGAGTAAACTGCCCTGATCCAATCCGATCAAGAGATATTTGCTGCGTCGCGACAAGGACCGCACGGCCTGACCCGCCACGCGCTCTGCGGTCTCGGGCGGGATCGGGCGGCGCAGCCGCGGGTCGCGTACGATCAGACGTTCGATCAGCGCGCCCTCCAAATAGGGGCGGATGCCGCGGAGTGTGGTCTCGACCTCGGGAAGCTCGGGCATCAGGGTTGACCCCTCGGCGGATCGGGATCCGGCGCTGCGGGATCGGCATCGGCAGGATCCGGGGCGAAGGGATCCAGACCGAAACCTTCGGGGAGGTCTCGGCCCTCCTCGACCCCGAAACCCGCTTGCTCGAAATCGTCCCGAGTCAGCACCTCCTCGCGAATCACATCATGCGGGCGCAGCCGAACCTCGGGGGCGAGCCGAGCGGAAGCTCGCCGGAGAGCGGGGCGTCCGGGTCCATCAGCGAATCCAACGCGCCCGGCGATTCGCGCCACTCGGGGTCCCCGTAGGTGAGCGTCGCTGGGTCCGGGGCAAAGACATCCGATCCCGGACTCAAGGGGGACTCCGGCCAAGCCGTGTCGAGCGGCGCGGCGTCCGTGTCGCCATCCGGATCGGCAAAGGGCACCGCAAGCGAGACCGGCGGCGTCGGGTCGATCGCGCCAGGATCCTCGATCAGCTCGGGCGCCTCGCCGAGCACGTAGGTCAGCCTCAGATCCGGTCGTGTCCAACGTCGACCGTCCTCCGATACCCGATAGCGCACCCGTGTCCCGTCCGACGCGCTCAGCTCGAGCAGTGCGCCGTTCGGCTCGCCGATCAAGGGCTCGATCCGCTCGGCGACCAAGACCGAGAGTCGGGCCAAGGTCTCGCCGCTCAGCGGGACGGTGTCGCGCGTGGCGAAGACAGGTACGGGGTCGCGCGGGAGCGGCATGCGCGCCACATAGTCGAGCGGAGGCGCGATCAGCAGATGCTGGAAGCGGTCCGGGATGAGGTGAACCAGGTCGTCGCTCGCGGCATAGCGCCAGTGCTCGATCGGGTCGAGCCCGCCCATCGCGATGTCGGTCGTGTCCAGGCGCAGACGCAGCTTGACCGGGTCCAGACCCAGCTCCTCCAGCGCGGCGGCCTGCGCGGGAACGCTGCGCAGGAGCGGCGCATCGCGGATCGCCAGCAGAGCGGCGACGCGGTCCGGGTCCGCGTCGATGTCCCAGGGAGAGCGCATCCGCCACCCGGAGACGAGCCGCTCGAGCGCGATGGTCGGCTCACCTTCGCGGGCGATCTCGATCAGGTGTGGCTCGGCTGCGCCCGAGCCGGCCAATGTCGGCGACGCTCGCGTGACGGCAAGCTCGTGACGCATCGCCCAGGCGAGTGCCGAGAGGACGAGGATCAGGACCAGGTTGAGGATCCAGCGCGACCTCATGTCCCCCTCCAGCGCAGCCAGCGGATGCCGAGCCCGATCACGAGGAAGAGCCCGGGCAGGATAACCAGGGATCCCAGCCCGATACGCAGCCGTTGCTGCTCGTCGAGGACGAGCGCTGCGGGCTTGCGCGGGTCGGGAGGCAGCACCGTGAGGTCGCCGGGGTCGCTCAGCCAGGCGAGCAGGGCGAGCGCGAGCGCCCGGTTCCCGTAGGCGCCGATCTGGGCGTTGCTCGCGAAATCGCCGTCGCCGACCACCAGAACGCGCTGCTCGCGACCGTCCTCCGGCATCGGGCGATTCAGGGCCAAGACGACGGGGAGCGGACCGGGCTGCTCGCCGATGACCTCGTCGCGGTCGATCGGCCCGTCGAGCCGACCGACCTCGTTCCAGCTTCGCGCGCCGGTCGCCAGATAGGTATCCAGAAGCCATCCGGGGGCGAGCTCGGTCCCGAAGGCGAGGCTGCCGGGCAGTAGCGCCGGGACGTCGAGATCGGCCGAAAAGGGGTGATCCGGATACTCGGCAATGACCGCGACGGCCGGGATCGCGACACCCAAGGCGGCGGCGTCCGCATCGACGACCGTGCCGGGCAGGATCGTCAGACCCAAATAATCGACCAGAGGCTCAAGCCCGTTGAGCGCGCCGGGATCCAGTAGCCAAAGCAGATTGCCGCCCCGATCCAGATACTGGATCAGGCGCTCGACCACGCCCGGAAAGAGCGGGATGCGCGGCGTGGAAAGCACCAGGATACGGGTGTTGATCGGCACCTCCTCGACCCGGCCGAGATCGAGCGGGCGAGCGAGAAATCCGCGCTCCGACAGCTCGCGACCCAGGCGCCCGAGGTCCGCACCCGCCTCGCCCTGAATGGCGCGCTCGCCGTGACCCTCGACCACGGCAACCCAGGGGACGCGGCTCGCGCCGAGCCGGGCGATGGCGGCACTGATCGCACGCTCGCTGACCTCCGCGAGGGTCTCGCGTCGCCCGCGATAGTCGAGCAGGATCTGGCCGATCAGCGTCACCTCGGCATCGCGCGTGCGCTCCGGGAAGAGCTGCGGGTCCACGACCTCGATCAGCATGTCGGGCTGCGCCTGTCGATAGCGCATGAGCAGCCGCTCGATCCCCTTGCCGAGCGGACTCGCCGGGTCGGCAAAGACGGTCGCGCGCAGCGGGCCGTCGAGTCGGGCGAGGATGGCCAGACTCTCGGGCGTCAGGCTGTTGGCGCCGACGGCGGTCCAATCCCAATAGCGGTCATGGCGGGCAACCAACCAGCCGCCCGCGATCAGGACGGCAAGCAGAAGGACGAGAAACAGCGCATCCGCGAGCGGTCGCTCGAGGCGCCGGAGCTGCGCCGTCACAAGGGACAGGATGCCTCTCACTGCAGGACCCGATTCGCGAGTCGGCGGTGGGTCAGGGCCAGAAAAAGCGCCGTGAATCCGAGCAGATAGGCGAGATCGCTCAAACGCACAGCACCCAGCAGAAACCAGAAGAGATGCTCGTTCCAGGAGAGCCAGCCGAAGAGCGAGAGATCGTGCGCGCCCAGTGTCTCGACCCGACCGATGACGGAGAGGACCAGCAGGATCGAAAAGGCCGCAATCACGGCCGCACCCGTTTGAGCGCTCAGGCTCGAGGCATAGAGCCCCACGGCGCAGAACATCACGCCGACCAGCCAGAGCCCGAGCGTGGCGGCGGCGATCTGACCCGGATCCAGCGCGGCGCTCTCGGCGAGCAGCGCGATGTTGAGGACCGGCAGCAGACAGAGCGGCGTCATCAGGATCGTCAGCGCGAGAAACTTCCCCGCCACCAGCTCGCCGATGCGCACCGGCGCGGCGGCCACCAACTCGAAGCTGCCGTCGCGAAACTCGCCGCTGAGCATCCGCATGGCCATCAGGGGCACTGCGAGTATGAGGATCACCGCGGCGAATCCGAACAGGTTCAGGGCCAGCTCCACCGTCAGGCTCGCGATCCGCGCGTCGGCCCCCAGACCCGTGAAGTCGTCGACCACCTTCAGAAAGATCCAGGCGAGCACGACCTGACCGCCGCCGAGCAGGATCCAGGGCAAGGGCGAGACCAGCGCACTGCGCAGCTCGCGACCCGCAATCACGCCGATCATGCCGTCCCCCCCGCGCCGATCAGATCGAAGAAGACGCGCTCCAGGTCCGGGCGCTCCGGACCCAGCTCGCAGAGATCCAACCCGGCGGCAAGGATCTGACGTGCCAGATCGGCGGACTCGGCGCCCTCGGTCAGGATCACCCGAAATCGGTCCTCGCCCAGTGAAACCGCTGCCTCGACGCACGCAAGACGCTCGAGTTGCTCGGCCACCGAACAGGCGCCGAAATCGCCCCCCGGGCGCAGGCGCACCCGCCAGAGCGCGGTCGGACCGAGCGCGCCGAACCGGTCGCTGCGCAGCATCCGGCCCTGATGGAGCACCAGGACACGATCGCAGACCGCTTGGACCTCCGACAGGATATGGCTCGAGAGGATGATCCCGCAGTCGCGCGACAGCTCGCGGATCAGGCCGCGGACCTCGCGGATCTGCACCGGATCGAGCCCCTCGGTCGGCTCGTCCAGAATGAGCAGACGCGGGCGATGCAGGATCGCCTGGGCGATCCCGAGACGCTGGCGAAACCCCTTGGATAGCTTGGCGATGAGTGTGCGACCGACCGCGTCGAGCCCGCAGCGCTGCTTCGCCCGATCCACGGCATCGGCCACATCGGTGCGTGGGACGCGATGCAACCGGGCGCAGTGGCGAAGATACTCGTCGACGCGCAGCTCGGGATAGAGCGGCGGGCGCTCGGGCAGATAACCCAGATGCCGCTTGGCCGCGACCGGGTACCGCGCAAGATCGATGTCCAGGATCTCGACCCGACCACTACTGGGTGCAAGGGTCCCGCTCAGCAGGCGCAGACAGGTCGTCTTGCCGGCCCCGTTCGGCCCGAGCAGGCCCAGCACCTCGCCCTGACGCAGCTCGAGATCGAGACCGCACAAGGCTCGACGGGCTCCGAAGCGGCGGCTGAGATCGGTGACGCGGGCGAGTGTGTCCATGACGAGGGAACGATACCCTGTGCGTGCGGCATTGCCAAACCGCTCCTATCGCACCGTTACACCGTTCGGTTTCTAAGGTGATATCCGGAAAAGGATCTAAACCGCGTCCAGAGCGAGATGCTAACTTTCGAGTGAGTTCGAAGTTTGGTGAATCCACGACCCTTAGCGGGGGACGCGGTTTAAAATTTTATATTTTTTAATACTTTAAACCGCGCCGGCTCCAGCGGCTCTGAAATCCGCCGGGGCCGATCTCATCCAAAAACATCGCATACCGCACTGGGCGCGGTTTAACGGCAGAGCCGGAACCAGGAAAAGTGCTCGAAGACTCTACTCGTTGCCGTTGTCGTTGTCGTTGTCGTAATCGGATTCCGGACGACCACGACAACGACCACGACAACGACAACGACAAATTCCGCGACGGTTTGCTCAAGACTTACGGCGCAAGGGAGACTAGATGCCTTTCAGGCATGTGCAGTCGGGATGCCTATTCTCGGAAATCGCCTAAGATCTCTCACGGAGACACGGAGGGCACGAAGGAAAGATTGAATTCTCCGTACTCTCCGTGAGAGGCATCGCGCGCTGGAACCAGGGTGCCGGCGTCAACTGATCGACGGCAAGCTATCGTGAAGATGGACGGATCGATGATCACCTTGAATTATGCCTGGGAATCGCCCTGTTCCCGACCCGAGCGGGTCGCACCGTTGCAAGCCCCCGGAGCAGAATCGAACATGTGGCTGAACCTGGTTTTCCTGCTGTTGCTCGCCCTGATCATCATGCCCACGGCCGTTCTGCTCCTCGGGATCTCTCGGTGGCAGGCCGGCACGACTCGACTGCAAGCGCGCCTCGAGGCCGGACGCGGCAGGATTATCCCCAACACCTATGACTCGAACGAGCTGGACGGGCTGCCCGCGCCCGTGCAGCGCTACTTCCTTGCGAGCTTGAAGGACGGCCAACCCATCATCTCGGCCGCCGAGCTGGGGCTCGAAGGCGAGATCGACCTCGGTCGGGGTCAGGGTAAATGGTCCCGCGCGACGGCGACCCAATCGGTGGTCATGCAGCGTCCGGGATTCCACTGGGACGCCAGGGTGTGCATCGCTCCGGCAACGAAGATCTTCGTGCTCGATGCCTATATCGCCGGCACGGGCATCTTGAAGGCCGCGCTCTTCGGCCTCTTCCCGGTCGTGAAGGTCCCGAGCAGCCCGGAGCTGACGCATGCCGAGCTGATGCGTTTCCTCGCAGAGGCACCTCTTTACCCGACCAAGCTCCTGCCCAGCCAAGGTGTCGTGTGGGAGCCGATCGACGATCGCTCCGCCCGTGCCACCCTCGCCGACGGCGATCCGAGCGTGTCGCTCGTCTTCGCTTTCGACGAGGCCGGCTTGATCGGCGGCGTACGCGCGAGCGGACGTTACCGTGCGCTGGACGGGAAGATGGTCCAAACGCCCTGGGAGGGCAGCTTCTCGGATTACAAGGAACGCAGCGAGATGCGGATCCCGGTGCGGGCCGAGGTTGCCTGGATCCTGCCGGAGGGGCGCACGCCCTATTGGCGCGGTCGGGTGACCGACGTGATGTACAAGTTCTCCGCCTGAACCACGTCGCTTGCGCAACAGGGTCGCCCCGCTGGGAGAAACGTCGTTCCCGCGACAATGACCCTTTGCATTGACGCGGTTTAGAAGAGTAACGAATCGAATCAATTCGATGGGTTTGGAATTTGCGGCGGCAGCAGTGGGGCATGGCCGCTGCGTCGGCGAATCCAATTGATTCCGCAGAGGATGCGCCGGTCGCTTGCGAGCCGGCGCTCGAGCGCGTACTTCCCGGGAAAATCGCTCAGCACCAAGCCCATGATGATGGTGAGGATCCCCTGACCGGGGAGCACCAGCATCAGGATGCCCGCCAGGACCAAGACCGAGCCGACCAGGTTCCTGAGCAAGCGCAGGCTGAGGTAGACGACCGGATGGAGGCTCTTGAGCCGCGCAGAGTGCCGGTGCGGGTCTACGAAATAATCCTCCGGGATCCGCGCCAGGAGAAACGGCAAGGCGATCAGGGATCCCACGAACATCAGGACCGAAAGTCCTGCCAAGAACAGAAGCAGGCCCTGATGGGCCTCGACCCAACTCATGTCGATCATCACCCTCGCCTCCCGGGCCCTCGGCGGGCTCTTATTCGCGTGCGGCACCCCTGCGCCGATCTGCGGCGCGCTCGGAAGGCAAAACGAGACCTGTGTCACAAACCGCAGCGTCCAATCGGGCCGCTCGGCGCCGTCTATGCTTGAGCAGCGACGCGGGGACACTTGGACGGTCGGGGACCAGGCTCGAGCCTCGTTGCGAAGACACCACATCAACGAGGAAAAATCAAATCGGCGAGGATCGCCGCGGCTGGAAAGATCCGGTGCTCGAGCATCTGCACGCATTCGCCATGATGCGGCCGGACGATCCGGGACAGCGCCGGATCGGTGGCAGGCTTGAGCTCGGGAATCTCACATGGGCAGACCGCGGATCAGCAGATCCGCGGCAACTGCTCCCCCGCAAGCCAGTCGACGATCCGGCTTCCGCCGAAGCCGGTCTCCATCTGCACGAAGCGATGCGGGTCCTCGACGACTTCGCCGATGATGGCCGATTCCGTCCCGAGCGGATGGGCACGCATGGCATCGAGCAGACGCTCGGCCTTGTCGGGCGGGCAGATGGCGATCAGCTTACCCTCGTTGGCGACATAGAGCGGGTCGAGCCCGAGCAGCTCGCAGGCGGCGGCCACCTCGGGGCGAACCGGGATGGCGTCCTCGCGGATCTGCATGCCGACGCCTGACTGGTGGGCCAGCTCGTTGAGCGTCGTCGCCAGACCGCCGCGGGTCGGGTCGCGCAAACAGTGGATGTCCGGGACGGCGGCGACCATGGCGGCGACCAGCGCGTGCAGCGCAGCGCTGTCGGAGCGGATCTCGGTCTCGAAGCCGAGGTTCTCACGCTTTGAGAGAATAGCTACACCGTGGTCGCCCATGCTCCCGCTGACCAGGATCACATCGCCCGGCACGGCACGATCGCCCGAGATCAGGATGCCCTCCGGAACCACGCCGATCCCGGTCGTGGTGATGAAGACCCCGTCGCCCTTGCCGCGCTCCACCACCTTGGTGTCGCCCGTCACCACCGGCACGCCCGCGTTGTTGGCGGCTTGCGCCATGCTCTCGACGATGCGGGCCAGATCGGCGAGCGGAAAGCCTTCCTCCAGGATGAAACCAGCGGCTAGATAAAGCGGCCGAGCGCCGGACATGGCGACATCGTTGATGGTGCCGTGAACGGCGAGCGAGCCGATGTCCCCGCCCGGGAAGAAGAGCGGCGAGATCACGTGACCGTCGGTGCTCATCACCAGACGACCGGGCGGCGGGGTGAAGAGCGCCTGGTCGTTGCCGAGGGTCAAAAGCTCATGGTCGAGATACCGCTGAAACAGCTCGCCGATAAGCTGCGCCATGGCGCGCCCGCCGGAGCCGTGACTCATGTCCACGGCGCCGTTCTTGAGATCGAGCCGCACGGGAAAGCGCCGATCGGATGTCATTCTGAGACCTCGTTGTGAGACGACTGGGTCAGCGATGGAAAGCCTCCGGCCTCCAGCCTGCTGCCGCCAGCTATTAGCAGTCAGCTGTCAGCCGCTGCCTCCAACCTTTCGGCCTTCTGCTTTGAGACGATTCCGTCAGTGACTGCTCGCCGACACGCGGTCGAGCATCAAGGCTAGTCGCTGATAACCAATAACTAATAATAAATAACTGATAACGAATAACTAAACCGCGTCCAGAGCGACATGCGTCATTTTCATTTTGCATTTAAACCGCGTCCAGAGCGAGATGCTAACTTTCGAGTGAGCTCGAAGTTTGGTGAATCCACGACCCTTAGCGGGGGACGCGGTTTAAAATTTTATATTTTTTTAATACTTTAAACCGCGCCGGCTCCAGCGGCTCTGAAATCCGCCGGGGCCGATCCCATCCAAAAACATCGCATACCGCACTGGGCGCGGTTTAACCGCTAACCGCTGGAATCCGGGAGCCATGTACCGGCTCTCTGAACCGCCCGTAGCTCCAATAGGCCGCACAGGCGCCCTCGGAGGACACCATGCAGGAGCCCATTGGGTTGTCGGGCGTGCAGGGGTTGCCGAAAAGCTTGCACTCGGTCGGTGTCTTCACGCCACGCAGGATGGCCGGGCACTCGCAGCCCTTGATCTCTTTGGCCGGGGCGATCTCGACCGGAAAGCGCTGCTCGGCATCCAAGTCCGCGTAGGCGTCGGCCAGGGCCAAGGCGCTGTTGGGCAGGAAGCCGAGACCGCGCCATTCGAACTCGGGGCGGATTCGAAAGACCTCCTCGATCAGGGCCTGCGCCTTGGGGTTGCCCTCCTCGCTCACCGCACGGGTGTACTGGTTTTCGATCTCGCAGCGGCCCTCGTTCAGCTGTCTGACCAGCATCAAGGCGGACTGCATGACATCGAGGGGCTCGAAACCCGCGATCACGACGGGCACCCCGAACTGCTCGGCCACGAAGCGATAGGGACGACTGCCGATGAGCGTGCTCACATGGGAGGGGCCGAGGATACCGTCGAGCTGGACCCCGTCGGGTCCGGCGGTGCTCAGGATCGTCTGCAGCGCCGACGGGGTCAGCACATGGTTGCAGAAGACCGAGAAGTTGGTCAGCCCCTCGGCGCGCGCTGTCTTCACGGCGACGGCGGTCGGCGGCGTGGTCGTCTCGAAGCCGATGGCGAAGAAGACGACCTGCCGATCGGGGTTGTCGCGCGCGATCCGCAGCACGTCTTGGGTCGAGTAGATCATGCGGATATCGGCGCCCTCGGCCTTGGCCTTGAGCAGACTCTTGCGCTCGCTGGCCGGCACGCGCATCAGGTCGCCATAGGTGCAGAGCGTGACAGCGTGCTGCGTGGCGAGCGCGATGGCGTGGTCGATCCGCGCCATCGGCAACACACAGACAGGACAGCCCGGGCCGTGGATGAAACGCAGGTTCGGCGGCATCAGATGCTGCACGCCGTAGCGGAAGATGGCGTGGGTATGTCCGCCGCAGAACTCCATCAGGCGATAGTCGCGCCCGGGATGCGCCTCGGCGGCGATCGTCTCGGCGAGCCGACGGGCGAGCCCCTTGTCGCGGAACTCATCGATGTATTTCACCGTTGGCCCCCGGTCCCCGCAACGATCGATGTCGGCTCGGGCTCAAGCTCCAGCTCCTCCTCGAGCAGCCCCATCTCCGCGATCAGCTCGAGCGTTCGCTGTGCCTCCTCTTCGCTGATCTTGTTCAAGGCGTAGCCCACATGGACCAGGACATAATCGCCGACGGCCGCGTCCTCGATCAGGGCCAACGAGATCTCCTTGCAGACGGGCCCGAGCGCAACCTTCGCGGTATCGGCGACGACATCGATAGAGGTGATGCGTGCGGGAATGGCAAGACACATGGACAAAAGACCTCGTAGGATAAAACGCGTCCGGGGCGATCGATTAGGCGGGTAGATCGGGGCAAACGGCGTCGCCAACCGGAACCTTGGCCAGACGCGTTTTATAGCAATAAAGTAAAAATCTTAAAACGCGCCATCCACAGGGTCATCGAACCCGCGTCCATCCCGCGCCTGAACGACGACCTCGCATGTCGCTCGGGGCGCGTTTTAACAGGTGAGATTGAAGGCCACGCAAGGATCGATCGCCGTAATCAGAAGCTCGGCCTGTCGACGCAACTGCTCCGCGGGGCCGGGCGGCAGACTCTCCAGCGCTCGGGCCACGACGCCGCGCGGGTGAAAATTCCACTCGGTCGGCGCAAGGATTCGATACTCGCGGACGCGGCCGTCCTCGACGTGGACGAGATGAGCCAGAAGGCCGCGTGCCGCGAAGACGCGCCCGAGTCCGACCCCGTTCACTTCCGCGCTCGGCGCTGCCGGGACGGCACGACCCGAGACGTTGCCGCCGAGGAGGCGCAAGCCGGTTGCGACCTCCGTCAACTGAGCGGCGAGGCGGACCAAGAGACCCGCCCCATAGACCTCGATCAACGGCAAAGGGTGAACACGCGTGAAGGGACTGGTCTCGTGGGGTTGGCCCTGCCAGATCGGACGGGCGACGAAATCCGCCCAATCCGGTGCGCTCATCCGCGCGATCAGATCCTCGTCGGAGAGTCTCGGCAGCGCAGTAATCGGGGTCTGCCCGAGCGATGCCTCTCCCGAGTCCAGCAGGGAGCGCAACAGGCGAGCCGCCACCGTCTCCGTCGCGCGACACCAGCGCGCGAAGCCGGAGGGGTCGCCGATCAAGCTCAACCAATGCTCGGGTGAGACCCCGAGCACCTTGTGCGTCAGCAGGTCGGTCAGATCGGTGAGCAGGACATCGAGACCGGGGGCTTGACTCGACGCCCCACTCGCGCCGACGCCGAACAGATCGCCGGCAGGGTCGATCCGCGCCAGGATGCGGTTCGACAGGGCAAGGACTGCCGCCATGTCGTCGCGCCTCGGTGGCTCGCCCAAGATCGCGGGCCAGTCCAGAAGGATTCGCCAAAGGTGCTCGCGGATCGTCTCCGCGGCGATCGCCGCCTCGCGCCGTCCGCGGATGATCGGGCTCGCAACGCATCCGGTTGCCTGCTCGAATGCCGACGCACAGGCGCCGGCTTGAGCGCGGGAGCAGATCGAGAAGAGCAGCGGCAGGCGCGCCGCAGTCTCCTCGGGCGAGCGCCCGACGAAGGCCGAGGCGGCAGCGACCGGGCGTGTCGAGCCGATCGTGCAGACGAGACCACTCGAGGACGGCGTCAATTGGATGTCGAGACTTCCACCCGGATCGGACATGCGGTTTGCGGACCTCCGGATCGGCGATGCGATGCTTGCAGTGTAGTCGATCGGGCTGCAGGATAGCCTAAACCGCGTCCGAGGTCCGAGCGGGACATTGGCGTGAGATGCGACGCCCGGTACCCCGGATGACTTGGAGCTGACGCGGTTTAAGGAACTGAAAAGCGATTGGGTCGATACGTTAGTCCCTTGCGCCGCAGGTCGGAAACAAACCGTCGCAGAATTTTTCGTTGTCGTTGTCGTCGTGAATCCGATTAAGATTGCGACAACGACAACGACAACGACAACGACAACGAGCAAAGCCTTCGACCACGTTTCTGGCTTCCGAGTCTGCCGGGTTAGGTTTAATGTCGACCGCCGATGCCTTGAAAGCCGCTCTCTCTGCCCCGTCCAGCCCATGTCGTCCCCGGCGCAGTATCGCCGATCTCCCACACTCGTCACATCCCGGCAGGCCAACTCACGTGCTCACACCCGAACAACTCGCTGCCCTTCGCCGAGACATCGTCTTCAACGCCGAGCTCGGCGGACGCGACCTGACGCTGCACAGCACCTGGGGTCTGTTCTCGCCGCGCGAGATCGATGAAGGCACCCGACTGCTGCTGGCGTATCTGCAGGTCCGACCCGCCGATGACTGCTTCGATCTCGGCTGCGGATATGGTGCGATCGGCTTGGCGATGGCAGCGCTTGCCCCGCAGGGCCAAACCCTGATGGTCGATAAAGATTTCGTCGCGGTGGATTATGCCGCGCGCAACATTACGCTCAACCGGCTAGGGAATGCACGCGCACAGCTCAGCAACGGGTTCGATCAGGTGGACCCCGACCGGCGGTTCGACCTGATCGCAAGCAATATCCCGGCGAAGGTGGGCAAGGAGCTGCTTGCGCTCTTGCTCCACGACGCGCACGCCCGCCTGCGCCCGGGCGGTCGTCTCTATCTGGTGACCATCAACGGGCTGCGCCAGTATATGAAACGCAACCTGACCGAGGTCTTCGGCAATTACGACAAGCTCAAGCAGGGGGCGCATTACACGGTGGCGCTCGCCGAGCGGGCTACAGTGGTTAGTGGTTAGAAACGAACTTTTGAACAGTGACTTGGCGACCGGAACGCCGAAAACTGGCGCGTATTGGGTAAAATCGCGCGGCGGGGCCGGGGTCGACGATTGATGATGGCCGCCGCGACGACGACGGCCGTCGATCCGGATTACTGTTCCTCGATGAGATCCAGCAACCGGGTCGCTTCCTGACCGACACCCGTGTCGGCACCGAGGTCGCGGGCGCGCTCGAGGGCCGTGCGCGCCTCGGCGGCATCGCCGGCCTGCAGGCTCACGAAGCCGAGGGTCAGCCAGATCCGCTGATGCGCCGCATCCTTGGCTGCACCGGCACGCAGTTGAGTGCGTGCGCCATCGGAGTCGCCCAAGTAATGCAGCGCCAATCCGAGATCGTTGTGAGCCTCGACATCGTCCGGCCTGAGCGCGAGGAGACGACGATAGACGGGTACGGCCTCGGTGTAGCGGCGCTCCACGAAGAGCGCGTCGGCCTGTTGCGCCAAGAGATCGGGGTTGGTCTCGGTGATGGTCTGCGGGATCGCGGTCGGCGCCGGACGGGGAGCGGTCTGAGGCGGCATCCCGTGGGGAACGGCCGGCGCGGCGGCGACGGCAGGGCGCGCGGCGTGACGGATGTAGTAATCGCGCGTGACGGCAAAGACCGTAAAACCGTAAAAGAACAAAAACACGGCGAAGAGCAGCCACTGCAGCGGCGAGAGTCTGGGCATGGGATTCGAGGCACATTGAGGAGGAAGATGTCGCGCGATCCTAGGAAGACCGGCGATGCCTGTCAAACCAGGCCAATCGGCGCACTCCGACAGGGCGGGGGCACTGCCGGCAAATCGTCGAGCACGCTGGACCGACATCCTCGCGCTCAGACGCGACCTTGCCTATGCTTGAGGCGGGGGGAATCGGTCAGCGCGGGGGGCGGTGGTCGGATCGCGCACAAAAAAAGACCGCGACGGCAGGGTGTGTCACTGTCGTGGCGGCCGAACTACTAGCTTGCTGCTCGTTTGCGGTTCCGACTCAGGGCCGACGGTCTGATCCATCGGCCTCGTCGGCACCGCATATACGTGAAGGACGAGCTGCACCGGCATCGTCGCGGTTGATGAGCGCGACCAGAAAGCCGGCGCAGAGAACCGCCGCGATCAGACCCGTAATCGTCAGTGCATCGAAGCTCATGCGTGCTCCCCCTCTATCCGTTGGATGACTGCTCCAGGAAGCGCAGGGCCGAGGCTCAAGCAAAGACTCGACCGCGGACCTCCGCGTTGGGCTACATCTTGCACGCGAGACATCAAAAGAGTATTTCACTTATCTCTAATATTGTAACAAGTTGTTACGGTCCTTTGACCCCGGCCGAACGAGACCCTGCCGAGATGCCCGATACACCGATCCAGATCCTGGTTGTCGACGACGATTCGGCCCTGCGCGCCCTGCTCGGAGACTATCTCGCCGGGGAGGGCTTCAGCGTGGCCGGGGCCGAGGACGGCGTGGCGATGGATGCCTGGCTGGCGGAGCATGAGACGGACTTGGTGATCCTCGACCTGATGCTCCCCGGCGAGGACGGACTGACGCTGGCACGCCGACTGCGCGCGCGCGCAGATACCCCGATCATCATGCTGTCGGCCCGCGGCGACGACATCGATCGGATTGTCGGCCTGGAGGTCGGCGCCGACGACTATATGCCAAAGCCCTTCAATCCGCGGGAGCTGCTTGCGCGAATCCGTGCGGTGTTGCGCCGCCGCGCCCCGAGCGCGCCAGCCGAGCCCCGCGAGGACGAGGGGGTGATCCGCTTCGGATCCTATCGGCTCGACCTCGGCCAACGCGAGCTGCGCCGCGGCGATCAACCCGTCGTGCTCACCTCCGGTGAGCTCGAGCTGCTGCGCATCCTTGCCGAACATCCCGACCGCGTCTTGGATCGCGATCTGCTGCTCGACCTGCTCAAAGGCTACGAGCGCTCGCCCTTCGATCGCAGCATCGACGTGCAGATCGCGCGCCTGCGCGCGAAGATCGAGCCGGATACGAAGCGCCCGCGCTACATCCGCACCATCTGGGGCAAGGGTTACATGTTCACGCCGGCGGGCGACGCATGACGCTTTTTGCCAAGCTGATCCCGGCAAGCCTGTTCGGGCGCGCGCTGCTCACCTTGGTCTTCACCTTCGGGCTGTTCGGCCTCGTCACCTTTTGGGTCATCGTCTCCTATGCGCTGACGCCGGTCGCGCAACGCTCCGCCTCGGATCTGGCGAGCATCATGGTGTTGTCGGCGCGGACCCTGCGTCAGCTCCCGGCGGAGACGCGTGACGACTATCGCTCCAGGCTGGCGCGGGAGTACCAGATCCGACTCGCCGAGGAGCGTCCGCTCACGGATGTGAACCAGTTCTTCTTCCCGTATATCGGCCAGCTCAAACGCGCCCTGGAAGACCGACTCGGCGGCGAGGTGGAAATCGTGACCAGTGTCGCCAACAACGAGCGGTGGTTCTGGGTCGCACTGGATGCGAGCGGAGAAACGGTCTGGGCAGGGTTCCCCCGCAGCCGGGTCGAGACGCGCCCGATCGAGGGCCTGTCCGTCATCATCGGTGTCGCGGTGCTCTTGATCGTCGGTAGTGCGCTGATCCTGGCGGGCCGCGTCACCCAGCCGCTCAACCGCCTCTCCAAGGCCGCCGAGCAGGTCGCGCTCGGCTACTCGCCGGCCGTCTTGTCGGAAAGCGGCCCCAAAGAGCTCGCAAACCTCGCGCGTCAGTTCAATACCACCAGTCGACGTATCCGCGAGCTGATCGCCAATCGCACCCTGCTGCTGGCCGGGATCTCGCACGATCTGCGCACGCCGCTGACACGCTTGCGTCTCGCCGTGGAGATGCTGCCGCGCGGCACCGCACCGGCGCTCGTCGCCCGGATGGAACGCGACATCGAGGAGATGAACGCACTCATCACCCAGGCGATCGATTTCGGCAAGAGCCTCGAAACAGGCAAGCGCGAGGACGTCGATCTCGCCGCCTTGATCGACGACCTGGTCGCCGGTCGACCGCGGGTGATCTGGCAACGCAGTCGCTCGTGCCGCTATCGCGCCGACGTCTTGGCGTTGCGCCGCATCCTGAGCAATCTGCTCGAAAACGCCCTGCGTTACAGTCAAGACCTGGTCGAGATCCATCTCGACTGCAAGACAACGACGCCCGTGATCTTCGTGCTCGATCGCGGGCCGGGGATCCCGGAAGCGGAGCGCGAGGCCGTCTTCCGTCCTTACTACCGCCTGGAGACCTCGCGCAACCGCCTGACCGGCGGCACGGGATTGGGTCTTGCCGTGGCCTATCAGCTCGCCTTGTCGAACCAGATGGAGCTTCATCTGGGCACCCGTCGCGGAGGCGGGACCGTCGCGAGCGTTCGCTTGCCGCCGCTCGAGCTCGAGCCCGCCCTTGCGCCGCGCAACGGTAAGGCGGTTGACGTGCCGTGCGAGGGTGCCTAAATTCCGCCCTGACATCCATCAATCCGCTCGACCACCCGGAGCCCTTCGCGATGCTGCAACCTGGCGATCACGCGCCCGTCTTCACACTCCCCAACGCGGACATGGGGCGGGTGAGCCTCGATCGGCTCCTCGGGCAACGCAACCTGGTGATCTACTTTTATCCGAAGGACGACACACCGGGCTGCACGATGGAGGCGCTTGACTTCACCGACCTGCAAGCCGACTTCGACGCCGCCGAGACCGATGTCGTGGGCATCAGCCGCGACACCTGCACCAGTCACGGCGCCTTCCGCGACAAATACGGTTTGACCGTCCAACTGCTCGCCGATACCGAGGGCGAGGCGTGCGAGGCTTACGGCGTGTGGCGCGAGAAGGAGGCGCACGGCGAGAAACGCATGGGGATCGTTCGCTCGACCTTCGTCGTCGACAAGGGCGGCGTCATCCGACATGCACTCTACGACGTCAAGCCCAAGGGCCATGCCGCCCAGATCCTGGAACTGGTCCAGGCGCTCTGATCCGCGACCGGGAACGGCCATCGAGATGCTCTCGCCGCCGACCGAGGAGAGAAGCCCGATCTCCTCGGTCGAGCCGGGATCGGTGTCCGGCCCGGGCGCTCCTTCGTCCTCCCCCGCGCTCGACCCCGAGCCGCGCTCGGAGACTGCGCGGAGCGTGAAGCTGCGCGCCTACATCCTGATCTTCCTCTTGATCTTCGGCCTGACCCCGCTGGTGTTGGCCGTGCTGATCAACCTCCCGCTGGTGCTGGATCGCACCGCGATGTTCTACCAGCGCGCCTATCTGCAGAATCTGCGCGCGGACTTTCGTGATCTCGACCAACATCTGGCCAGTCGACACGAGATGATCCGGCTGCTCTCGAAGCTCCCCGAGCCCGGCCTGATTCTCGGCGAGCAGGGCAATGCGGATCAGATCGACGTCGCACGCGCACGCTACACCGCCTGGATCAATCAGATCCTCGCCGATCAACGCGACATCATCCAGATCCTCTTCGTCGGCGACGACGCTCAGGAGCGTTTCTGGCTGGCTCGCGATGCCCGCACACAGGAATGGCGACCGACCGCCTCGCCCCCGCAGGTCCCGAATCGCGAATTCCTGACTGCCGGACTCGATCTGCAGTCCGGCGCAGTGATGGTGAGTCGAATCCGTATCGACCCCTTGGCGGGTGTCGACGACCCGCGCCAGCTCATGACGCTGAGCCTGGTCAGCCGAATCGGCGGGGAGAAGCCGGAAGACCCGCGCGGGGTGGTCGTGATGACCATCGATGTCGGCGGACTCGCCCAGTTCTACCGGGACACGCTGTGGGTGAATCACGACGGCAGCTATCTGCGTCCCGGTCAGCCGGCAAGTGGCCAGCCCGAGGCCTTCGACGCCTTCCCCGGCTTGGCCGAGATCTTTGCCGGCGGCACCCTTGCCGTCTGGAAGGGCCGACAAGGCCGGCAGCTGCTCTGGGTGCCGATGTTCCTGACCGAGGACGGGGTGCCGCTCTGGGTAGGCCGCGCTGTGGACCCCTCGCCGATCGAGGAGTTTCGCGACGCCTTGATCGTGCGTGTCCTCTCGATCATCTTCCTTCTGGTCTTGGTGGTGATGGTGCTGGCGCGATGGATCGCGGCCCGTGCCGAGTATTTCGGCGAGGAGCTCCGGGGCGGAATCGGACAGGTGCTGCGCGACGGTCGGCCGCTGCGCTTCAGTTGGCGCGGTCCGCGGGAGATCCGCGAGCTCGGCGAGCAGCTCACCGTGCTCGCGCAGACCCACGCCGAGCACCTGCAGGCGGCGCAAGCCCATACCCGCGAGCTGGAGCGATCCAACCGGTACAAGTCCGAGTTCCTGGCCAACGTCAGCCACGAGCTGCGCACGCCGCTGAACTCGATCCTCCTGCTCTCCAAGATGTTGGCCGCCGAGACCAGCGGACTCAATCCGGGGCAGCGACGCCAAGCCCAGGTGATCCACGAGGCCGGGCGCGATCTGCGGACCATGATCGACAACATCCTGGACATCTCGCGGATCGAGGCCGGACACGTCGCCGTGACCTCCGACTGGGTCGAGCTGCGTCCGATGCTCGAAGAGCTGATCGAGTTGGTCGAGCCGATGGTGGCGGAGAAACCGGTCGTGCTCGACCTCGAGATCGACCCGCGCGCCGCGACGCGGGTCCACACGGATCGCGACAAGCTGCGACAGATCCTCAAGAATTTTCTCTCGAACGCCGTGAAGTTCACCGAGCAGGGGCGCATCACCCTGGCGGTCGATGCGGGAGAGGATCCCCAGAAAGCGGTCGCGCTCAGCGTCGCCGACACCGGAATCGGGATCCCGCACGACAAACAGGAGATCATCTTCGAGGCCTTCCAGCAGGCCGACGGGTCGACGCGCCGCCGCTACGGCGGCACCGGCTTGGGACTCTCGATCAGCCGCGAGCTCGCGCTCTTGCTCGGTGGACGGATCCAGGTCGAAAGCTCGCCCGGCGCCGGCGCCTGCTTCACCCTCCTCATGCCCGTCGCCGCCGTCGCCGCCGTCGAGCCGGAAGGCGTCTCGGCGGCCGCACCGGCAAGCGCACACGTCACGCCGCTTCCGCCCGAGGACTCTCCCGGTGCGCTCCGCTCGACCTCGAGCCGGGGTACCGGTACAGGTGCGAGCGGCGGCTGGGTGCTGATCGTCGAGCGCGACGTCAAAACCCTCGTTCAGCTCGCCTCGGAGCTGTCGCGGCGCGACCTGCGCGTGCAAACTGCGGCCGATCTCGACGAGGCACTCGAGACCCTACAGGACGAGGGTGAAGGCTGCGAGCTGGTGCTGCTGGCCGCCGGGGTGTCCGACGACATGACCTGTGCTACGATTCGGACACTGTTGAGCCGCAGTGCGGGGCCTCACCCGGCCGTTGCCGTGCTCGGCGATCGATCGGCCAAGACTCGGGTTGACGACTGCTTGGGTGCGGGTGCCGTCGAATTTCTATCCAAACCCATCGATCCCGATCAACTCACGGCGCTGCTCGCCGAGGTGCTGCCGGACAGACAGGTCCCGGAGCCATCCGCAGCGATCCGCGAACCGATCGTTTGAGCCGCCGAGTCCAGCTCGCGTCGGTTCCGGGCGCACAAGGGCAGACGACATGACCCGCTACGCCGGCTTCAAGCTGCTGATCGTCGACGACCACGCTCACAACCTCTTCACGCTCCGAACCCTGATCGAGAGCGAGATGGATGTCGAGGTTCTCGAGGCCACCTCGGGGCAGGACGCCATCGACCTGACCCACCGGTATCCGGACATCGACCTCATCATCCTCGATGTCCAGATGCCCGAGATGGACGGCTTCGAGACCGCGTCCATGCTCAAATTGCGCAAGCGCACGCGCGATATCCCGATTATCTTCCTGACCGCGGCCTTCAAATCGGAAGAGTTTCAGCAGCGCGGATTCGCCGTCGGTGCCGTCGACTATCTGCTTAAACCGATCGACGACAACCTTCTGATCAACAAGATCAGCACCTACTTCAGGCTGATCGAAAAGGAGCGCGAGCTCAACCGCACCCTGGAGCAGACGGTCGAGGAACGCACAAGGGAGCTGGCCGAAGCACGGCAATACCTCGAGAACATCATCACGCATATGGGTGAAGCGCTCTTGGTCTTGGATCCGAGCGGTACCATCACACACACCAACCCGGCGGCGTGGAAGATGCTCGGCTACCGCGGGGAGGATCTGCGCGGCATGCCCATCGGAGACGTCTTCGAAGAGGAAGGCGACGCCGAAGCAGGCGCCTTCATGGGAACCTGGCTGGAAGCACTGATCCGTACCGGAGCCTTGAGCCGGATCGAGGCGCGCTTTATCGCTCGCGACGGCCGGCGCGTCCCGATCCTCTTCTCGCGCACCGCGGTGAAGGATACCGAAGGGCGGATCAGCGATATCATCTGTATTGCCAAGGATATGACCGGCTACGTGCGGGTCGGGGAGAACGGGAGCGCAAGAGCCCTGCCGACAGGGGGATAAGCAACAACACGAGAAGATTGGAGCCCCAAGGGAGGAGCAAGAATGAGTGAACCGATGGTCCCCGAGACCCCCGAAGACGATGAAGACACGACCCTGACCGCCAACGCCCTGAAGGCCATGGCCCACCCTCTGCGATGGAAGATCCTCTGCTCGCTCGGCGACAAGGAGCTCTCCGTCGGCGAGATCGTCGATCGGACCGGGACGTCGCAAAGCAACATCTCTCAGCACCTGGAGCAGCTGCGCAACAAGAACATCGTGGTTGCCCGCAAAGAGGCCAATCGCATCTATTACCGCATCCGCAACGATCAGTTGCTCGACCTCATCGGCATCATGCGCGACGTCCTGTGCCCGGCGAACCTGGACGACCGATTCCCCAAATAGGCCGCGCATCTTGTGTACCGTCCCTATCGTCATGCCCGCCAAACCACTCAGGACACGCCCCTCATGCTCGATCCCAACACCTGGTTCTCCGAGGTCGCCGCCGCGGACGGCGCCGCCTTCTCGCTGCGGATCTCCTCGAAGCTCCACGAGGAGCAGAGCCGCTATCAGCACATCGAGATCTACGAGACCGAGGGTTTCGGCAATCTCATGGTCATCGACGGCTGCACCATGCTCTCGACCCGCGACAACTTTCTCTATCACGAGATGATGTCGCACCCGGCGCTCTTTACCCATCCGAATCCCAAGCGGGTCTGCATCATCGGGGGCGGCGACTGCGGCACCCTGCGCGAGGTGTTGAAGCACCCCGGCGTCGAGCAGGCGGTTCAGATCGACATCGACGAGCGTGTGACGCGTCTGTCCGAGATGTTTTTTCCTGAGCTCACCGCCTCCAACGGCGATGCGCGCGCGCATCTGTTGTTCGAGGACGGGGTGCGCTGGATCCAGGAGGCGGATGCCGGCAGTCTGGACATCATCATCGTCGACAGTACCGACCCCGTCGGTCCCGCGGTCGGTCTCTTCACCAGCGACTTCTACGCCCACTGCCGACGCGCCTTGGGCACGGGCGGCATTCTGGTTCAGCAGAGCGAATCCCCCCTGTATCACATGCGCATCCTGACCGAGATGCACACCGCGATGCGCAGCGCCGGTTTCCGCGACACCCGCACACTCTTTTTCCCCCAACCGATCTATCCCTCCGGCTGGTGGAGCGCGACGATGGCGGGCACCGACCTGTCGCTCGGGGATTTTCGGCTCGAAGACGCTGCGCGCAAAGGCTTCGACACCCTCTACTACAACGCCGAGATCCATCGTGCCGCCTTGGCGCAACCCGAGTTCTTCCGCCGCGCGCTCGCCGAGATCGCAGACTGAGCCCGATTGCTCGGGCCTTCCGACGCGTCGTATAGCGGACCGAGGTGAAGCAAGGTCCAGCGCTCCCGGGGGCGCCGAACACCGCCTGTTTGTTTCACGGCGTTTCAGCCGACCTTGATGGGTTTCGCTGCGCTCTACCCATCCTACGATTCGGAGGGCAAAAAAATGGGGCCCGACGGGCCCCGAAGAATTCACAACAGCGTAAAGCGGACGATCAAGAGCCTCCGCGAGCCCCGACAAACTCGGGATAGGCCTCCAGGCCGCACTCCCCGATATCGACACCCTCGTACTCCTCTTCCTCGCTGACTCGGATGCCCATGATGAGCTTGAGGATCAGCCAGACGATGAAGGAGGTCACGAAGACCCAACCCAGGATGGTGCCGAGACCGATCGCCTGAGCAGCGAAGCTGGCGTCGCTGTTGGTGATGGGTACCGCCATCAGACCCCACATTCCGACTACGCCATGCACGGAGATGGCGCCGACCGGATCATCGACCCGCAGCTTGTCCATGGTCACGATCGCGAAGACGACGATCACGCCGCCGATGGCCCCGATCATGGTCGCGAGCAAGGGCGAGGGTGTGAGCGGCTCGGCCGTGATGGCGACCAGCCCGGCAAGGGCACCGTTCAGGGCCATCGTAAGATCCGCCTTGCCGAACAACAGCCGCGCCGTGATCAGACCGAAGATGGTTCCGCCGGCTGCGGACATGTTGGTGTTGACGAAGATCGCCGCCACCGCATTGGCATCCTCGATGTTGGAGATGACCAGCTGCGACCCGCCGTTGAAGCCGAACCAGCCAAGCCAGAGGATAAAGGTACCGAGCGTAGCAAGCGGCATATTCGCGCCCGGGATGGCGTTGATCGATCCGTCTTTGCCGTACTTGCCCTTGCGCGCACCCAGCAGAAGAACGCCTGCGAGCGCCGCCGATGCACCGGCCAAGTGCACGATGCCGGAGCCTGCGAAGTCAAGGAATCCGAGCTCGTCGAGGAACCCGCCGCCCCACTTCCAGTAGCCTTGCATCGGGTAGATGAACCCGGTCATCACGACCGCAAAAAGCAGGAAGGCCCAGAGCTTCATCCGCTCGGCCACGGCACCGGAAACGATCGACATGGCGGTCGCCACGAAGACGACTTGGAAAAAGAAGTCGGCCATCGCGGAGTAGTAGGTCTCTCCGTCGCTGCCCAGGACCTCGTCGACGCTGTTGTCGCCGCCGAACATGAAACCCCAATCGATGGCGGGGATGAATCCGTTGCCGTCGGCCGGATACATGATCCCGTATCCCACCAGCATGTACATGATCGAGGCGATCGCGAAGAGAGCGATGTTCTTGGTCAAGATTTCGGCGGTGTTCTTGGCACGGACCATCCCGGCCTCGAGCATCGCGAAGCCGGCGGCCATCCACATGACCAGTGCGCCGGAGATGAGAAAATAAAAGGTATCGAGCGCGTAGCTCAACTCGGTAATTGCTTCCACGTGAGAATCTCCAAGAGGTTCGAGGCGAGGCAGGCGCCGAGTCGGACGCATCCGCCTCGGCGAGCGGCTTAAAGGATGTAACCGCGCTCGCCGTGCTGAGAAAGATCGAGACCTTCGGTTTCCTGCTCCTCGGTGACACGCAGCCCGATGACCAGATCGACTAGCTTCGCGCGGACCATTCCGCCGTAGAAAAGCGCCAAACCCGGGATGGTCATAAATAGGACGAGCGCGGTCGCGGTCAGCATCCAAGCCGTATCACCGCTGTTCAGAACAGGCACCTCCTCGGCCAACGCCAGTGCAGGCGTCAGCAGCGAGAGCGCCGCCAAGGCCGGCACGACCAGTCGTCGCGGTTCCAATGTGTACATCGTTGCGATCCTCTCGGCGACGACTAAAGTGCGTCCGATCCGGTCTCGCCGGTACGAATGCGGATGACCTGTTGCAGGTCGAAGACGAAGATCTTCCCGTCGCCGATCTTGCCGGTCCGCGCCGCGCTGCTGATGGCCTCGATCACCTTCTCGACCATCGCGTCGTCCACCGCGATCTCCACCTTGATCTTGGGGAGGAAATCCACGACATACTCGGCGCCGCGGTAAAGCTCCGTATGCCCTTTCTGACGACCGAAGCCCTTGACCTCGATGACGGTAATACCGGATACGCCGATGTCCCCGAGTGCCTCGCGGACGTCGTCCAGCTTGAACGGCTTGATGATGGCTGCAACCAGTTTCATTGCAATTGATCTCCTGTAGAGGCCAAGGGCGAACCCTTGGCCGAGGGATTGGAATCGCGAGTGCGGGGCGGGATGACTTAGAATTCCTTCAACCAGCCGACCCAGAACTGCGGATCGTCGTTGTAGGTTTCGCGTCCGACCTGGTCGTAGTTCAAGCTGAAGGTGCCGAAATCACCGGCCTCGCGGCTGATGGTCAGACCCCAATGACCATAGTCGTTGCCGCCGTCGTTGTAATCGAAATCATAATAGCCGCCGCGCACGCCGAGCCCGAAATCGTAGGGCAGCGCGAACTCAAGGCCTGCGTAGTAGTACCAGTCCCCTTCGACGAAGAGCGCTTCGCCGGAAGCAACCCCGGGGGCATCGTCCGCCTGACCGTAGACCGTATAGGCCAAACCGAGCGTGAGCCATTTCCAGGTCGCGCTGCCGCCGATTTCCGCGAAGTCAAGATCCTCGCCATCGGGATATGCGTAGTAGATGGCGTTGACGTCGAAGCTGAGATCGTCGTTGATGGCCATGCCGTAACCGAGATAGCCGTCGAGCTCGTAACCGGGTGAGCTGAACGTGTCTACGACATCGACCGTCTTTCCGTCGACGTTGAGCTCGTATTCGACAGCGTCGCCGAAATCAACGTTGGAGATCCACGCACCCGCATAGAAACCACTGCTGTGCTCGTAATCGACCCCGCCTTGAACGGCCGGACCGTCGTCGGTCTGCGTTAAGCCGCGGAAAAAGTAGTTGCTGACCACGCCGATATTGGCGCTGAAACTGTTCGCCTCGTCGGCCGCGGCGATCTGGAAGGAGCCGGCGCTCATGGTCAATGCCCCAAGCGCCAGGGCGGTTCCGATGCGTCGTGTTGTCATTGCTGTGTGCCTCTCGATGATGCGGGCTTGCGTGTCGAGGTTTAAAAATACCGGCTGGTGCCCGAGTGACCTCGCCGGTTATGACGTTGTGATGTCGATTAAGCAGATAGCGTGCCATGCCTCGACACCCTTACCGGAAAGAGGTATTTCAGCATCATGTGACAAAGACACAACAACGCACCGCACCAAGGCGAAGCATAAGCGAGCACCCGGAAGAACGGCCGCACCAGAAGGGTGCGGCAATACGGACGCCGATCGAAAGCCGGCCCACTTGCCCGCCGGGCCGTCCTATAATGGCGGCTGCATCGCGTCACGACGGCTCTCGCGACGATGGCGTCGCCGCGGAATCGGCACTCGCATCCACGTTGGACCCACGGGTCAAGCACAGACCGCAGCACAGAGGAACCCCCATGTTGGATCCCAAGCAGCTCGACGATCTCGCCCAGCGCCTCGCATCGGCGATGCCGAAGGGCCTTCAGATGTTGCAGGAAGACATCGGCCGCAATCTCCGAGCGTCGCTCGAATCCGGCCTGGACAAGCTCGACTTGGTCACCCGTGAAGAGTTCGACGTCCAGTCCGCCGTCCTGGCGCGCAGCCGCGAGAAACTGGCGGTGCTTGAAGCGCGCATTGCCGAGCTGGAGCGTGCGCTCGCACCCGGGCGATCGGGGGCGGATTGAGGCCCCGATACCGAGCCGGTCGTGGCCCTCTGTATCCTGCACAGCCGCGCCCGGGTCGGCATCCACGCCCCCGCCGTCACGGTCGAGGTCCATCTATCCGGAGGGCTACCCTATCTGTCGATGGTCGGGCTGCCCGAGATGGCGGTCAAAGAGAGCAAGGACCGCGTGCGCGGCGCCTTGCTGAATGGCCGGTTCCAGTTTCCGCTCGGCCGGGTCACCATCAACCTTGCACCGGCCGACCTTCCCAAGGAGGGCGGGCGCTTCGATCTGCCGATCGCACTCGGCATCCTCGGCGCGTCCGGTCAGATCGTCACCGAGCGGCTCGAGCGGTATGAGTGGATCGGCGAGCTGGCGCTCTCGGGCGGGTTGCGCCCGGTCAACGGCGTCCTGCCCGTCGCGGTGGCGGCACGCGAGGCGGGCCGCGAGCTGATCCTGCCTGCGGAGAACGCCGCGGAGGCGTCGCTGGTCTCGGGGCTCGAGATCCGACCGGCGCGGCACCTGATGGAGGTGTGCGAGCATCTGAACGGGACGCGTGTGCTGCCGACCTTCGTGGCGGGCGAGCGAGTTTTCGTCGAGCCCGTCTATCCCGACCTCGCGGAGGTCAGGGGTCAGGAGCATGCGAAGCGGGCCTTGGAGATCGCTGCCGCGGGCGGCCACAGCCTGCTGTTGATCGGTCCGCCCGGAACCGGAAAGTCGATGTTGGCGAACCGGCTCCCGGGCTCTTGCCGCCGCTGAGCGAGGACGAGGCGCTCGAGGCGGCTGCGATCCGCTCGGTGAGCGACCGCGACCTGTTCGACCCTGCGCGCTGGCGCGAGCGTCCGTTTCGCTCGCCGCACCATACGGCGTCCGGCGTCGCGCTGGTGGGCGGCGGCAGCAACCCGCGACCCGGCGAGATCTCGCTCGCGCATCAAGGGGTCTTGTTTCTCGACGAGCTGCCCGAGTTCGACCGCAAGGTCCTGGAGGTCTTGCGCGAGCCCTTGGAGTCCGGTCATATCGACATCTCGCGGGCCGCGCGGCAGGCGCGTTTTCCGGCGCGATTCCAATTGGTTGCGGCGATGAATCCCTGTCCATGCGGTTATCTCGGGGACAACAGCGGGCGCTGCCGTTGTACCCTTGACCAGGTGGGACGCTATCGCGGACGCATCTCGGGACCGCTGCTCGACCGGATCGACATGCACGTCGAGGTCCCTCGGCTGGACCTGTCGCGGCTCGGCGAATCCGCGTCGGAGACGCGGGAGACGACAGCGCTGGTGAGACAGCGCGTGGATCGCGCACGCGCCCGCCAGATTGCGCGCGCGGGCAAGGCCAATCACGTCATTGGACCCGCCGAGATCGAGCGCGACTGCGCACTGGAGTCCGACGGGCAACGCATGATCCAACAGGCGATCACACGTCTGGCCCTATCGGCGCGGGCCTACCACCGGATCCTGAAGGTGGCCAGAACGATTGCCGATCTCGACGGCCTCGCTCGGATCGAGCAGCGACATCTCGGCGAGGCGATCGGTTATCGTCGACTCGATCGCGGCAACCCGACGCCGTGATGAAACCGCGTCCGGTAAGACCTGCACTGTTTGATGCATCCACGGCCCTTCGCCGGGAAGTGGCCTGAAATGAGATATTGTTGAATCGTTTAAACCGCGCCGACTCCAGCGGACGTCAAGTCTGCCGGGGTCGATCCCATCCAAAAACATCGCACAACGCGCTAGGCGCGGTTTAGACCCGACACCATGCTTCAGCTCCAATCACTCAGCCTGCGCCGCGGCCCGCACCTCTTGATCGAGGGTGCCGACGTCACCGTCTATCCGGGTCAAAAGGTCGGCCTGGTCGGCTACAACGGCTGCGGCAAGTCGAGCCTCTTCGCGCTGTTGCTCGGGGATCTCCACGCCGATGCCGGGCAAGCGACGATCCCGACCGGCTGGGAGGTCGCCCACGTCGCCCAGCACACCCCCGACAGCGAGGGTGCGGCGATCGATTTCGTGCTCGACGGCGACGCGGAGCTGCGCCGCATCCAGACCGAGCTTGCACGGGCCGAGGCGGCCGGCGACGGGCTGCATCAGGGCGAGCTGCTGGGGCGGCTGGAGGCCATCGACGCCTACGGGGCCGAAAGCCGTGCCGCGCGACTCCTGCACGGGCTCGGCTTCGCACCCGGCGACGAGCGCCGCCCGGTCAACAGTTACTCGGGCGGCTGGCGGATGCGTCTCGCCTTGGCGCGCACCCTCATGTGTCGCTCGGACCTCCTGCTGCTCGACGAGCCGACCAACCACCTGGATCTCGACGCCGTGATCTGGCTCGAAGGCTGGTTGAAGGCCTATCCCGGAACACTCCTTTTGATCTCGCACGATCGCGATTTTCTCGATGCCGTGACCGGACACATCCTACATCTCGATCGTCAGCGCCTGACACTCTATGCGGGCAACTACTCGGCCTTCGAGCGCCAACGGGCCGAGCGGCTCGCCCAGCAGCAAGCCGCGAGCGAGCGTCAACAGCGCGAGATCGCGCACATGCGCAGCTTCGTCGAGCGCTTCCGCGCCCAAGCCACCAAGGCGCGGCAAGCACAAAGCCGCCTGAAGGCGCTCGAGCGCATGGAGCTGATCGCACCGGCCCACGTGGATTCGCCCTTTCGATTCGCGTTCGCCCCGGCCGAGAACCTGCCGCGGCCATTGCTGCGCCTGGACGAGATCGCGGCAGGCTACGGCGACGGGCCCGTGATCGAGGGGGTTGGGCTTAGCCTCAACCCCGGGGATCGCATCGGACTGCTGGGGCGCAACGGGGCCGGCAAATCCACCTTCATCAAGATCCTGGCCGGGGAGCTGACCCCGTCGAGCGGGCGTTTGGAACGCGCTCAGGCCCTGAAGGTCGGCTATTTCGCCCAGCATCAGATCCACCAGCTGCATCTGGACGACAGCCCGCTCGGCCATCTGCGGCGTCAGGATCCGGGCGCGACCGAGCAGGTCCTGCGCAGCTATCTGGGCGGCTTCGGATTCGAAGGCGATCGCGCACTCGGCCCGGTCGGCCCACTCTCGGGCGGCGAGAAGGCGCGGCTCGTGCTCGCGCTGCTGATCCGCCAGCGGCCCAATCTGCTGCTGCTCGACGAGCCGACGAACCATTTGGATCTCGAGATGCGGCATGCCTTGACCGAAGCGCTCCAAGGGTTCGATGGGGCCTTGGTGCTGGTCTCCCATGACCGTCACCTGCTGCGTGTGACCGCCGACACGCTGCTTTTGGTCGACGCCGGTGCAGTGCGAGCGTTCGACGGAGATCTGGACGATTACCCCGCCTGGCTGGCCAACAACGATCCGAGTCGCGGCTCCGAGGCGACGCGCTCGACCGGGGTGCCGTCGGGCGCCGCAGCCGACGGCAACGAGCGCAAACAACAGCGTCGTCAGGCGGCACAATCACGTCAGACGCTGCAGCCGCTGCGAAAGCAGGAGAAAACGCTCGAGAAACGCATGGAAGCGCTTGCAGCCCGCCGCGCGGCGCTCGAGCAGACGCTCGCCGATCCGGACCTTTATGCCGCGGAAGCCAAGGCCCGATTGCTCGCGCTGCTCGAAGAACAACGCCAGGTCAGCACCGACCTGGAATCCACCGAGGAGGCCTGGCTCGAGGTCAACGAGGCAATAGAGCAGGCTCGATAGTTGCCTAATTGACTCGACGAGACCCTTGAGGAGACCTTCACTCAGCGACCGACCCCGCTCGACCGAGCTGTCGATGCCTCTCGCATCCGATGCGAATCGGCAACTCGGCTCGAGCTCAACCCCAACCGATCAAGGATCCAGCGGCGCCATGTCACCGTTCAAAAACCTCATCAGTGCCCGACCGAACGAGCAGTTCTTCGACCTCCCCCGCTGCCGATGACCCCGGAGGGTATCGCACGCGATTTTCAGCACTACTACGCCTATACCTTCGGGCGGGATCGCGACTGCCAGTCCGCTTACTATCCCTACAAGGCACTCGCCATCGCCCTGCGCGACCGTCTCATGGAGCGCTGGAAAGACACACGACACGCCTATGAAGACGCCGGCTGCAAGCGCACCTATTACCTATCGCTCGAGTTCCTGATGGGGCGCACCCTCTCCAACGCCATGCTCAATCTCGGCGTCAGCGATGCAGCCGCCAAGGGGCTCTACGACCTGGGTATCGCGCTCGAGGAGATCGCCGGCAACGAGCCCGACGCCGGATTGGGCAATGGCGGTCTCGGCCGGCTCGCGGCCTGCTTTCTCGACTCCTGCGCCACCCTGCAGCTTCCGGTCAGGGGCTACGGGCTGCACTACGAGTACGGGATGTTTCGCCAGCTGATCGAGAACGGCCATCAGATCGAAGAACCCGATCACTGGGTACGCGACGGCAATCCCTGGGAGTTGGAGCGCCCCGAGTTCACCCAACGCATCCAGTTCGGCGGCCACACCGAGACCCACAAAGACAACGACGGGCGCCGAGTCGTGCGCTGGGTCAACACCAACGACGTGCTCGCCGTCCCCTACGATATCCCGATCCCCGGTTATCGCAACGGCACCATCAATACCCTGCGGATGTGGAAGGCCGCCGCGACCGACGAGTTCGATCTCGGTGAGTTCAACTCGGGCAGTTATCCCGAGTCGGTCGCGCAGAAGAACGCCGCCGAGCACATCACCATGGTGCTCTACCCCAACGATGCCAGCGAGAACGGCAAGGAGCTGCGCCTGCGTCAGCAGTTCTTCCTGGCCAGCGCCAGCATCAAGGATGTGCTGCGCGATTGGATCCGTCTGAACGGGCCGGACTTCGGCACCTTCGCCGAAAAGAACTGCTTCCAGCTCAACGACACGCACCCCGCTGTTTCGGTCGCGGAGCTGATGCGTCAACTCATGGACGACCACGGTCTGGAATGGACGCAGGCCTGGGCCATCACCCGCAAGACCATGGCCTACACCAACCACACCTTGCTGCCCGAGGCACTCGAACGCTGGCCCGTGCGGCTCTTCGAGCGACTGCTTCCGCGCATTCTGCAGATCATCTACGAGATCAATGCCCGCTTTCTCGCCGAAGTGGCAACCCGCTGGCCGGGCGACAACGACCGCCAAAGACGCATGTCGCTGATCGAAGAAGGTTACGAGTCACAGGTGCGGATGGCCTACCTGGCAATCGTCGGGAGCTTCTCGGTCAACGGGGTCGCCGGTCTGCACTCCCAGTTGCTCGTCGAGGGTTTGTTCCGCGACTTCTACGAGCTCTGGCCCGAGAAATTCAACAACAAGACCAACGGCGTGACCCCTCGTCGCTGGCTCGCCATGTGCAATCCCGGACTGCGCGAGCTGCTCAACGAGACCATCGGCACCGAATGGGTGCGCGATCTGGGCCAGCTCGAACGCCTCGCACCTTACGCCGAGAACGCAGACTTCCGCGAGCGCTGGCATCGGATCAAGCAGGACAACAAGCGCTGTCTTGCCGCCACGGTCGAGCAGGTTTGCCGGGTCGCCTTTCCCGTCGACGCACTCTTCGATGTGCAGGTCAAACGCATCCACGAGTACAAGCGTCAGTTGCTCAACATCCTGCACGTGATCCATCTCTACAACCGCATCAAGCGCGGCGACACGCGGGACTGGACCCCGCGCTGCGTACTGATCGGCGGCAAGGCTGCACCGGGCTATCAGATGGCCAAGCAGATCATCAAGCTGGTCAACAATGTCGCCCGCGCGATCAACGGCGACCCGGAGACCGAGGGCCTGCTGCGGGTCGCCTTCATCCCGGATTACTGTGTCTCCTTGATGGAGGTGATCGCACCCGGGACGGATCTCTCCGAGCAGATCTCGACCGCCGGCAAGGAGGCCTCCGGCACGGGCAACATGAAGTTCATGATGAACGGCGCCATCACCATCGGCACCCTGGACGGGGCCAACATCGAGATCCGCGAGCAGGTCGGGGAAGAGAACTTCTTCCTGTTCGGCCTCACGGCCGCCGGGGTCGAGTCTCGGCGCGCCCACTATGACCCGAACGGCATCATCGCCAGCGACTCGGCGCTCCTCGAGGTCATGAGTTTGCTCGAGTCCGGCCATTTCAACCAGTTCGAGCCGGGGATCTTCGATCCGATCATCCTCTCGATTCGCAATGCCCATGACCCCTGGATGACCGCCGCGGATTTCCGCAGCTATATCGACGCGCAAGAGCAGGTCGATGTCGCCTACCGAGACCGCGAGCGCTGGCTGCGCATGAGCATCCTCAATACCGCTTACAGCGGCCATTTTTCCTCGGACCGCACGATTGCGGAGTACAACCGAGACATCTGGAAACTGACCCCGGTTTCCCCCAAGGCCCCGGGCTAGGCGAGCCGGCGCGCAAGTGTCCGCAAGGACACTTGCGCGCCTATGGTATAAGGCACGGCGGCCTTGCTCGTAATTCCGGCCATCGTGGCACGTGGCGCAGAGCGCCACGGGGCATGCGTGACACCGCAGAGCGGGTGTCACGAGCGACTGATGTTTTGGGTAGCCGGTCTGACGAGCGAGGCCGGCACGGCCAGCCGGTCTTTGCGGAGCCACTTTTTAGGCCATGCGTATCCTGATAGCCGACGACGCCAGCGACGCAAGAGAGATCCTCGGACGTCTTCTCAAGCGTTGGGGGCATGAGGTCGTCACCGCCAGCAATGGCCGGGAGGCGTGGGAGATCTTGAGGCAAGAGCCGCTCCGTCTCATCATCAGCGATTGGATGATGCCGGAGATCGACGGCCTCGAGCTCTGCCGGCGCGTTCGCGAAGCGCAGTGGGAGCACTACGTCTACTTCATCCTCCTGACGGCCCGCGACGACAAGGAAGACCTGATCGAGGGCATGACGGCGGGTGCCGATGATTTTCTGACCAAGTCGTTCAATTTCGAAGAGCTGCGGGTCCGGCTGCGTGCCGCCGAGCGCATCCTGAGCCTCGAAAGCCAACTCGCCTTACGCAACAGCAAGCTCGAAGAGACCAACGGCAAGCTCCACGCCGCACTCGACCGGATTCAGCAGGATCTGCGTGCAGCGGCGGCCCTGCAGGCCAGCCTCTTGCCGAAGGATCCGAACGTCTCGCCCGCCGTAGCCTTGGCTTGGCTGTTCCTGCCCGCGACCGAGATCGGCGGAGACATCTTCGATTTTTTCCGTTTAAACGACCGCGATCTTGGGTTCTATCATCTCGATGTCGCGGGGCATGGCGTGCCCTCGGCGATGATGTCTGTCACCCTGAGCCGAACCCTGTCCGCGGAGCTCGGCGAGGGTCATCTGGTCGCGCCACCCGAAGGCGAACGTCGCGTCAAAGCTCCGGATGCCGTCGTCGCCGACCTCAACCGGCGTTTCCAATCCGGCGACAACGCACCTTACTTCACCATGGTGTACGGCTACATCGACACCCACTCGGGGCGCGGCGAGCTCTGTCAGGCGGGCCACCCCCATCCGCTGCTCGCCCGGCGCGACGGACGCGTCGAACAGGTCGGACACGGCGGCTTTGCCGTCGGAATGCTCGAAGGTGTCCCCTACGACTCGGTCGCCTTCACACTGGAGCCCGGCGACCGACTGATCCTCTACTCGGACGGCATCACGGATTGTCGCAACGCCGAGGGCGAGAGCTTCGAGCTCGAGCGTCTCATCGGCTTGGCCGTAGACTGTGGAGGAGCGCCCCCGAAAACCTTGGCGAGCCGCCTGGATATGGCTCTAAGGGACTGGCGCGGCGAAGGCGAGATCGAGGACGACATCTCGCTGTTGGTGCTCCAGCGACGATGAGAGGCGACGCACATCAGTCGCATGAGGTTTACGGTTGCGCACGGGCCCGGGCCGGTGACGTGGAAATGTGAGGAGCGACACTGCCTTTCCTTGGCGTTGGGCGTTATCCTTAGACTGAGTTTGCCGACAAGCAACTCAGGCGATGTCCGCAACAGACGAGAGCGAGAGTGGATTGCCACCATGGCGGATTTAGGACAAGATCCAAAAAGCGTCCTCGATTTGAGTGTCCTTCAAGAAATCAGCGATCTCATGGAAGACGATTTCGCCGATCTTGTGCATCGGTTTCTCGTTGATGCCGCAGATCTCTTGGATCAAATCGATCAAGGGCTTGCTCAAGACGACGCTGCTGTAATGCATCGAGCCGCGCACACGCTCAAATCCAGTGCTGCCGCCCTTGGTGCAATCGGATTATCCGATCACGCGAGATACCTCGAGTCGCTCGGCCGAGCCGGCGTCATCGCGGGTGCCGATACGCATCTGGCGGCTGCCCGCGAACAAATGCGTCTCGCCAAAATAATGCTCGACAGGTATCTCTCGGAAGGATCTTGATCATGATCGCGCCCCGGCACAGAGCCAGCCCGACTGCGGCTTTTCGCTCGGTCCGCCGGTGAACGGACGATGATCCGAACCGCAGCGGTTACTTACGTCCGATCATTGGAGCAAACGAGGATGAAGGCAATTGTCACGCATCGTAAGATCGGCCAAGTCGACAGCGTCGCCCTCGCGGGACGCCTGACTGCCTCCGAGGCGCCGGCTGTTCGGCAAGAGATTCTCGACGTCCTTGCGCGCGGTGACTCGAAGCTCGTGCTTGATCTCTCCGAATTGACGTTCTGCGATTCGAGCGGCCTCTCGGTGCTGATCTCCGCTCTCAAGGCTGCCCGCGGCAATGGCGGGAACGTCGCCTTGGCTGGATTGACCCCCTCCATCCGGGCGCTGATCGAGTTGACTCGACTGCAACAGGTCTTCGAAATCTTCGACGATGCCAAGCTGGCCGCCGCGCGGATGATCTGATCGTGGCCGGCGTTCAATCCCGTGCTTGAATGGCGCCTTGATCCGTTGCGTGACGTGAGGCGATCAAGCATGAGGACGATCGGTGATGGCTGAGCTGGGTCGGAGTATGGCATCGGAACACTCGATTCTCGCCCTCTCGATCGTCATTATCGGTCGCAACGAAGGTTCGCGGCTCGCTCGGTGTATCCGTTCGGCGCGAGCAATTCGCGGCGTCAAAGGCGCGGTCGAGATCATCTACGTCGATTCGGATTCGTCTGACGGCAGCCCGGCCCGCGCGCGCGACATGGGTGCCGCCGTGGTGTCGCTGAAGTCCTCTCGCACGTCCCCGGCAATCGGACGCAATGCCGGGTGGCGAGCCGCTCGCGCATCGGTGGTGATGTTCTTGGACGGCGGCACCGTGCTCGACCCGGACTTCGTTGCGAGTGCCGTTCCACTGTTGAGAGACCCCAATGTCGCGGTCGTCTGGGGGCATCGGCGCGAACTGCACCCGGATGCTTCGATCTACAATCGTGTATTGGATCTCGATTGGATTCATCCGCCGGGGCCAACTGAATTCCACGGGGGTGACGCTTTAGTGCGCCGCACGGCACTTGAGCGCACGGGCGGATTCGACGAGCGGTTAGTCGCCGGCGAGGAGGCCGAGTTTTGTCGACGCCTGCGTGAATTGAGCTATCGCATCGAGCATATCGACCAACCGATGACGCTTCATGATCTCCACATATCGAGCTGGGATCAATACTGGCGGCGCGCCGTGCGGACAGGCTATACCACTGCAGAGATTTCGGAGCGTTTTCGGGCTGAAATGCCCGGTGTTTGGCGAACCGCAGCCCGTCGCAATCGACTTCACGCAGGGGGACTTATTCTTTCGGCGTTGTCTGCCTTGGTTGCGACTGTATTGCTCGCTAGTCCATGGCCGATCCTGCTCCTTTTGATACTCTACCTTGCCCTAATCGTGCGCACTGCAGGGCAGGCGGCCTGGAAAGAGCCGAATCCGGTGACCCGATTCCTTTACGGCATACACTTTCATCTTCAGCAGATCCCGATCCTTGTCGGTCAACTGCGCTACTATCGCGATCGATTCGCGGGTCGCTGACCTCAAACGCGTCCTGCACGCAACGAGGGGCATCCCTAAAGCTCAACTCGAGCTGCGGTCCCCTGACCCGTGAGGATCTCCCGTAAACAACGGCAGAGGGATGTTTCGATGAATGACAAGAAAGCACCTCCGATCTCGATCGTCGTTTTCATCGACGCGCTTGGTTGGGAAGTCCTGAAGGGGCGTCGATTCATGGAAGATCGACTGCCGTTCCGGCGCAAGTTGCGATCCGTATTCGGATTCTCGTCCGCATGTATTCCGTCGATCCTGACGGGAAAAATGCCGCGTGACCATCTCCACTGGTCTTTTTTTTATTACTCGCCCGAGACATCTCCGTTCAAACCCCTGCGTCTGCTGGGGCTGCTTCCGAGCTCCCTGATCGACCGCGGTCGGGTGCGCAACCTCATCAGCAAGTTGATCAAGCGGCTCTATGGATACACGGGATATTTCCAGCTCTACAACATCCCGTTTCAATACGTGGATAAATTCGACTACTGCGAGAAGAATGACCTTTTCGTGCCCGGCGGAATGAACCGAAGTCAGAACATCTTCGATCACCTGAGTCATGCAGGGGTAACTTACCATGTGTCCGACTGGCGCAAGTGCGAAGAAGACAACCTAGATGCGCTCAAGTCTGATCTTGAAAAGGGGGAAATCGCTTTCGCGTTCCTTTACATGGCATCCATGGACGCACTCCTGCACGAGGTCGGAAAAGAGAGTCCCCGAGTCGATCAGAAGCTCGCATGGTATGAGGCTCAGCTCGAAAATGTCCTGCAGATTGCCTCGACGCATTACGAGCAGGTGCGGCTGTTCATCTGCTCCGACCACGGCATGGCCACCGTGCACACGTCGATTGACCTCATGAGTAAAATCGAGGCACTCGGACTCGTCTTCGGGCGTGACTACACCGCCACCTATGATTCGACCATGGGACGTTTCTGGTTCCATAACCCGACCGCCCGCAAGCCGATCGTCGCCCTCCTTGAGCAAGTCCCGGAGGGCCGCATCCTGTCGCAGGAAGAGCTCAAGCGCCTCGGATGCGACTTCGAGGGCGATCAATTCGGTGAGCTGATCTTTCTGATGGAGGCAGGCACCCTGATCGTCCCGAGCCACATGGGACTCAAGCCGATCACGGGCATGCACGGTTATCACCCAGACCATCCGGATTCCGACGCCTCGCTCCTCTCGAATGTCGAGCCGCCGAACGATCCCGGGGCCATCACCGACATCTTTCACCTAATGCGCGCCGAGTCGGGCGCCTGATAGATATAGTGGCGAGTGGGTAGAAACGAATTCCTGAACAGTAACGTAGCGACCGGAAAGCCGAGAAACCGGCGCGCATTGAGTACATGACTACCTGTACATCAGTGGGGGCCGGGAAACAGCGTGATGCCGATGGCGGCCTTGATCAGATAGGCCACAAGGATGATCGAGAAACTGATGAGTAGATTGAAGCCGATGAGGATCAGGATGATCGCAATGATGTTGCCGTTGCGTGCCGGCGCTTCCAGCGCCTCATCCCGGGGTTTCGTCCGTCGATTCCGACCGACATAGAGCACGACAAAAAAGCGATGCGCCAGGAGGTTGAATTGGAGCTCCAAGTCGACGAGCTTTGGGGCGGGTCTCCCCTTTGGCGCGTTCAAGAGTGTCGTGATGGCCTTGATTTGCGGCTCGCTGAAGCTGGCGCGCATCGCCGGATCAAGCATCTCCAGATCATGCGCGGAGGTTATTTCAGAGTGCCGTGCCTGATCGCGATGTTCCCTGTCTAGAGTCTTTTGGTTCATGCCAACCTCGTCAATGCAATCCGACCGGTTCATCGAGGCCACCCTCGGCCGATCGCGGCCCATTCTGTCGAGCCAAGGACGGCAGGGGAGAAGCGCTTCAAAGCTGATACCACATCGCATCCGGATGCCAGTGGAGTGGCCGTCCGTTGAAGAGATTTTCCAGATTGTTCGCCACTGAATTGGCGATGACCATGAAATAAAGACCCCACAGCATCGGCAATAAAAGGACAGCAAGATTCGCGGAGGTGGATCGCCGGTTCAAAAGATGCGCGACGAAGCCAGTGAAGGCCGCGAGAAGCAGCAGCTCCAGCAGGAGCATCGGATAGTAGGTGATCATGACAAGCTCTCGCAACCAGATCGGGAACTCACCCTCATGACGCCAAAACAACGGCTCTTCCCTGAGATAGGAAAACACCATGAGCGTGATGATGATCAGGGCATTCACCAGCGCGCCGAGCAGAATCAGGGGCGCGCCGGAGGATGAGGAATACCTGTGTTGATGCGCGCGCAAAGGATATGAACAACAGCACGATGAAATGGCCCGCGACTTTACTATGGATCCCGTGCTTGCGACAAGCCGGATCACCTCGATTCAATCGATGACCGCGATTGCCTCATGGCGTCGATCTCTTCCCTGAGTCCATCCCGACGCAGCAGCCCGTAGGCCATCCCGACCTGAGCATAATCGGCGATCGTGGGCTCCGACATCGGAGGCAAACCACGCGCATCGGTATAGCGGCGCAGGACCGGATAAAGCGCCCTGAAGCCCTCCGCATCCCCGGGCAGATCCGATGTCAAGCGTCCGGCAGGCACATAGGCAAGATTGACCTCGGTCATCTCTCGCCACAGGGCGGGCAAGTGAAAATGAGGACCGAGGAGTGGGATACCCGCAAGTGGCTCGGCTCCCGAGAGCCCGCCCTTGGTCAGCCTGGACAGGGGGTATCGGGGCGACCTTGCGCCGAATCCGGTGAGATAACAAATGGATTGAGGGTTGGCCCCGAGCTGTGGGTGAGGACTTTGCCAGGCCCAGTCGAGATAGCGGGTCTGTCCCGTGAGTCGATAGGCCTGAAGCAGCGGCAAGGTCGCGCGCGTGGAAACGGCAAAGGAACCCCAACCCGCCAGGCCGATGGCCTGGTGGGTTGGTGCACGAAAGGGGTGCTCGGTCGCCTTGCGCACCCGCCAGTCCGCCGCCGCCACGAGCTTGGCGTGGGCCTCTGCAGCCCAGCGCGCATCCTGCTCCCCGTCATCGGCAAGGAGGTAGGACCAAAGCCCTGCCAACGCGAAGTCCTTGAAGCTGACCCCTGCGGTGGGATCGATCTCGAGCTTCGACAGAATCTCCTCGAAGGCAACACGATAGGACGGCTCGCCGGTGGTTCGATACAACTCGGCTGCGGCCCAGAGTCGATTGTCCTGAGCCGAGATGTCGGCGTAATCACCGGCGCGGACATCTATGGGATTCTTGTAGCGCTGCCCCTCGGCGGGCCAATCAGGATGGGTCAACAGGAAGTTCCAGGCTCGGCGCGCTGCGGACAATGCCATGGCGGCACGCTCCGGACGGTAGGGATGGATCAGGCGCGCGTGCAGTGCGCAGACCGCGGCAAAGGCCGCCGTGGCGTGAGTTGTTTTCTCGGAGAGCAGACGCGGGACAGGAATGGCATGGGACGGGCCATCGTCCCAGGTGCGACTGGCCACACGGAACCAGACCCCGCCATCCGCCGGATCCTGCATCCCGAGCAGCCAGTCAAGACCCCACTCCAACTCATCCAGGACATCCGGGATGCCGTTTCCAGACTCCGGGATGTTCAGGTCGCCATCGCCGAAACGTTCCGGAGCCAGGTCAAGTGCGGCCCCGATCAGATACCAGACCGGGGCGGCATTGGGCACGTATTGACCATAGTCGCCGGCATCAAACCAGCCGCGCCGGATCGGATGGCGGGCCGTCGGGCCGGTATCCGTATCACTGTCGGCACTCAAGGGAGAGCTCGCCACCGCGGCGTGAAAGGCGGCGTCCATGGCGGGAGGAACACCGCCCAAGGGCCGCTCGTAACCCGATTCGGCCCAAGGCCCGATCACGGGTGTCGAATTGCGGCTGTGATAGAAAAGGCGCATCACCGCACGATACGGCGCGTCGTAAATCTTCGTGTCGATGACAAAAGGATCCGACAGGCCGAGCCCGGCGACCCGCAGCCGATAACGCCCGGGGCGATCCAGTGCACTGAAGTCGGCCTCATGGACATCATGGCCGCTCCAGAGATCGGCGGGCGCACTCAAGCGCGCCTGACCACTGAACACCGGCTGACCCGTGTCGATCTCGATGACCTCGAACGCCGGATCATCCAGAGGCAGTGGGCCGGCGCTTCCCAGCCAATTGCCGAGGTAGGCCACCTTCGCAGACCCCGGGACGTAACCGATCTGATCGACCTGGATCGAGCCTGTGACACGCTCGGGCTCGTAGCCAACCGGGATGGCCCGGCAGGGCGCTCGTGCGTCGGCGGCGGGCTCCAGGGCAGCACAGGCATCCAGACGATACACCAGACCGGGACGCAGCCGAGCGGGGAACAAGAGATGCAGGCGTGTCTCCAACAAGGGCTGTTTCGCCGTATCGAAGCCGATGACCTGACGGTCTGTACCAACCCGGGTTGCGCTCAAACCCTCGCGGTAGATGGGATCCTCATCGCCGACGAGCCGATAGGCCGCCGGATCGCGAATGGCATCGGGAAGATCCAGCGTCTCGAACCCCAGGGTGAGCGCGCGTGCCGAGCGTGTTTCCAGATACCGAGCCTGTCCAACGGCAAGTGGCCGAACTTGACGTCCGGACGGCGCTGTGAAAGGCGATGTGATGCCACGCTCGAGCACCCTCTCGGTCGGCCCGGCGAGGCTCGACCGAGCCGTCGGCCCAATGGCGAGCAGACCCGTCAGGATCAAGATGGTCACGCTCTGCAGGCGCCGGTTCATGCTAAGCCCCGTTCGTCTCGACACAGTGGCGATGGTACCATGCCTCGACCGAAAGCCGGGCGGGGGCCTCCAACACACCACGCACCCGCAGACGCCCGAGCACCCAAAGAATCAGCATGGGCAGCAGGATACTCACGAGAGATCCAATAAGAAGATAAACCCAAGCATCTTGCACCCCGAGCAACCGATCCAGAAGAATCCGGGCCCCGCTGCCTGCCAGGATGTGCATGAGATAGATCCCCATGGATGCGCCCCCCAGCGCCAGCATCCAGGACGCCGGGAAACGGGCAAGCCACATGGACAGAGTCGCCACGGCCAGGATCGACACAACCGCTACCAGCAGGGATGCGATGCCCTTGTCCTCGAACAGGAGTCCAAGCTCGATATGGAAGATAAACTGCGCGACCACGAATCCGATGATCCCTGCGATCGCCCATCGCCCGGCGTGCGCGGCCAGTTGATCCTTCACCGTCGAAAACCAGATCCCCAAGGCAAAGAACACAAGGTTCTTGACCACATAGTCCGAATGAAAGGCCGATGGGATAGCAGCCTGAAAAACATAGGCAAGCACCGCAAGCGTCAAGACACCGAGAAGGACGGCCTGGCGCTCGCTCCGGTAAATCAGGATAGCGGCCACGACCACCAGAAACAGTGCGTAAAGGAACCAGAACTGTGCTCGTGGATCCCAAAGCGACAGGACCTCCGTGAGAGTGACGTTGCCGCTGGTGTAATGGGCGAGTCCCACCTCGACCAGCCCCTGAATTAGGGACCACAGGATATAGGGATAGAGGATGGTGTCGACCTTGTTGGCCGCGAGTGTCATCCGCCCGCGTCGGCGCAGCGAGTGAAAAAAGAACAGGCCGGATAGAAAGAAGAACAGGGGCATGTGGAAGCTGTAGATGATGCTGTCGACCAGTTGATACAGCGGCACGTCCATCGGGATACCGGCATTGAAGACGCCACGCGCTACATGACCGTAAACGACGAGAACAATACCGATGGCCTTCGCATAGTCGACCCAGGCATCACGTCCGGAGGAGTAAACCTTCTTTTGCCGTGTCATGTGCTCAACCCACCCTTGGTGTTGACGTCGCTGGCCAGACGACACCCTTGAGGGCGTGTGTCATGGAGGCGTAGTACAGGGAGAAGACCAACCCCAGAACCCATTGGGTCAGGACCAGCGGCGCCCCGGCGGGCAACACCAATGGGGCGATGAGAATCAACGCCAAAAGCACCAGCCAAGCTGGAAAGCCCGCCATGAGGCGCGGGACGCGTAGCGCCCCGAACAGCCGCGGCAAAAGCCACATCAACAGGATCGATGCAACCCCGACCAGTGGCCACACCCAATAAGTTCCCCAGATCCCCTGGGTGTACTGTCGTATCACCCAGATCACGCCGATATGCACATAGAGAAAGAGCAGCGAGAAGGCGCCCAGCCAGAGCAGCCAGGGAAAGGCCCGCGTGACGAGAGCCCCCGGTAGGCAGCGGGCGACATAGAAAGCCATCGAAGTCAGCAGCAGCGAAAATAGGAAATAACCCGTGGTCATGTCCCAGCGATTGTCGATCCCGAGCGGAAGCCCCAGAGCCCAGCCGAGACCCAGCCCGAATAAGGCGGCCAAAGCGACGACAAGATTATATCGATTCGGCGTCAGATAGCAGAACATGCCGAGAAAAAAGGGAAAGAGCCAAGGGATAATCACGAAGTTTCCAGGCTCCAGGACGACGTTGACCAGATAACCCATCCACCAGGTCTCGCGCGGCAGGACATCCGTGGCGAGCTTGAGCGCGAAGAGCAGGATCGCGGCGGCCAGATAAAACCAGGGTCCGGGATTGAAAAACCGTTGCACCAGATAGAGCACCAACACTCCCACGGCGATGATTTGCAGGATATCCATCTCGAAGGCGATCCAGAAATTGCCTGCGACTATGGCCGCGAAGCTCAAGCCCAGCAAAAAGATCATGGCGTAGGTCAGGACGACCCCGGCCACCGGATACTTGCGTGCCTGGAAATGGGCAGTGATCCCCGAGACGGCAAAAAAAAGAATGGGGGCAAAACTCCCCAAGAAGGTGAGCACCTTGGACGGCAGGTCGATCTGCAGTTGCGTATGCGCGAAGAGCATCAGAATACACGCGACGCCTTTGAGCAAGTCGAGTGACAGATCTCGCATTGATGTCTTCTCCCTAATGATTTGAGCAGTTCATGCCCACTCAGCGCCGACGCATCGGCCGGGCCGGTTGCTTGGGTGGATGGGATAATGTCGGCTTGGGCTGATTGCTGCGCCGGGTCATCATCAGATACCAGAGCATGAGACGATTCTTTTTATCCTGTTGCTGCTGGATTCGCTCACGCTCGACGCGATCCAAAGAGGTCAGGAATCCAGCAAGCATAAAATAGGCTACGGTGATCTGGATGATCCTAAAATTCCACTCGAGTGTGCCCACAAGCCAATTGATGGCGAAGCCCGTGAGGATCCCGATGGCGAAGACACGTTCAAGACTGTCGCGGCGTTTGAAGATAAAGCGCACGGCAATCCACATGAAGGTGCCAGTCAACAGGGTATAAAGGGTCACCCCGATCACGCCCATCTCCGCATAATGGAGCCAAAAAATGTGATGAGCGATGCCGCGATCCAGCGGAGAGAGATGCTCGCCATAGTGCATGAAATTGATTGCATAGGAATAGTTATTGATACCCACGCCAAAGAAATAATCATGCCCCATCTCGGCCGAGGCAATATTGGCGTCATGGCGTGACTCTCCGGACTCTTTGGGTGCTGTCTCAAACCGCTCGATGATGGGCGGCAGGATTACGGCCAAGGCTGGAATCGACAGCAGGATCATGATTCCAATCGCCGCGAATTTCTTCTTGATCTTGCTTGGTCCTTGTTTCAGAAAGAAGGCCATGACCATGATCATCATGAACCCCATCACCATGGTAGCCATCCCGCCTCGCGACAGCGTAGCGACACTGGTGAGAGCACCGGCGCCCAAGGCCGCCCAATAGATCAGGGTACGTTTATCGAAAAGCTTGTCACTGTCCTGCATAAGCACGGCGAAGATGACGAAGTTCATCATATTCTGGAAGGTCACGAGTCCATTCTGATGCGGGAAAGAGCCGCGCGGCGGAAAGACGCCTCGCGTATACTTATCCATAAGGACCTGAGTAAAGCTATAGAAGGTTAGGCCCACGACACACCATATAATAAAGCGCAGATCGTCCTCGTTGCGAATAAAGTTATAGGCAACCCAGAAGGTTGCATAGGCACGCATGAGCTTGGTGACGCCAAAAAAGGCAAATTGCGGAACCACGGCGGTCGCGATGGTCAATGCCGAGTAACCGAGATAGAGTGCCATCCAGATTTCGTTGGGGTTGCGGGTGTAAATTTGACGTTTGCGCCAGCGTGGCGCTTTGATCATCGCCACGATCAGGGTGATGGTTAGCCAATCCGTGACGCCGAACTCCACGCCCCGAATATCTCCTCGATAGGGCGTATAGCTAAAAAAGGTGACATCGACTGGATTAATAGCCATGAAGAGGATCCCGGCCATGCAGACCCGGTCCATCCAGGGGTACTTGATCGCGGCGGGAATGGCCACGGCGAGGAAACCGATCGTCATGCCGACGAAAAGCAGCTGCTTGGCACTAATCGGCTCGGACCACAGCTCGGGCGGCAGCGTCAACTGAAGCTTCCTGTCGGTCTCGGAAAGACGTTCGGCCAGGCTCGGTTCGCCGTCGATTGGGCCGGCGCGGGCCAATGGATGATAGCACTCGATCTTACGCCCGCGCGCGGGACGTCTCAAGCGCACCGGTGATGAGACTTCGCGCCGCTATTGAAAGCCCATGACACGGCGCGTAACATCGATCACCATCTACAGGAGGTGACTATCATGATTGCGCGGACCGCGAGGCTCCTCAAGCGTCTCGTTCAAGGCAATGCATTGCCGGCCTACATCATCTTTCGTAAGCCGATGGTGGTGATCAGTTATTTCGAGGACTTCGTCAACCGTCGCGACGACATTCTCAACGCTCTCGGAGACCCCAAGCCTTTCCTGCTGTTTCAATTTGGCTGGCACCGCGAAACGCCGGCACGCGCAGAGGAGGCCGCCAGGGACGCCTCCCTCATCAGCCGCCAATGCCCCGGCGCCGAGCTGATCTTTCTGTGTAATTCCGAACGCGAGGTCGCGCTGGTCTCGGGTGTCGGCTTGCGCGCCGAGTTTTGTCACCAGAACGCCTTTCTCGACGAACAGCGTTATCACATCGTGAGTCGGCCGATCCGATACGACGCGATCTACCTCGCCCGCATCACGCCGTTCAAACGCCATGCCTTGGCCGCGAAGATCACCTCACTGCGACTGATCGGCGACCACTCGGAACGAGAGGCCGCCTATTTCGCCGAGACGAGGCGCCTGCTCGCCCACGCGAGCTGGAAACGCAAGGTCTTCTCACGCTTTGTCTCCCGCACAATCGGCGAGGCGCATTGCGGGCTCTGTCTCTCGGCGGAGGAGGGCGCCATGTTCGTCAGCGCCGAATATCTTCTCTCGGGGCGGCCGCTGGTCTCGACTCGCAATCTCGGTGGTCGCGACGCCTTCTTCGAGCCGGATTACGCCTTTCTCGCCCAGGATACCGCCGATTCGGTGCGCGATGGGGTGGATGCGATGAAGCACTGCGCGATCTCTCCCGCCGAGATCCGCCGGCGCACGATTGAAAAGTTTCAACCCCATCGCGAACGGATGATCGCAATCCTGCAGGACATCTGCGACCGGTCCAAGGTGAAACGTGACGCGGCGGCGCAATGGCCTCGCTACTTCACCCACAAGTTCGGCCTGCGTTGTTTTAATGGACCGCGCGTGCGGCTGACCCGCATTCCCAAACACCGTGCCTAAAGCGCCGTGCCGCATCCGGCCTATCGGTTTCCACTCACGGTCGTGCCGAGGATGATGCCGGTCTGGATGGCGGTCACGGTGGGTACGATCTTGTCGAGCATCCGCGACCAGGTCGTGAGTCCCGTGGGCGGAACATAGACCAGATCCCCGGGCTGAAGTTGGACATCCTGCTCCAGGCCAGCGATGACCTTGTTGAAGTCGGTCACGATAAGCGTCGGATTGCTCAGTGAACCGCGCACGATGTGCACGCGGGAAAGGTCCGCATCCTGGGTGAAGCCTTCGGCCAGGGCCAGGGTCTTGGACATGGGCATATCGTCGCGGAAGGCAAAGAGCGCAGGGGTATTGACCTCCCCGATGATATAGACCTCCTTGGAGAGACCCGAGGGGATATTGATCGTGTCGCCGGACTGCAAGGCCACATCGAAGCGCAAATCGCCCTCGCGCAGCAAACGTACGAAGTCGACCGGCAACAGCTTGCCTTGGCGGATGATCATGGCGTGCGTGAGATCGGCCAATTCGATGGAGCTCGCCCGATACTGGCCCTTGCTGAGGCCGCCCGCCTTCGCCACGCTGGCGGTCAGGCTGACGTCGGTCACAAGCGGATAGACCCCGGGTTTGACCACCTCGCCGTAGATAACGTAAGACAGACTGTTGAAGGCGGTCACGATGACTGTGACCCGTGGAGTCAGCACGTACTCACGCAGCCGTTGCGTGATGTCGACGGTCAGCTCTTCGACGCTGCGGCCCTCGGCCTGAACATCGCCGACGAGCGGGAAGGAGATCATGCCGTCGGGGCGCACGGGCACACCGGACAGGGTGAGGTCCGACTCGTCGTAAACGCTGATGCTCAACACGTCGCCCTTGCCGAGACGCGGCACCAGGGTGGTCTCGGCAACGAGGCGTTGCAGCTCCGCGAGCTGCTCGTCGATGCTCTTGCGCTGCTCGATCTGCATTGGATATGGAGGCGCCGAACGGATTGCCGGCGCAGAGGGTTCGTTTTGGGCTGCGGATCCCGATCCACGATACTCGCCGATGCAGCCCGTCGACAGGATGATCGACAGCGGAAGGAGTAAACACCAGGACTGACTCGGATTAGCTGACATGGGACTTGGGGCCGGCATAGTGGAGCGGCCCGGCAGGAGCCGGGGCGCGAGGCTTGGTTCGACTCAGCCAACGTGTCCAGAACATCGGCTTAGGTTCCGACGGGAAGAGCGGCTCGCCCTCCAGCAGATCGATGGGGATATCCGTGACGAGGATGCCGCGGACACGCGCGCCACGCTCCTCCAAGAGCTCGACGGTCTCGCGCAACTGACCGCGCGTCGTCCGACCACTCCGTGCCACCACGATCAGATTGCCCAGGCTCACGGCAGCCTCCAGGACGGTCTCCAAGGCACCGACCGGCGGCAGATCGTATACCAGATTCCGCCCGCTTTGATTCAAGGCGTCGAGCACGGCGCGAAATTGCCGGCTGCCGAGCCGCGCGAGCCGATGATCGAGTCCGTCGACACGCGGCTGATCCGGCTCTCGACCGGACACCGACTCCGACTCCGGCACCGAGTCATCGCGCGCGACGCCGGCCGCCAGTAAGACGAGGTCCGGCGACGAGGTCGCGCTCAGCAGGGTCGCCACAGGGGACTCCCCATCCAGGGCTTGAGCCAAACCGGCCTGATCGGCTGGTCGCCTTAGAAGCTCCGACGGCCGTGTCCCCGCCAGATTGCGCAGATCGGCGTCGACCAAGGTCGTCGGATATTCCTTCATGGCGAGGACCAAGGCGAGATTGGTGGCGATGCGGGTGCGCCCTGCCTCGGGGTCAGCGCTGATCACGCCCAGACAGCGCCAATCATCCGGCTCCAGCTTGGCGTCAAGCTCGTTGATCAGGCGTCTGAAGATCGCTGCAATGGGGTCTGCCGGGCGTTGCGGATCGACCAGTGCGCGCGCGTCTGCGGGAATATGCTGAAGCTCCCACACAAGCTCGATGCCCGGAGTCCCGAGGGCATCGCGCCGGGTGCGCAACCGAGGGTCCAGCAGCTCCAGTAAAAGGGCGACCCCGAGCCCAAGCCCTCCCCCAAGCACTACGCCGGCGATGGCGATGAGCTTTTTCGACGATGGCATGGCCTCGGTAGGCGGCAAGGCGCGCTCGAACAACTCAAGCGAGGCTTCGTTGCGCTGCACCATGACCGCGGCCTCGTCGACCCGGCCCACGAGGCTGCCTACCAAATTCTCGGCGGACGTCATCCGCGTCTGGATCAACTGAAAGTCCTTCTCGGCGGAGGTCAGGTCCGCGAGTTTCGTCCGGCTCTGCTCGATCGTCTCGGTCAGCGCAACGATCTGTGCCTCACGCACCCGAATGTCGCTGGTCAGCTCGCGCTGGCGATCCTGAAGACCGGTCAGCTTGGTGTTGGCCGAATAGAGGTTCTCGGGCGCACCCTCGTCCTTGCTCTCGGCGATCATCTGCTTGAGCACGTCGACCCGGGTCTGGAGCTTGATGACCTTGGGGTTCTGCTCGGTGTAGCGACTGCGGGCCTCCTGCAACTGCCATTCGTAGTCGGTGAGGCGCGTCTTGAGTGGGTTGCGGTAGACCGACGAAGTGACCACCATTTCCGGCTCGCCCTTCACCGCGCTTTCGATCTCCACGAGCGCCTCCTTGAACGCCTCGACCTCGGCGATCTTGGTGTTGAGGTCGACGTCCAATCGGGAGAGACTGCCGAGGAGGACCTGGGTCTCGGCATTGAAATCGGAGACCTGATGAGCGGACTTGAAGGCACGCATCTCGGCGGTGACGGCGCGGAATTCCTCGCGGGCGGATTCCAGTTGTGCACTGTAATTGCCGAAGGCACCCGAGGCATCTTTTCGCCTTAAATCACGACTGCGCTGGACCAAGAGCTCCGCGACCGTGTTGGCGATCCCGGCGGCGATCACCGGATTGTCCCAGATCGCGGTGATCTGGAAGATGTTGGACTCCTTGCCGACGTTCACGCCGATGGCGGGGCTGAGCGCGCGCAACGTGGCGTCGAGCTGAAGCCCGTCGATGACCGCCTGCAACGAGCTGGGCAGCTTGACGGTGTCGAGCAGGGTCTTGAGGTTGTAACTCTGAAGTTCGAGGGGTATCGCGCTGCCGAGCGAAAATTGGTCCTGACGGCTGTGCAACATAAGGGCCGCCACCGCCTGCCAGCTCGGCTTCACCTGAGTCACGGCAATCACCAGGAAAAGGCCGGAGATGACGGCGGCAATCCCGGCCGCCAGCCACCAGCGCTTGAGGATCCCGCGCGCCAGTCGCTCGATGTCCAGACCCGGCCCCTTGGGTGGCTCCGCCTCCTCGCCCCCCATTCCGGGGAAGCCGGGGAACATCAAAGGGGCCTCCTCGCGGGACTCGGGCTCGAGGTTTTGAGGGGGCGACTCGACGTCGGGTTCGGCAAGATCCCAGGCGACCTCGCCTGGATCCGGAGAGGACTCCCGGTCGCGAGCGTCCCCGGGGTCCGATGGTTCGCCGTGCCCGTCGCGTCCTCCCGGATGTGCGTAGCGATCTCGAATGCGTAGCTCCCGGGTCACGGCGGATCAGCCCCGGCGTCGAAGAGGCCGCCATGTCGGCGAAGATCCTCCACCACGGTGGTGATCGCGGCGCCGGTGAAGTGGCCAGCCCCCTCGACCAGAACATGCTCCAAGGCGATCTTGCAGATCCGGTTGACCTCGCGGGGAATGCCGCGGCTGGCCCGAAACAGAACATCCAATGCCTCGGGGTCGAAGGGGAATTCGCCCTGATAGCCGGCGACGGCAAGGCGGTGGCGGACGTACTCTCGCGTCTCGTCCGCCGTCATGGCCGCGAGATGAAAGCGCAGGCTGACCCGTTGGTCGACCTGCGGCAGGTGGCGCAGGTGAGCGCGCAGCTCCGGCTGGCCGATGAGGATGAGGGTCAGGAAATTCTGGCGCTCGGAGGCGATATTGGTCAGGCCCTTGAGGGCCTCCAGGCAGGACAGATCGAGCTGCTGGGCCTCGTCCAGGAGAATGACCAGATGGCGGCCTTGGCTCGCGATCTGCTCGGTCAACAGACGCTTGAAGGCGGCCAGACGGCTGTAGCGGTCGGGATAGTCCGTCGCACGCAGGCGCTGTCCCTGGATCTGGCTGAGAATCTCCAGCAGGAGATCGTCGAAGCCGAGCAGGCTGTTCTCGATGCTGACCCGCGCATGGGTCTCGGCAGAGAGCCGCGCATGCAGGACGGAACGCAGCATGGTCTTGCCCGAGCCGATCTCGCCCGTGAGCAGGCCCATGCCCATGTTGCGGTCCTCGGCGAGAAACTGCAGGCGCGACAGGGCCTCCGCATGTGCCGCCGAGGGGAAGAAGTAGCGTGTGTCGCGGGTATTGTCGAAGGGCGGCGCGGGTGGATTGCTTGCCGTCAGTCCTCGCTCGGAGGGATCGGTCATGTCAAGGTGCCGCCCCGTGTGTACCGATGGATCGGAGGACATGAATGAAGAGCCTTTGCTAAACGCCGAACGTACATCAGGAGCCGCGCCGACAAAATCATCTTCCGAGTATATGCCAGCTTTTTTGGGTTGTAAGCACTTGCCTTGTTCCCCGCACCGGACGGGCACCTCGGCGTCATGTCAAACACCACGCCGGAGACTCGGCCGTTGCCGCGCATCGTCCGCCTTCATGGACAGGGCTAGCGATTCGGATCCTGCGGGTCGTTGGCCAGGGCCGGATTGTTCATGAAGAAGGTCACACGCCTCGGGAGGTGTGGAACCCGCAGACGCTGCTCTTGGCGGGCCTGGCCCGGATAGAGTGGCTCGGCGGTCACGGTGACGGCTCGGGTGAGGCTCGAAAACCAGAGATAGCGATTGAGCGGCGTCTGACCCACATACTCCCCGTCCACATAGATGGCCGCCGGGGTCGGTGCAGAGTCGATCTCCACCCGTGTGTTGGACGCCCCGGGGGGGATCTCGGCGCAGGCGGCCGGGACGGGCTCGCAGGGACCAAACGACGCCTCGCAGAGGGGTCTTGCCTCGGGATAGCAGGCCAACGAGGGCGCGGCGCAACCACCGGATTGACCGGCGCCGGCGAGCACCGCGACCGCCAGGACAATGGTCCGCGCCCGGATCATGAGGCGGCTGCGGCCTCCAGTTCTTCGAGCACGGCGCGGGTGGTCGCGTCCCAGGTGAAGCGGGATGCCCGCTCGATGCCCGCGGCGACGAGGCGCACGCGCAAGGCATCGTCCGTGAGCAGGCGCGTGAGGCTCTCCGCGATGGCGGGCACGCTCAGTGGATCGAAGAGCAGCCCGGCCTCCCCGACCACCTCGGGAATGCTCGAGGTCTTGGCGGCGCACACCGGGATCCCGCTCGCCATGGCCTCCAGCACCGGGATGCCGAAACCTTCGAAGAGCGACGGAAAGACCAGTGCATCCGCCGCGGCATAGAGTGCCGGGATGGCCTCGTTCGGGACAAAACCGGGGAAGACCACCTGATCGCTCAGCCCAAGCTCACGCACCCGCGCCTCGATCACTTCGGCACCATTCCAGCGTCCACCCACCAGGACCAGCTTGTGCGGCAAATCGGTGTCGCGCTTGAGCGTGGCAAATGCCTCGAGCAGACGCACATGGTTCTTGCCGGGATGCTCCAAGCGGGCGATATAGAGGACATAGGGGTCCGGAATCCCTAGGCCGGGCGGGATCTCGGCCCGCGCCTCCGCACGCGGGCAGGGCTTGAAACGCATGAGATCCGCCCCGTTGTAGATGACCCGAATGCGCTCGGACGCAACCCGCGCAAAGGATTCCAGGTCGCGCCGGGTGGACTGGCTGACCGCGATGACCCGGGTCAAACGTCGCATCATGCGCGGCAGGATGCGCATGATGTAAAACATCCGCGCCGCGTCGTATTTTTGCGGGACATGCAGTTGGGAGAAGTCGTGCACCGTGCCGACGCTCGGCACCCCATAGGACCAGGCGAGCCGCCGATTGCCCGCCGGCATGAACACCAGATCGCAGGCGTGGCGCCGCAGCATCCGGGGCAGGATCACGATGTGCCAGAAGATGCTCGCCACCGGATGGCCGGTCCAATCCGGCAGCGCGATCACACTCAAACGCGGGTGCCAGCTCTGCACCCAGGCCGCATCCGCCCGGTTGACGAAGGCGACAAAGGTCTGTTCCGGCGCCATGGCCACCAGGCGTCCGACCACGTTGGCGGCATATTGGCTGATGCCGGACTTGCCGCCATCGGTTGCGAAGGCCGAGATTCCGATCTTCATGCCGCGCTCTCCAGGAGTTGCATCAAGCGGTCCAGATAACCGTCGGGCTGGAAGTCCCTGCGCACCCGCGCCAGTGCGGCCTGTCCAAACGCCGCGGCCCGGTCGGGATCGGCCAGCAGGCTAGCGATGCCGGCCCCCAGGGCGTGGGTATTCGCCTCCGGAGCCAGGATGCCGGTCACCCCGTCGACGAGCCAATCCGGGATGCCCCCGACGCCGAAGGCGACGACCGGACGTGCACGCGCCATTGCCTCGATGCCGACCATGCCGAAGGGCTCGGGCCAGCGCGAGGGGACGACGCACACGGCGGCACGGGCGTAGTAGGGTTCCAGCGCCTGATGCGGAACCCAGCCCGCGAAGGTCACCCGCTCGGCGATCCCCAGCTCCACGGCCAGGGCGCGGCAGGCGTCGAGATGGTTGCCGATACCCACGACCGTGGCGTGCCAGTCCCCGGGAACCCCCGCCAACGCCTTGAGCAAGAGGTCCACCCCCTTGCCGCGAATGACCTGACCGACAAAGAGGATCTCCCGCTCCCGGGACGGCGGCACCGGCCGGGCCTCGGCGAGGGCCGCGGGGATCGGCGGCACGATGGCGACGCGCCGAGCATCCAGCCCATTCATGACCAGCTCACGCTCCATCCAGCGGCTGCCCACCATGAGACAGCGTACCTCGCGGTGGGCGCGAATGGCCGCCTTGACCGCGCCCGTTCCCTTCAGGGCAATCGGCACGACGGCCCCCGGCGCGGCGCGCTGCAGCCAGCACAGATTCAAATAGCAGGCGAGGCCCGCCGGGCGGTCGCAGATCCGGCCGCTGAAGGGGAGATACTTGTGCCGGCGCGGACAGACCAGATCGTGGTCGTGGACCATGCGCACCGCAGGATAACGACGGGCCAGGTCCGCGACCCGCACCGGATCCTCGACCTTGTGCAGAAAGAGGACATCCGGGGCGAAGGCGCCGATCATGTCATCCTGCGTCCCGGTCTGCTCGAAGGCCGACAGGTAATCGTCCCCGGGCCGGGGATCCGCGTGCAACAGCCCCTGCGGCCAGCCGCGGGCCGCGAGTCCGCGCGCGGTATCCCAAAGGATCTGCTCGACCCCGCCATGAAAGCCGGCCCGCTCATGGATGTGCAGAACACGCAAAGGCGTACCGGGAGGACGATTCGGGTTGGACATAGGGATCTCTCTTCTTGACGGATGCGATGGCCGCGCGGCCCCGGGGCGACCCATGGGCAACTGGCGGACGACGGGCCGAGCGCATGGCGGCTCGGCCGCCCGAGAGATCTCAGGTCAGCCGTTTCCGCCTCCCGCGCGGCAGCTCGCGGTAGAGATCGAGAAGACGCGCGGCGATACTTGACCAGGCGTAGTCGCGGCGGGCCTTGGCTTGGCCCGCCGCGGCGATGCGCGCGGCCAGCCCCGGATCGCTCATGACTTGGATCAGGCGCGCGACTAAATCAGGGACATCGTCGGCTTTGGCGTGGAGGACATCCTCGCCGTCGCGCGTGAAGGACGGGATACCGCCGACCCGCGCGGCGACCACCGGACGGCCGGCGGCCCATGCCTCCAGGATCACGATCCCGAAGGGCTCGTGCAGAGACGGCAGGCAGAAGACCTCGGCGGCATGGTAGGCGGCGGGAAGCATGGGGTCGTCGGGGCGCAGACCGGGGATCAGGGTCACCCGCTCGTTCAGGCCCAGATCCTCGACACGGGCCATCAGGCGGTCGCGGTAGGCGGCCACGGTGACGGGGCCGATCAGCACCAGGTGCGCCTCGGGGATGCGCGCGGCAAGGGCTGCCAGTGCCTCCACCAGACCGATCTGGTTCTTCTGGTAGTCGATCCGGCTGACACAGAGGATGATGCGCCGGTCCGCGGCGATGCCATGGGCGGCGCGAAAACCGACGGCGTCGCCCTGCGCAAAGGCATCGCAGTCCACCCCGTTGGGAACCAGCTCCACCCGCTGACCGGGAAGCCTGGCTTTGGCCGCGGCGTACTCGTCGCCGCCGACGCAGACCACCGCCGCCGCATCCTCGAGCACCCGCCGCGCACCGAGCAGGGCGCCGAAAACACGCCCCCACTCCGGACGGTTCCGGATAGGCGCCAGCATCTGGTCCATCTCGCCCTTGGGCACCTCGAAGAACCCGCCGTGCAGGGTCACCACATAGGGGATGCCGCGCCGTCGGGCGACGGTGCGCACCACGCCCCCGACGCGCTTGCCGGTGTGGGCGTGCAGGATATCCACGCCGGGCTCGCGCAGCAGGCCGAGCAACAGGGACAGCGACAGCAGATTGCCGCCCTTCTTGTCCATGTCGCGGCGATCCTCGGCGGTCAGGCCGAGGAAAGGATAGCTGTAGGGAAAGCGCCGCACCGCCACCCCCGCGATGCTCTCGCGGCGTTGGTCCGACAGGGCCAAGCTGGTGAAGATGGCGGACGTGTGCCCGGCCTGCTGCAGCGCCCGGCTGGTCTGGAGGATGGTGGTCTCGGTGCCGCCCCACTCCGACAGCACGAAACGCCTGGGGATCTGGATGATCTTCATCGTGTCTTCTCGGCGGTCTCCGGATCGGGAGTTGATTCGGGATCGGGTGCGCCCTTACGCCGACTCACGACCCGAGCCGGCACCCCCATGGCGATGGACCAGGGCGGAATCGAGCGGGTCACCACGGCGCCGGCCCCGATGATCGAACCCCGCCCCAGGGTCACCCCTTGCAGGACGACGACATTCAGACCGATCCAGACATCGTCCTCGATCACCACCGGGCCGGTCAGGACCGGTTGATCGTTGATCGGGATATCGCATCGCGCGACGGCGTGCGAGACGGTGTTGATGCTGCTGTGACCGGCGATCAGGACATTGCGGCCGATGGTCACGCCGCCGTTGCCGTAGACCAGGCAGAACGGGCCCAGCCAGGAGCGCTCGCCCAAGGTGACAAAGCCTCGATTGGCGTTGATGACCACGGCATCGTTGATGGACACGCCTGCGCCAAGCGCAATCCCGGGGTTGGCCTCGGTGTTGGCGCGCAGAGTGACGTGACGGCCGATACCCACCGCGTCGCCGAGACGGATGCGCCCGGGGTATTGGAGACTGACCCCGGCGTCGATATGACAGCCGTGCCCGAGCGCGCCGAGACGGAGTCGATAACCACCGAGGCGCACGCCCTCGCGAATTCGGCGAACGATGCTCGAGGGCATGGCGGCTCCTGATTCAGGTGGGCTGCTGAGATGAAGGCGGCTGCGTCGGCCGCCCGCGATCGCGGATCCGGCGCAGCTTGCCCGCGATCAGTGCGCGCTCCGGGGCGGCGAGACCGCTCCAATAGAAGATCGCGTAATACACCAGGGCACTGACCGACCCTTCCAGAAAGATCCAGACGAATCCGCTGACCGGTTGCCATTGCATCAGCAGCCATGCCGTCCCCAGGGCCGGCACCAAGGGGGGGAGGCTCGGCCAGATTGCCTTGCCCGCGAAGCCCGCTACGGACAACCCCTGGTCACGACAGGCGCGCGATACCACCAGCGCGAACTCCATCAGGACGATGGCGATCAGGGTTCCCAGTGCGACACCGATCAACCCGAAAAACTGGATGAGGATGATCGACAGGATGAGGTTAAGCAGGGCGGAACCGCCCATCGCAAAGGCCACGAAGCGATGATGGCCGGTCATGCCCAGCACATTGGCGGCGTTGAACTGCACGCTGGCAAACAGCATCGCCAAGAGCAGGATACGCAGGACGGGGACCGCCTCGGCGAACGCATCCCCCATCCAGAGGATCACCAACGGCTCGGAATAGAACAGCAGCAGAGCAATGAACGGGACCGCGATGGCCAGCAGGAAGCGGGTTCCATCCGCCAGCACCCGGCGCACCGTCGCCGTGTCCCCTGCGCCCTTGGACTGGGAGACCAAGGGCATCAGGGCGTTGGAGAACTGCTTATTCAGTAGATAGGTATACTCGGCGATCTTCGCCCCCACGGCATAGACGGCCACGGCGGTGAGCGGCAGAAAGGCGTTGATGACCACCGGATCGAGACGCAGGATGATGAGAACCGCCACGTTGGCGATGAAGAAATAGACCGAGAAGCCGAGCAGCTCGCGCACCCGCGAGCGCGTGAACAGCCTGGGGGAGACCGCGAGGCCCGGGGTTAGGTGAACGGCCAACGGCAGCATGACCGCCGGCCCCAAGAGCATGGTCACGGCCGTGGCGATGGCCATTCCCATCAGGCCGAGGCCCGCCTTCAGCAGGATCACCACCAAGGCGGCGTTGACCAGGGTCGTCACCAGCTCGATGGCATTGACCAGGTGCATCCGTCCGCTGCCGATCAGGATCGCCTTGATCAGACTGGCCGGGAAGTTGATGGCCACCACGCTCCCCAGCAGCCAGAGCGCCAGGGTGAAGGCCTCCGCCTTGTCCGGGCTTAGATCGAACCAGCCCGCAGCCGGGCCGGCGATGATGGCCACCAAGGCGACGCACACCAGGCCAAGCACGGAGTAGACCACCAGCAGTGTGGACAGCACCTGATTGCGGCCGGCGTGGTCGCCGCTCGCCGTCAGCTCGGCAACATACTTTATGGCTGCCGTCGCAAAACCCAGGTCCAGCAGGCCGAAGAGCCCGACGACGGCGAAGATCAGCGACCAGAGCCCGAACAGTTCCAGCCCGAGATGCTCGACCGTGAAGGGGATGAGAAAGAACATCACCGCAATCCCCACGATAACGCGCAGGTAGTTGCTGGCGATGTTGAGGATCCAACGCATCAGGGGTCTCCCGGCTTCAGGCGTAACGCCGCCAGAGCCGCAAAAAGGTCGCGGTCGCCTCCTCGAAGGACGCCCGCGGCGGCAATGCCAGCGCCCGTGCGAGAACCGGAGGGGCGGGACCGTCGGGATGCGTCAGCAGCAGGGGCAGGGCCGAGATCAGGCGTTCCCTGGGATAGCGTCGCGACCAGCCTGGCTCGCGCAGGAGCTCGGCGAGACCGAAGTCGCGCGCGGTGATCGCCAGATGACGGAGCGCGCCCCAAGACGCCTGATCCTGTCCCTTGGGGATCGCGTGCGAGGCATAAGCAGTCCAATCGCCGATGGCGCGGCCGACGCGAATCCCTTCCAGCCAGTCCAGCGTCTCGAGCCAGATCGCCACCACGCGGGCCTGCCAAGCCTCGGTGTTCTCGGCAGCGTAACGGACATAGCTCGGATGAAACTTGTTCTCCCAAGCCTGGGTGTACAGCGCCATGAAGGGCGCCTGCCCGGGCCAGTCGCCCTCGCGCAGGCGCTCGAGCTTCGTCACATAGGAAGGATGATAGCGACGCGCTCCGGCGAGTCGGGCATCCCCGCAGGCCAGCATGGCCTTAAACAGGTACTTGAAAAACACCTCCCGTGCGGCGGCATCGAGCGTCGCGCCGCCGGCGAGCCGCTGCCGGTTCATCAGCAGGAGTGCGCCGCGGTTGAGCATCAGGCGCGTGAATTCGCCGAGTGCCAAGCCCCGGAATGGCATGGGCGGCATGGCGTCGAGGACAGCCGGGTCTCCCGCCACCACGCGATGGCCCCAGATCATCTCCGCATTCATGAGCGAAAACTCGGCCTTGGGCAGTCGCTCGTCGCGCAGCAGCGCGAAATCCACCTCGACACCCACCGCCTGCTCCAGCGTCTTTGCCCGATCCGCCAAGGCCAACGCGAGGGCCTTGCGCCCCGCCCGATCGAGACGGCGCACGACGACGAAATAATCGTAGTCGTTGTAGGGCTCGGGTCGACCTTCGCGCAGGATGTAACCGCCTTCCCCGCGCCCGTACCCGCCCATGAGCACCACACCCCGGAACACCGGCGGCGACACCAGCTCGGTCACCGCCTCGGCGATCAGCGACTGGTCATGGGCGATCCGTGCCTCGACCGCCGCGTCGCCGTCGAGCGTGTAACGCTCGCGGTCGGGCGGGGCGATGTCGGTGTCCGTTCGATCAATGCGCGACATCGATGCTCTGTCCTTCCAAAAGCCCGCGCCACCGCCCCCATTTCTGGACGGCGCGCAGAGGAATCGTATGCAGGAGCGCATCCAGCGAGCCCCGCGTGACGGCCCAACGCAGATCCCGGATCACCTCCATACCGAAGGGCAGCAGGCAATAGCGCATGAACGAGGTCTTGATCTCGCCTTCGCGAAAGATCCAGGCCTCCGCCTTGCCCTCGCCGAATTGGCGCTTGAAGGATTGGCGCAACGTGTAATTATGCGAGTGGGTCGCCGGTGCATCGGGCACGTAGCGAATCCGCAGGCCGGCCTTGCGTAAACGGTAGGACCATTCGATGTCTTCCGAATACTGGATACGGGTCTCGAACGGAAAGCGCTCGAGAACCTCGCGGCGAACCGCACAATTGGCCATCGAGAAGAAATGGACCCAAGTGGCCGCCTCCCGACCGTCCCCGAAGGCGCGTTCGGTATCCTTCTCGAAGAGTGCGCGGCAGTCCGGTCGCGCGGTTTGCCGACCGTAGACAGCGCCGACCTCGGGGTCGGCGAGCGGGGCAATCAGGCGCGCCAGCCAATCCTCGCGTTCCGGAGTGGCATCGGAGTTGATGAAGACCAGGACATCGCCCCCGACCGTGCGTACCGCCTCGTTCAGCACCCTGCCCGGGTTATAGGAGGCGGAGCTGTTCCGGCGGATGCGCGCGGGGTCGCTGAACGACTGGATGATCTCGAAGGTGCCGTCGGTCGAGGTCGAGTCGAAGTTCCAGAGCGCGAAGTTGCGATAGGTCTGGCGCTGGATCGCCAGCAGTGTCCCGCCGATGACAGCCCGGTCGTTGTACGAGCGCATGACGATGGCGACTCCGGGCTCGAAGCCGGCCGAACCTGTTCGATCACTTGGATCTTCCATCCTGACAACCCCTGTTTCATGAGGCCACGAGGCGATCGCCGGGGGCGCGCGCCGGCTCAACCGGCCAACCCAAGCCAGGCCATGAGATCACGCACCGGCGCGTCCAAGGCACCCTCGCCCGAATAAACCCTGTCAGCATAGCACCTGGAAGGCTCGACATACGCGTCATGCATGGGTTTGACCTGCGCGTGAAACTGCCGCTCCACGCTCGCCGCGTCCCGGCCACGCTCCCGGGCATCGCGCACCCGACGCCGCGCGAGCCGAACCGCTTCGGGTGTCTCGATGAACACCGTGACATCGAGATGCTCGCGCAGTACCGGATCGGACAGCACCAGGATGCCTTCGACGATGATCCAGGGGCGCGCCTGAAGCGTCTCGGTTCTGTCGAGGCGGCAATGCGTCACATAGTCGTAAACGGGCACCGGGATGGCCTGCCCGGCCTTGACTCGCGCGAGATGACGCGTGAGCAGATCAAAATCAACCGCATCCGGGTGATCGAAATTGACCTGTCCATCGTCGCGCGCGAAAGCAAGGCTCTGATCACGGTAATAGGCGTCTTGATACAGGATGGCGCAATGTTCATCGCCGAGTTTCTCATGCAACAAGCGCGCAAATGTCGTTTTCCCAGAGCCGCTCCCGCCGGCAATGCCGATCAAGCACGGCTCGGTCCTCTTCAACTCATCGCCGTGCCGAATCTCAAGATCCATCATGCCGCTCCTTTATGGAATCGTTACCGTGGACCCTCCGACATTCACGATCCCGCCATTCCAAGATCGCATCCCGAAATAACCGTCATTGCCTTCCAGGTTGTCTGTTTCGAAAAGGGTTCGCCCATTCCCATCCGTTAGAGTGACATTCTGCCCGTCCAGATTAACCGACAGGTCGCCTGGATTGTTGAAATCGAAATCATAGGGCAGCGGTGTTCTATTGGTTGACCCTTTCTCCTTGCCGTTCTCCCACTCACGCATAATGACGCAGGGACTTCCGTTGCAGAACGAAGGCTCGAACTGAATCGTGTATCCCGAAAAGGTGTTATTTTCACCATTACCCTGCACGGCGATCGCCCATCCTCCGCCGCCCGAGAACGTCACATCCTCTAAATAAAAGACGCCGGTGTTTGTCGGCTGCATGTTTGTGATCAACGCAGGCTCACCGGTCGTCAGCCCGCCATTCGCGCCTGTAGAGGGAGATACCTGGAAACCTCCACTCGGTGTCGGAGTTATTATCACGAGATTCTCGCGGTAGCCCGGCCATCCAGGTGTCAAGGTCGTCAACGCGGGATCGCTTGAATTCCGACAGATCGGCGGTACATAACGCACATGAGCCGCATCGGCAACTCGGCACTCCCAAGTAATCGCCCCACCGGCCTGACTCGGGACGAGCCACAGCTCGGGACTCGGCTCGGCACCGGTATTACGTGTCTTCATAACGATTCGCCCGCCGTCCTCAATGGCGATCTCCGCCACGAATGGACTAGGGTTGGACGAAAGGGTATCGGCCATGGCCGCCGCAGTCACCGCCCCGAGACCGTTCCTCGAGGAGGTATCGATGACCGCGCTCTTGGCAGCGGAGCCCATGCTCAATGCCTCGCTGACCTTGGAGCGGATGCTGAAATCCCGATAAGCCGGGACCGCAACTGCCGCCAGCAGACCAATCACGGCGACCGTGATCATCAGTTCGAGGAGGGTGAACCCAGGGGAGAATCCAAGCCTTCGATTGTTCATTGAATTTGATCCAAGTTGAATCACGGTGGGCATCGAACGACATCGACCGACCCGGTCGGTGAAACGAGTCAGGTCCGCGGTGCCGGATTGGGAACGGGTGTTTCGATCACGCGCAGGATCGACCTTGCACCCGTCCGCACATGCAGCAGCCGTTGAAACAGCGCGGACAGTCCGCATGGATAGGAATCCAGCAAGCAAATTGTGGACCATCGCCGGGATTGAGGCGGATCTTGGCCGATCGAAGACCGAACGCCTTTCGGGTCAAGGGACACACGACTGAAAGGCACCGGACGCGCGCATCGCGAGTCTGCCAAAATCCGTCAAAATGAGACCCGGATCACAGCTTGCGCCTTTTCAGCACCGCGGGGTGATCAGGCGCGCGCTCTGGCGAATCGCCGCACGCTGCTCTACTATCACGATGATTGCGGCAATGCGACGATGTGCCTGGCGGCGCAGCGGACGCACCTAAGGGGCATCACGGGATTCAGGGTCATGTCGATCTTTTGCTTCGGGTGTCGGCGCCCCGGGATCGCGGTCGATCGCGCGGCGGGAGTGTATCCAGTGTTCACGAGACGGCGCGATCAGAGGACGGGCGCGGGATGAAACGCCCACACGAGCTTCGGATCCCGGGGCCGCTCGGACAGCGTCAGCGTCACTGGCGCGCGCTCTGGCTGCGTAGTCTGCTGCCGCCGCTCACACTCCTCGGTCTGGTGCTGTCGCGCTTGGTCGATCTGGCCCTTGCACTCCTTCTACTCATCCTGCTCTCGCCTCTGCTCTTGGCGCGTTCCCTGATCGCCCGTCTCCGGAGTGGACAGGTTTTTGCGACCGAGCCCTTGGTCGGACGCTTCCGCGCACCCTTCGAGCGCCTTCGGTTCGCGGACGAGGCGCCGGGACAGGGTCTCCCCGTCCTCCTGAACATCCTGCGCGGCGATATGGCGATCGCCGGTCCGCGCCCCCTGACTGCGGCCGAAGCGGCACGGGTCGGTGTCGAGGCGGCGGTGCGTTTCACAGTCCGCCCAGGCGTCTTCTCGCCCTATCGGCTCAAAAGCCGGACCGGCGTCGCCTATGCACCCGAGGCGCAGATCGACCGCGATTATGCGTACGGGCAGAGCGCGCGCGGCGACGCCGGCCTGGTGGTCCGATCCCTGATCGGGGAGGTTCTCGGCGGAGGCGAGGCGCCCACGCCGCCCATCCTCGAGTTCTTCGGTGTCCCGATCGTCAACACCACCATGCCCGAGGCGGTGGACTGGATCGCGGCTCGTGCCGGCGGCGGGGATCCCGCGTTGCTGGCCTTCGTCAACCCGGATTGCCTCAACATCGCCTATGTCGATGCCGAGTACCGCCGGATCCTGCTCGATGCCGCGCGCGTCCTGCCCGACGGGATCGGAATCCATATCGGCTGCCGGATGCTCGGGGTCGCCCTGCAGGCCAACGTCAACGGCACCGACCTCTTCCCGCAGCTGTGCGAGCGGGCAGCGCAGACGGGCCTCGGCCTGTTCCTGCTCGGCGCGCGCCCGGGGATCGCCGATGCGGTGGCGGCGAACATGCGGGCGCAGTTTCCGGGTCTGCGCATCGACGGGGTTCAAGACGGCTATTTCGACCCGGCCGACGAGGACGCCGTCATCGACGGGATCAACGCCTCCGGCGCCGCGATCCTGCTGGTCGCCTTCGGGGTGCCGCGTCAGGAGAAATGGCTCGCACGCAACCAGGAGCGCCTGACGCTGCCGGTGCGCATGGGGGTCGGCGGTCTGTTCGACTTCTACTCGGGCCGCATCCCCCGGGCGCCGGTGTGGATGCGCGAGATCGGGCTCGAATGGACCTGGCGGCTGATGCAGGAGCCGGGCCGAATGTGGCGACGCTATGTGATCGGCAACCCATTATTCCTTTACCGCGTCTGGCGACAGGCGCGAGGCGGCGAGACCTCATGACGAGCAGCGACGAACGACCGAGCCAGACCTCGATGGAAGAGTTGCTGCTGCACCGCTACAGCCGCGCCGGTCAGCCCGCGTGGCTGATCCGATTACGCATCGGCGCCAAACGGCTTGCTTGGGTGGCGGTCGTACGCTCGGCCTATCTGCTCAAGCGCGCCCTGGATATCCTTCTGGCCGGCCCCTTGTTCATCCTGCTGTTGCCGATCTTCGGGCTGCTGGTGCTGGCGATCCGGCTCGAATCACCAGGGCCTGCGCTGTTTAAGCAGACACGCGTCGGGCGCTGGGGTCAGATCTTCACCATGTACAAGTTCCGCTCCATGTACATGGACGCCGAGGCGCGCAAGGCGGAGCTGCAGGACGAGAACGAGATGTCCGGCGGGGTCACCTTCAAGATGCAGCGCGACCCGCGCATCACCCGCATCGGCCGGTTCATCCGCAAGGCGTCGATCGACGAGCTGCCGCAGTTGTGGAACGTGATCAAGGGGGATATGTCGCTGGTCGGTCCGCGCCCGCCGGTCCCGGCGGAGGTCGACGAATACTCGCTCTCCGACCGGCGGCGCCTGGAGGTCACACCCGGCATCACCTGCATCTGGCAGGTCTCGGGGCGATCCGATATCCCCTTCCCCCAGCAGGTCGAGCTGGATGTTCGCTACATCGAGTCCCAGTCGCTGCTGACCGACCTGAAGCTCCTCTGGCAGACGGTGCCTGCCGTGTTGTTCGGCCGGGGTGCCTATTAAGCGGTGCCGACCGTGACACGGACCCTTCTCGCGTCTGGGCAACCTCGCAGACTTCGACGATCGTCGCAGCCGACGCACTTCAGACCTTCTCGAATCCTTTTTCTTGGGTGATCGTTATGGACCAGGCCGTCCTCTTTGCCGACCGTCTCGGCGCCGAGCTCGAACCACTGACCGAGCGCACCAGCGTCGCGCTCTTGCCGGTCGCCGGCAAGCCGATGATCGAGCACGCCTTGGAGTCGCTCGCCAAGGCCGGCATCCGACGGATTCTGGTCGTGGTCTCGCCCTTTGCCGACGAGATCCAACGGGTGATCGGCGACGGAACACGCTGGGGCCTACGCCTGACCTACACCCTGACCCGCGGCGAAGAAGATCCGACCGCGGTGGTGGATCGACTCGGTACGCGCCTGGACGGACCTCTCGTCGCGCTGCGCGGCGATCTGATCCATGGCTTCGATGTCGCCGGTTGGATCTCCGCGGCCGAGACGACCCCCGGCGATTCGGTTTGGGCCGATGCCGACGGCGTATCCGCGGCCTGCGGGATCCATCGCGCCGGTTCGCTCGACCTGACCCCCTTGTCCTGGCCGCCGACCGGCCGAGAGGCGGCGGGTCCGCAGACTGCCTGGATCCCCGTCGCGGCCGAGCAGGTACGCAGCATCCAGAGTCTCGCCGAGTATCACCGAGTCAACTTGGATGCGGTCGCGAAACGCCTGCCCGGACTCATCCTACCCGGTCGACAGGCCGCGTTGGGCTTGACCCTGGGGCGCGGATCGCGCGTCTCGCCGCGCTCACTGAAACAGGGCGTCTGCCTGGTCGGTGCCCGCTGTCGGATCGCACCGGATGCCGAGCTGACGGGCGAGGTGGTGATCTGCGACGACGTGATCGTCGATCGGCGTGCGACCATCAACTCCAGTGTCATCCTGCCGCACACCTATGTCGGCGAGCTGGTGGAGATCACCAACGCGATCGTCAGTGCCAACACCATGATTCGAGTGGACTCGGGCGCCGTCCTTCAGGTGACGGATGCCTGTCTCCTGGCCGATCTCGAGCAGGCAACGCTGAGCGGCGGGATCGCCGACCCCGTTCACCGTCTGCTCGGAACTCTGGGCTTGATCCTGTCGCTTCCGCTCTGGCCGATCGCCGCGTTGGCCGCGCTGCCGAATCGGGAGCGCGGATGGCTCGAGCGGGTCTTGCTGCGCGGCAACAAACGCGAGGTCGATGCACTGGGTCAGATCAGGCGTCGCGACTTCGTTGCTCGGGAGTGGAACACGCGCGTGCCGATTCTGCGCGGGCTCCCGCGCCTGCTGGCCGTGGCCTCGGGCGATCTCCGGCTGGTCGGGGTCACACCCTTGTCGCCCGAGGCGGCGGACGGGCTTGGGGATGATTGGGAGCAGATCCGCGAGCAGGCCCCCGCCGGGCTCGTGGGTCCGACCCAACTCGACGTCCCCGCGGATGCACCGTTCGAGGAAAAGCTCATGAGCGACGTCTTTTACGCCCGACAGAGGCGCATCGGACGCGATCTCGTCTATCTCCTCAGGGGGTTGCTCGCCATCCTGCGCCCGGCGAGCTGGCTTGCGCCGCCGCGGCAACCGGGGCTCGATTAGGGCCTTTGCGCTGCGAGGGGCTTGGCCATCAGCAGGCAGGCGGAGTCGCCGTCGGACTCCACCTCGCAATGGGACATGATGGACTTGATGATCCGGATGCCACGGCCGCGCGGCTCGCAATCGAAGGCATCGAGTCCGCTCGGCAGATCGTCGAAACCCGCCGGTGTGGCCGCCACGCGAGCCGCATCGAGCGGCACGCCATGTTGACACACGCGCACCCGGAGAAACCCGGCGTCGACCTCTGCCGTCACCCGAACCTCATGCCCTGGTTCATTGCGATAGGCATGCTCCACTGCATTCACGAAGGCCTCATAGACACAGAGCTCGATCTGCGAGAGCTCGACCTCGCTCCAACCCAAGACGTCGCAGAACGCCCGCACGCCGGACGCCGCCTCGTGGGCCGCCTCGAGGCGACTGTCGAAGACTCGGGTATCGGCCTTGACCGGCTTGCGACGACCCGGCCCATCCGACACCGCCGCCGCAAACGCCCCGCCAGCCGCGTCATCGCGATTCCTGCTGTTCATAAGATGCCTTGATCGACGAGTCATCACGGACAGCAAGTGTAACGATTTTCAGCGAAGGTCGTCTCGGTCATCGCGCGCGCGGGATCGGCCTTCGCGCCGACGGACAGTCAGTTGGCGGTCACTTTCGATGACGCGACCCCCAACTCGACCTTGCGCGAAGGTTCCGGACGTCGTTGAGCAGATTTGCTGGCATGCTGTTGCATGGCGTTCTCGATGTCCCTGAGAGAAGCCGCATCTCAAACTGATGTCTGTATGACAGGAACACACTCACTTGTTCGCTGTGACCTGTGATGACAGAGCAGTCATGCCGGTGTTGCCCCAGGTTCGTAGGCCGAAGACGCCAGGACCCGGCTTGGGGATGTCGGCGTTGAAAAGCGCAAGGCCATTGCTGCCGGTCACTGACAGTTTTCCGCCGTCCACCCTGACGGAGATGTCGCCGGGCTCATTGCTGTCAAATCCGGTTCGGATTGGATTGTGATGATTTTTGTGACATGGGCCGGATGCAATGATCCGTCTACGCAATCGTCATTAACGCTCAGCTACTAGCTGCTTTGCTTGACCCAGATTTCCCCGACCAAAATATAGGTCCCCGCGCCGCCATTCCCTGCCGTGTAGGCGTTCCTGAATGCGTTGTTGCCGTTGATCGAGTTATTCAATAAGCTATGATTCCCCTGAGGGTGAGAATCGAAATTCAAATTCCCCCCAACGGTGATTTTTTGAAGACCAGTAAAAGCGTTGCTTTCTATCGTCGTCACACTGTCGGGGATAACTACTGAAGTGATCTTGTTTCCCATAAAGGGGCCTTGATCATCGTTTGGTCCAGCTGCTGGTGGTCCTTGCGTCCTCAGGGCTTCCAGCCCTGATTCCGTCAGGCCAGGATGGCCTGACGACGCATTCGGTGGCCGCTGTGGGCGAAGGGATGATCGAGGCCCATAAAGGAACGCTGATCGATTCTTTGTAGATTTGAAGGTAAGATCACTTCTGTCAATTGGTTGTTTTGAAATGCTCTAGCATGAATGTGTACGATTTGACTGTCATTTTCGAACACCACCGAAGTCAATCCTTTGTTGGCGAAGACATCTTGATAAATTTCAGTGACCTTTTTTCCGTCCAATGAGACCGGGATCATGACATTCTTTATGGCACCAGAATAAGACCCGCTTAACCTACCATTCTTGATGGAAAAGTCAAGGAAATCATTAGAAGCAATTATATAAATACCATCACCATCACCACTACCATTACGGCAATTACTGGGCACGTGCCGTGGAAGCCCTTTGTGGATTTCACAGTCCCAAACGATTGCGCCGCCCGGGCCTTGATCATCGTTTGGTCCAGCTGCTGGTGATCCTTGCGTCCTCAGGGCTTTCAGCCCTGATACCGTCAGGCCAGGATGGCCTGACGACGCATTCGGTGGCCGCTGTGGGCGAAGGGGTGATCGAGGCCGCCGCCCGTCATAGTCGGCTTTAATTTCAGCACCGGATCGATCGCCGCCCCTGTATTGCGTGTTGTCATCACGATGATGCCTCCGTCCTCGATCTCGATCGCGGCGACGTACTGACCGGGGTCGGACAAAGCGTCATACCCACTTGTCGACTGGTCGATGTTGTCAATCTGGCCGACTGCGGCGCTGGTGGCGACCGCCACCTTCGCAGCCGACCCCATGCCCAGTGCTTCGCTGACTTTTGCGCGAATCGTATAGTCTTGATAGGCGGGAACGGCGATCGTCGCGAGGATACCGATCGCAGCAACCGTCACCATCAACTCGATCAGGTTGAATCCCTGCTGCGAATGAAAAATATCGTGGTGCATCTCTGAACTGCTCCTTTTCGAATGCCAGGCGGATTCCGGCGACCTTGATGACCGAGACGTAGACAGGCTCCGAACGGCGACCGATCTTGGACATCCACCCAAACCGAGACCCAGGGACGCCTGTCGTCCGGTTGTGTTCCATCTTTCATACATGAATAAGCAATATTTGGGCCGCGTTGATGTCTCGGGGCGTCGACCCATGTCCCGATGTGAGTTCCTTTGCTTTTGCGGCGCCGGCCACCGGCGCACTCGAAGGCATCTAAACCGCGCCCAGAGCGAGATGCTCACTTTCGAGTGGGCTCGACGTTTGGTGCATCCACGGCCCTTAGCGGGGGCGCGGTTTAAAATAATATATTTTTTAATATCTTAAACCGCGCCGACTCCAGCGGTCGTCAAAACTGCCGGGGCCGATCCCATCCAAAAACATCGCATACCGCACAGTGCGCGGTTTAAGCCGTATCGGCGTCACGGATCGTCGGAATGTGACCGGGTTAACAAAAATCCGCTCCGACGCGGCCTGGTCCGCAGCCGCTCCGGATAGCGCGGTTCGGTGCTATGCTCGATTTTTGGCCGACCCCGCGCACTTCTCTCCATCCAGTGCGTCAATTGACCGGGGTGAAACCCGCGGAGCTCAAGAATGCAGATCCGGATCGGATACGAGATGATCTTCGAGTGTCCTCAGCCGACACCCATGATCCTGACGCTGAACGTCCACTTCAGCAGGGTCTCCGATATGGTCCGGGCCGACCCCGTCGTCACCCGCCCGTCGGTCCCCATGACCGCCTATCGCGACGGCTTCGGCAATTGGTGCACCCGCATCGTGGCACCGGTGGGTGAGATCCGCATCTCCGCCGATGCGCTTGTCATGGACAACGGCCTTCCGGACCCGATTCACGCGGATGCGCTGCAGCACGCCGTCGAGGATCTGCCCGGGGAGGTCTTGGTCTATCTGCTGGGAAGCCGCTATTGCGAGACCGATCGGCTCTCCGAGGTCGCGTGGAAGCACTTCTCTCAGACACCCCCGGGGTGGGCGCGGGTCCAGGCGATCTGCGACTTCGTCCATGGCCATATCGAGTTCGGGTACCAGCATGCGCGCGCGACCAAGACCGCGCTCGAGGCTTACAACGAACGCAAAGGTGTCTGTCGCGACTACACCCATCTGGCGATCGCCTTCTGCCGCTGCATGAACATCCCGGCGCGCTACTGCACGGGCTATCTCGGCGACATCGGGGTCCCCGCCTCGCCGGACCCCATGGACTTCTCGGCTTGGATGGAGGTCTATCTCGGCGGGCACTGGCACACCTTCGATCCGCGCAACAAGATCCCGCGCATCGGACGGATCCTGATCGCGCAGGGCCGGGATGCGGCCGATGTCGCCATCAGCAATGCCTTCGGCCCGAATGTGTTGAAGAGCTTCAAGGTCTGGACCGACGAGGTATGATCCCGTCACCCTGGGGCAACGCGGCAGCGGGGCTGCTGGACCCGGACGAGCCGCCGGCCTTCGAGGTCATCAACACGGCGGGTGCCGGGAGCGCCGTCCTGGTCTGCGACCATGCCTCGAACCGGGTCCCCCGTCGACTGGGCACGCTCGGCCTGACGTCCGAGCAGTTGGCGGATCATATCGGTTGGGATCCGGGTGCGGCCGAGTTGGCGCTGCGACTCTCGGCACAGCTCGACGCACCCTTGGTGTCGAGCGGCTACTCACGGCTGGTGATCGACTGCAACCGGCCACTGGACAACGCGGCCTCGATCGCGGAGCAGAGTGCCGGCGTATCCATCCCGGGCAATCTCGGACTCACCGCGCAGGCGCGAGCGCTCCGGGTCGAGACTCTCTTCCGGCCTTACCACGAGGCCATCGATCGGCTCCTCGACGCCCGCTCGAACCGCCCGAGCCTCTTGCTCAGTATCCACAGTTTCACACCGGCCATGAACGGCGAGCAACGACCCTGGCCCGTCGGTGTTTCGCACTGGCGCGATCGCCGCCTCGCGGCACTCCTGTCGAAGGCGCTCGGGCACCGCGTAGACGGCATCGTCGGGGACAACCAGCCCTACCCGATCGAGGAGGCCATCGACTACACGGTTCCCGTGCATGGCGAAGGTCGCGTGCTGCACGCCGTCATGATCGAGATCCGCAACGACGGGCTTCACGCGAGGGCGCAGATCGACGCATGGGCGGCGTGCTTGGCGGCGGCCTATCGCGAGATCGAGGCCGAGGCAATCAACCTCGGCAGGTCGAGGGCAGATATCTGACGGGTACGCCGTCCGTTGGGGGCGCGGAGCAGGCCCAGATCGCTTGACCGGATGCACTGAATACCGCCTTCAGGTAGAGAACCTTCATGTGGTCGATGCTGGGCACGATCGCCGTGAAGAGCAGACCCAGGGTTGCGAACGCCAGCGAGGCGAGAAACAGCAGCGGCAGGGCGAGCAGGGCGCCGGTCCAGTTGAGATCCAGCCAGCCGACCAGACTGCATCAAAGCCTGCGTCTTATGGGAAAAGGGTCGGCTATGGCCGTTTGTCGTGGATCGGGCCAAACAGCAATGGAGGGCGCTGAGGCGGAGGATTTGAGGCCGCAAGGCGTGAGCCCTCAACCTTTGGTTCGCGGGGATGGCTTCGACCGAGATTCGCCGGAACGGCCCGGAAACACCGGTGACAGCGGCGGATCGACTCCGCCGCAACGCGGGAGATGGGCAGGTCAGGCCGCGAGGTGATCCAGCGGCGTGGCGGCGATGTGATTCGCGTAGCTGCTCAAGGTGACCAGCGCGATTCCGGTGATGACCTCGAGGAGGTTCTCTTGGGTGAATCCTGCTCTCAGGAAGGACTCGACGTCTGCCTCCGGCACCCATCCGCGGTGCTCGGTCATGGTGGCGGTAAAACGGCGCAGCGCCTGAAGACGCCCGTCGACGAGCCGCTGGCCGTGCCGGATCGCCGCGGTGACTTCATCGGTTTGGCTATCTTCCCCGAGCATCGGATTGGGGGCAGTGCAATAGTGGCACTGGTTGGCATGGGCCGCGGTGACATAGACGACCTGTTGCTCGAGCGGAGTCAGACTCGAGCGGCTCAGCAGTGTCGCGAGCTGCCGATAAGCGTCGATCGCGACCGGCGACTCCGCGAGGGTGCGTAGGAGATTGGGTAGCTCGGCGCCGTGGCACTGCATGTCCGCCATGATGGCGCGCGAGGAGTGTGGGGCGGTCTCCAGGTCGTGCAGTTGAAACGGGATCATGTGCGGTACCTGCTCGGATGTGCGGGAGGTCGAAAACGTGAGACCAAGTATATTAGTCAGGAATTCAGCCGCAAGCCGGAGACGCATCGGAGAAGATCGCGAGATGCTTCGGTTTTTCCCTTCGCTCGGTTTGGGGGTGCGATTCGCCCCTAGCGAGCCGTTGCCGTCACTTTCTCAGTACGCTCCAGTTTTTCGGCTTTCCGATCGCTAAGTCGCTGCTCAAGAATTCGTTTACAACCACTAACCACTGTCCCGGCTCGACGCCATCAAGAGCGCCGCCGCTTGATCCACGCAGGCGGTCGCCGCGTCCTTTTCGAGGACACCGAGCCACCGTCGAGGAATCGCAGACGGACCGTAAAGCGCCCCGACGATCATTCCGAGGATGGCCCCCGTGGTGTCCGCGTCGCCGCCGCGGTTGACGACATCCACCAGCGCCGTCTCGAAGCTATCGGTCGCGAAGAGCGCTTGGAAGACAGCCCGCAGTGTTTCGACCAGATAGCCACCCGGATTCTCCATGCGGCGCCGATCGAAGCGGTACCGAGGCTCGACCGCGACCAAGTCTTCCGCGAGCAGGCGCAGGTCGCTCTTGGGCCGACCCAGCATGGCCAACTGGACCATGCGAATGACGGTCAGGGTGCCCGCGTCGCCCAAGCGGCTATGATGGGTGACGTGGGATTGAATTCGGTTGGCCTCGGCGACCGCTTCATCGTCGGCCCCGAGCGTATAGAGCGCGATCGGCAGGCAGCGCATGCAGGCACCGTTGCCGGCATCGTGCTCGTTCTCGGGAACCTCCAGCGTCCCGTTCAGGCGATACTGGCTGATGCCGCGGCGCACCGTATGGCCGATGTCGACGGGTTTGGTGCGCATCCAGTCGCTGAACGCCTCGGCGATCGCGTGCGCATCGACAGAACCGGCCGCGAGGATGCTGTTTCCCAGGGCGAGACTCATCTCGGTATCGTCGGTCACGCGCCCCTTGCGCAGTCTCAGCCAACCGCCGCCGATCAGATTGCGGTGCTCGCCGTGGACCTCGCGGATCTCGCGCGGGGTCATGAACTCGACGGTTGCGCCGAGCGCATCTCCGACGGCAAGACCCAGATAGGCTCCGGCCGCGCGGTCATCGAGGGTGTGGATCTTGGAGGAGTTCCAAGCCAGCTCAGTGCTCAGGTCCGAAACAAGCATGATAGTCGGTGCATACCTCGCACGACGGCGCTCGGCAGGTGTAGATCCCTTCCGCCTCGCAGAGCTGTTTGTAGAGGAACCGTTTCCATTTCATGTCGTTGACGTTGCGCCCGGCCAAAGAGGGAAAATTTCGGCGCATCAGCGCGGTCAGATCGGCTCGGTTCCAGAGTCCGAGATCCTGCCAGAGATGGTCGCTCGCCAGACAGCCGGCGGCCACCACATGGGCCATCCAGACCTCGGACGGGGAGTCGCCGGCCTTGTGCATGAGCATCAGCCGAACCAGCTCCTCACGCTCGTCGCCGCGCACCTCGGGCGAGGTTGTCGCGCCGTCGATTGCATCGAGAAAGTCGCGCGAAGCCGCTCCTGGAAAATGGTGCCGCATCACGCAATGAAACGCGGCCGGATCGAGCCCGAGCCAGGGCGGCATGGCACCGCCACCCGCGGCACGGGTCGCAATCATACTCGCAAAGGCTCGAGCGTTGCCGGCCCCGACCGCCCTCACCATGAGGCAGGCATAGATGCGGGCGGCATCCTGTTCCGAGTCGAGGGCGAGGGCGAGGGCCGACATGACCTCAGTACTCCACGAGGATGTCTTCGTCGCGGACGATCATCTGGCAGGCCAGACGCCACTCGCTCGGCATGTCGTCGACGGCGATCCGATCGATGTCGTCCTTGGTCAGCTTGCCCAGCTCGACCAGCACGCTGCGCTCCTTGTCGGTCAGGAAGCCGCTCATGCGGCCCTTGCGGTCGACGCTGGTGACGCGCACGAGACAGTTGCCGCACTCGCCGTCCTGGCAGTCGTGGTGCAAGGGCACCTTGTACTCCTTGGCCAGCTTGAGGATGGTCTCGGTGTGGCTTCCCGCCACGGCATAGACGGTCTTGTCTTTGTAATCGGGGCTTGAAAAGGTCACGAGTGGCATCTTGAGAATCTCTCCGGGGCTCGGTTTCGGGGATCGGCCGCCGCGCAGGCACCATGGCGATCCCGGTTTAGTCGCGAATCGGGGCGATAGGTGCGTCGCGCCTCGGCGTGGCGACCCGTCGCGGTGAATCAGGCCGGCTTGACCTTGCAGTCGCCGAGGATCTGGGCCTGGCAGGCGAGCCGGTCATGACGGCTGGCCATGTTCTCGCGCAGGACCTTCTCTTCGAGCACGGAGGGCTCGGTCAGATTGTTCCAACCCTCCTCCACATGCATCATGCAGGTGCCGCAATCGCCCTCGCGGCAGCCGTAGATGATGCCCGCGCCGATCCGCTCGGAGACCTCGATGACCCGGGTTCCGGCCGGGACGTTCACGGTCTGCTCGATGTCGGTAAATGTAATCTTGGCTTTCGCCATGGTGTCTGACTCCTGAATAGTCGATGGTTGTGGATAGTGAAGCGGTTTAGCCCAAATCGGCGAAGTCGATGACCCGCCCCTGCTCGCCGCGCACGAGTGCGCCGGCCAGGGCTCGCCCGAAGTCGTGGCACTCCTCGAGCTCTTCGTCGGTCGGGATCAGCTTGATGCGCAGACCCGCGACCGGGACACGAAGCTTCAGCCCGCGCAGGCGATCCTCGATCATCTTCACCGCCTCGCCGGTCCATCCGTAGGAGCCGAAGGCGGCACCGAGCTTGCCCTTCAGATCGATCACGGCGAGCGAGGAGAGCAGATCCCAGATCGGCTTCGCCGCGTCCCCGTTGATCGTCGGCGAGCCCAGAACCAGGGCGTCGGCGGACTCGATCAGATCCACGAAGGGTTGGATCTCCCCGCCCTCCAGGTCGTAGAGCGAGACGCGGATCCCGCCCGCCTCCTCGGCCCCGGCGCGGATCGCATCGGCCATCCGCGCGGTGCTGCCGTAGGCGCTCATGTAGAAGATGATCAGCGAGCGCTCGCCCTGATCGATGCGCTCGGCCAGGCTGGGCGTAGACAGTTCACGATAGCGGGTGACATAGCGACGCGGGCGATCGCGCAGGACAGGCCCGTGCGTCGGGGCGATCAGCTTGATCGGCAGTGGCTCGATGAGCTTGAGCGCGTCCACCACGTAGGTCTTGAAGGGCCGCATGATGTGCGCGTAGTAGTAGTCGAACGCGAAGCGGAAATCGCCGCAGAGGTCGTTGAAGAGCCGCGCGTCGCAATGGTGGCAGCCGAAGACATCACCCGAGAAGAGCACCCCTTCTTCCACCAGCCAGGTGCACTGGGTATCGGGCCAATGCAGGAAGGGCGTGTGCAGAAAGCGCAAGGTCCGTCCGCCGAGCGAGACCTCGTCGCCCGTTGCGACCGTCTTGTAAGTCAGCGGCCGGTTGTCGCTCGGTTTGAGCAGCGCCTTGAGCATGGCTGTCGCGCGCTTGGAGATGTAGAGCTGCGCCTGGGGCGCGCGGCGCATCAGCTCGGGCAGCGCCCCGGTGTGATCCGGCTCCAGATGGTTGAGCACAATGACGCGGATTTCGTCGTAGCGGGCGACCGACTCCAGACGCGCGAAAAAGTCCTCGGCGAACTCGGCCTTGACCGTGTCGATGACCGCGACACCGTCCTCACCCCGGACCAGATAGCTGTTGTAGGTCGTGCCGTTGGCCGTGCGCAAAATGATGTCGAAGGTGCGCAGACCCGGATCGAGCGCACCGATCCAATGCACCCCGGGCGCAACCTCGACGGCCGGAGCCTGATCGGCAGAATCCCGAGCGATGACCGACGCGGCGGGCGACCTCATACTGCCGCTCCGTCGGTAAGAAGATCGCACCGGGGATCGGGGCCGCTCCGGGAGCAGGACTGCAGATCCTCATCGGCCGCGAGCGTCACACCGAGCGCCGTCAGCAATGGGCCCGGCTCGAAGCCGCAGCCGCAGCCGTACTCGGATTCGATCAAAGGCCGGCGGATCAGCAGCGGATCGTCCAGCATCAGCGCCAAGGCCGTTTCTGCGTCAAGTGTCTCGGGCCGAACCTCGCCCTGCTTGATGCGAGGTGCGGTCGGATTGAACCAGTCGGCCACCGGCAGATCCCCGAAAAACGGCCGCAACCGCGCGACGGTCCAGGGCTCGGCGAGCAGGTTCCGCACGGTCAGACGATGCCCGAGCGATGCCAGCAACGCCTTTTGCTTGGCGTTGGACAGACACCCCGGCTTTTCGAAGAAGAGCACCGACGACATCAACTCACCTTTCTGCATCAATCGGATAAAAAATTCCTGAACCGCGCCCCGCCAACGCCGCGGACTGCACCCAAGCCGGCATCACTCCAACACCATAGGTCACAAGAAGCGCGGTTCAGCGAGCCTGGATCTGGCTGCGGATCTCCGCCCAACGATCCGGCGGGATCCCGGTCAGCGACCCCGGCGGATTCAACGGCACGCCGAGACCGTCCAGAATGACCCCCTCGATCGGGCAGATGCTCGCGCACTGCGGATCGGCGAAGTCGCCCTCGCACTCGGTGCAGGCGTGCGCGTCAATCATGAAATGCGGACTTGCGTCCCGGATCGCCTCGCTCGGACAGAGCGGCAGGCACGCCCAGCAATTCACACAACCTTCGATAATCTTGTATGCCATGACTGGTCTCCCCTGGGTCTTGTCTGGTGTTGCGCTCTAAACCGCGTCCAGAGTGAAATGCATCGTTTTCAGCGTGTGTCGGGCTCAAGGGTTTGTTCCGACCTTTACGGATGCGCGGATTGGAATTTATTATTTTTCAAAATCTTAAACCGCGCCAACTCCAACGGTCGTTAAGACTGCCTGGGCCGATTCCATACAAAAACTTGGTCTACCGCAGCGGGCGCGGTTTAAGCGCTCATTCGCTGTGCTGCACCGGCGGCCGGCTCAAGCAGCCCCGCCTCACCCATCTCGCGATACACCGCGGCAATCGCGTCCTCGATCGGCTCCATTGCGTGCTCGCCGTTCGGCGCAATGCCGGCGGCCTCCAACTGACCCCAAGGCTCGTAGCCGATGCGCGAACAGAGCACGGCCTCGCAGCCATCGAGCGCTCGGATGGTCTTGGCCAGGACGGACTCGCCGTCGCCGCAGGTCTCGTCGCCCGAACAATAGAGATCGACCTTGCGGTGACCGATGAAGCGCACGTCGTTCGCGCTGGCCTCGTAGACCAGGAACTCGCGGGCGTGGCCGAAATGCTGGTTGATCACGCCGCCGCCGGTGGTCGCCACCGCCATCAACACCGGACGGGGCTCCGGGCGTGCAGGCCGGCGGCGGGTCAGAGAGGTGATGGAGACGAAGGTCTCGCTGGACCGGCGACGTTGGGCGGTACGGGCGGATTCGCGATTGGCCTCGATCGCGGCATGGACCTCCGCGCGACGGGCCATCGCCGCGGCGTAATCGACCTCCTGCTCCGCGATCTTCTCGAGTGTGAACTCATCCCCGCGATCCTCGCCGAGCATGCCGACGGCATCCGCACGGCATTGCCGGCAATGGCGCATCATGGCCATGTCCCCGGCGCAGGCGTCCTGCAGCGCGCTCAGCTCGTCGTTGGTCGGTCCGCGTTGGCCCATCAACCCGTAGAAGGTGCCGTGCTCGGGCTCGGCGATGAGCGGCATGACGTTGTGCAGGAAGGCGCCCTTGGCCTTGACGACCCGGCTGACCTCTTTGAGATGCTCGGCGTTCACACCCGGGATCAGCACCGAGTTGACCTTGACCAGGACCCCGCGCGCGACCAGCATTTCCAGTCCTTTTTGCTGCTGCTCGATCAGGATCTCGGCGGCCTTGCGCCCGGTCACCCGGCGGTTGTTCCAGAAGATCCAGGGATAGATCTTGGCGCCCACGTCCGGGTCGACGCAGTTGATGGTGATGGTGACGTGCTCGATGTTGTGCTTGCAGATCTCGTCGACCAAACCGGGCAGCGCGAGCCCGTTGGTGGAGACGCAGAGCTTGATGTCGGGCGCCTTCTCGGAGAGCTGACGGAAGGTCTCCAGGGTGCGCTGCGGATTGGCGAGGGGGTCGCCCGGACCGGCGATGCCGAGCACCGTCATCTGGGGGATGGCCGCGGCGACGGCGATGACCTTCTTGACCGCCTGATCCGGGGTCAGCACCTCGGAGACAACACCCGGGCGCGACTCGTTGGAGCAGTCGTACTTGCGATTACAGTAGTGACACTGGATGTTGCAGGCGGGTGCGACGGCCACATGCATCCGCGCATAGTGATGATGCGCATCCTCGGAGAAACAGGGATGGTTGTTGATCTTGGCGCGGATCGCCTCGGGCAGATGGGCGAGCGTCTCGCCGCCGGCACCGCAGCCGCTCGACGCACAACCGCCGCCGGGCGCACCCGCGGCATCGGAAATGACCTTCAACTCCATCACGCTGCCTCCGGAGATGGGGCACAGGCCCCGCGAAAAGATGTCTCTGGAGGCACTTCAGCAAAGACCGTGCCCGGTCTTTTCAATGCGTTAACAGACTGAAAAAATTACGGACGATCGCGCTCGAATCAAAAGTCTGTCGGGATCACGACAGCCCCGACACAATCGACGTGTGGGATTCGGCTCAACGCCCGACGCGGCTAAGGCGCCGGTCGAGCCTTAGCCTCGACGGCGGGGAGTCGCGCCAAAGGGTCTTGCCGGTAAAACAGACGCATCTGCTCGTAAACCGCCGGGTATTCGGAATGAACGAGCTCAGGCAGCTCGAAAAAGCCCTCGCTGAGCACGGCGAAGAACTCCGCGGGCGACTCGGTCGCATAGGGATCGATCGGGGTTTCCTCGTTGGCATCGATCCGTCGACACAGGTCATCGTAGGCGGCGGAAAAGGTCTCGGCCCAAGCCTTCGGAGACATGCCGGCGTGCAGCGGCGGACAGCCGTTGGCGGCCCCGTCGCGCATATCGAGCTTGTGCGCCAACTCGTGGATGACGACGTTGTAGCCGTCGCGCTCCATTCCGGCCTCGACATCCGCCCACGAGAGGATGACGGGGCCTTGCTCCCATGCCTCGCCGCTCTTCGCCTCCTGCTCGGTCCAGACCACACCGTCGTCGCCCATGACCTCGCGCTCGGGGACGAACTCCTCGGGATAGACGATGACGGCATACCAGCCGCGGTACCAATCCAGCCCCAGCTCCAGAACGGGAAGACAGGCCTGCAGAGCAATCGCCAAACGCATCGCATCCGTCAGCTCGAGCCCCTGCGCGGGGTCCAGACGTTTGTCGCGCAGGAAGAGGAGCGCCAGATCGACGAGACGCCGGACGTCCTCCTCGGCCAGATCCTCGAGCAGCGGGAGGGCGTCGCGGACCCGCGCCAAGTCGTGCGGATCGACCGACGCACGCGCGCGCTCGAGGGCCCGCTCCTGCCACCATGCGGTTAGGCCGCCCACGGCTGATCCGCCTCCCGACAAGGTCGAGCGCGGCAGGCACCGTAAAATCGGGGCGAATGGCGCAGCGAACGGGTCCTATCGCACAAAAGCCCGAGCCCATCGGTGCCTTCGCCGAAAGATTGATGTGCGTCAAGGCGGATCGCACCCCGCGGCCCAAGATGGGCGGATGAACTTTTCCCCGCGGGGCTCCCGATCATGACGCGAAAGCTGTTGGTCATCGCTATCCTGGTCCTCTTCGGACTTTTGGCATGGCTGTTGTTGTGGACGCCGACCGGGGTCGATCTCGATCCGGAGGGGCCGCGACACGGCACACTGGATCTGGCCTCGCCGCCGCAAGGCGGGGACTTCGTCCTCGAATCCGTCGACGGCCCGGTCGCCCTCGCCGATCTGCGCGGCAAGGTGGTTCTGATCTACTTCGGCTATACCTGGTGTCCGGATATCTGTCCGACCAATCTGGTCCTGATCGCGGGTGCACTCAAGGCGCTGACGCCCGAAGAGCTGGAGCGGGTCCGGGTCCTCTTCGTGAGCGTCGATCCCGAGCGGGACTCGGTCGAGCGGCTCGCCGAGTATAGTGGCTATTTTCACCCCGAGATCATCGGCCTGACCGGGACGCCCGAGCAGATCGCCGAGGTCGCCACGCTCTACGGCGCGGCCTACCGGCGTACCGAGCTGGTCGATTCGGCGATGGGCTATGTCGTCGACCACTCCGCCTACAGTCATCTTGTGGACACGCAAGGCAAGCTCGTGCGCAACCTCGATCACGCCACACCCTCCGCGGAGATCGTCGCGGCGATCCGAACACTGCTGGAATCGAGCCCGTCCACCGAGAATCGGTCCGAACCTTAGCAAGCCTGAACCCGCAACCCATGCCGCCTGTTGGAGGACGCATCATGCCCGGATATACATCGCCGCTACTCGCCGCCACCGTCTTCGCCGCTTTGTCCCTCTCCGCTTCCTTCTCCGCTCTGGGCGCGGAGGTCGCGATCGGCGATCCCTACGCTCGGGCGGTGCCGCCCGGGCAGCCGAACAGCGCCGTCTTCATGTCTCTCGAGAACCAAACCGGGGACAGCCAGGCGCTGGTCGGTGCCGAAAGCGCGGCCTCGGAGATCGTCGAGCTGCACACCCATGTCGAAGAAGGCGGGATGATGCGCATGCGCCGGATCGAGAAGATCGAGGTTCCCGCGGGAGAGACCGTCACCCTTAAGCCGGGTGGCCTGCACGTCATGCTCATCGGCCTCAAACAACCGCTGGAGCCCGGCGACGCGGTCGACCTCGCATTGATCTTCGAAGACGGCTCGCGCATACCCGTGCAGGCGCCGGTGCGCCGCATCGAGGTGCAGATGCAGCACATGAACCATTGAGGCCGGATGGGCGCCGGAAGACAGGAGCGCCACGGGAGCGGCGAGAACCGATCCGTCATCGCCGCCCAAGCGTTGTCGTCGTCAGTACGCCCATGGGCAAACGATCCGGATCACGGCGCCGGAGGACGGAATTATTCTTCTCCCTGCCTGTCTTCGAGCAGGTGAGACGGCGTCATCTCGGCGGATACGTGACTCCGCTGGTTTGACCCATATGCGGATGTTCTGATATACATTCGTGGATTTTCTCGCCCCCCGACCAGGCCGTCGATCCGCGCAAGGCGTCGCGGCCATGAATCACGACCCGATTAGGCATCCTCCATGGTTAAGAATTGGCTGATAACAATTACGGTGGCAACGGCATTGGCGAGCGGCGCGGTACACGCGTCCGAAGGGAAGCTCGCCGCTGCCCCTCAGGTCGGAGACCCGCAAGCCGGCGAGGAGAAGGCCAACGGCTTATGCGTCGCCTGCCACGGTCCGCAGGGCAACAGTCTCGTGCCGATCTGGCCCAAGCTGGCCGGTCAGCACCCGGAATACATCGTGAAGCAGTTGATGGACTTCAAGGCCGGTCGTCGCGCCAACGAGCAAATGACTCCGATGGCCATGCCGTTGACCGATCAAGAGGTTCTGGATCTCGCCGCCTACTACGCGACGCAGCCCAAGGCCCCGGGGACGGCGGATCCCGAGTTGGCGAGCAAGGGCGAATCCCTCTACCGCTGGGGCAATCCCGAGAACGGCGTCCCCGCGTGCAGCGGTTGTCACGGTCCGGCGGGGCAAGGCCAATCGCTCGCCAAGTTCCCGCGGGTTTCGGCCCAGCACGCGGACTATACGAAGCAGACCCTCGAGCACTTCCGCGGTGCATTGCGTGCCAACGATCCCAACGGGATGATGCGCGGCGCTGCAGCGCGGTTGAGCGATCAGGAGATCGCTGCGGTGGCTCAGTACATCCAAGGGTTGAGCAAGTAAGTCGCGCGCGGCAACCGGGACGGCTCACGGAGGAGTCGTTTCCGAACCGTCGCGTGACGCATCCCGTCCGCCGGATAGCCTTCGTTTTCGGAGATTGGTCATCGGAGCACTGGACTCACGGCCGACCGAGCCCGGCTTGATCGAAGCCGAAGAAGGCGAGCGCGCGGCGGTCGCGGCCGGGCAGAGGAAGCGAGCCGGATCGGCAAACCGTGTCGATCCCGTCGATGTCGTGCCCGGACATGCACAGCATCAAACCGTCTCCAGGGCTTCCTCGCACTCGACCGACGCACGGCGACTCAAGCTGCTGAGCTTCAATGTCCAGGCCGGGATCTACTCGCGCAGCTACAGCGACTATTTCACCAACAGCTGGAAGCACATCCTCCCTCACCCCGAGCGACTGGCCAATCTCACCCGCATCGCCCAGCTGCTGCATCAGTTCGACTTGGTTGGTCTCCAAGAGGTCGACGCCGGCTCGCTGCGCAGCGCCTATATCGATCAGATCCAGTATCTGGCTCGCCACGGCGCCTTTCCGCACTGGTACAGGCAGGTCAACCGCAACCTCGGCCCCTTCGCACAGCACAGCAACGGGCTTCTCAGCCGCCTGCATCCGCAGCGAATCACCGAGCACAAGCTCCCCGGCCTCCCGGGGCGGGGCGCCGTCGTCGCGGAGCTGGGGCTTTCGGACCACGAGACCCTTGCCGTGGCGATCGTCCATCTGGCCCTCGGATGGCGCGCACGGCGGCGTCAGCTCGACTACCTGATCGCACTGTCCGAGCAACACCCGTATCTCGTGATCATGGGCGACTTCAACTGCGGGTGCGACTCGAAAGGGTTACGGGCCATGGTCAAGAAGGCCGAGATGCGTGGTCTGGATTGCGAGCTCAAGACCTTCCCGAGCTGGAGCCCGAAGCACAATCTGGATCACATCCTGGTCTCTCGGCCGCTGCGCGTGATCGCCGCCCGCGTGGTCGATTACGCCTTATCGGATCATCTGCCGATCAGCATGACGATCGAGTTGCCCGATGGCGTCTCCTTCTCGGCAGGCGCGGACGGGCCGAATCCGGAATCGGCGCGCTGAACCCGACGCATTGAACCGGACGAGCCGGGCTTCCCCGCGTCGCCGATCACTTCACAGCTTCACTGGACCAATCACTGGCCCGCTCACTTAAACTGCGCCGGCTCCAAAGGTCGTCAAGTCTGCCGGGGTCGATCCCATCCAAAAACATCGCATACCGCACCGGGCGCGGTTTAATCCTGCACGTAAAAATAGCGCCACGCACAGCCGCTCTCGCGCTCGAGCAGGTCGATCAAGGCGTCTGTCGGCACCGCCTCGCCCGGAAAGATCTCCTCGACCTGGATGACGAGGCGCGCAAACCCGCCCTGCTGCTTCCAATCCCAAGACCACATCGGACGGCACTCACCGCAACTCGGGCAAACCACGGCTGAATCCTGCCGATCCGATCCGGGCGTCCTCGCCGATTGCTCGAATTGCGCGACGCGCAGCGGCCAATCGCTCAAGCGAGCACGGCAACCGGGACAACGCGGTGCGCGCGTATTGCGGCCGTGACACCCGCGCGGAGAGGCCGAAGCCGGCGGGACCACGACGTGACAAAAGGGGCCGCCGGTCTGCGGCTCGCTCGCGATCACGACCGCGCAGCCGACGAAGGCAAGCAGCTCGGAAAATTCGGGACCGACACGATAGGCGCATTCGCGATCCGGGATGCGCTCCGCGATGAACCCCGCCTCGGACAGGATGCGAACAAGCCGATCCCGATCCGGACAACGCTCGGCATCGCGGGGCGCAAGGATCAGACGGCCCGCGTGATTGGACGGCTTCGCGAGACCCTCTATGCCTCCGCGCTCCTTGTGTGTCATTACCTTTGGTCCACGAACCGCGTCCACCAGGAATACTGCGGCGTCCGGAGCCGGTCGCCATCGAGTGAAACAGGACGGCTCACTCGGAAAGCCGCTCAGATGTCGTCGGTGGAGTGATGGAAATCGTAGCTCAACTCGCTGCTCGGCATCTGGACCGAGTTGCCTTGAATATAGTCGGGCCGACAATTCCAGACCCGCGCGATCGTGGCCGGGTCTTCGATGCCGGCCGCGATGACGGATGCGCCATGCGTCCTGATCTGCTGTACCACTTGGAGCAGCTCGGCCGGGTCGGCGTTGATGAGGGTCGCGAAAGAGAGCTTGGCGAGGGCGACCGGCAGGTCCGCGAGCAGCTCCAGATCCGCTGCGTTGCCCGTGACGTTGGCGACGCAGACCTGAATCCCGTACTTGCGCAAGACCTCGACAAGCGGTTTGGTCGTGTCCAGGTGCGCTCGAACGTCGTGCATCTGGAACTGAAGCAAGGGGCGGCGCCGGATCAGGTTGCGCCGGACCATCTGATCGCGAAACCAGGGGAGCCATGCTTCCGCCGCGACCGACCCGACGGTCTGATGGATCAAGAGTCGCAGCTTCGGATGCGACTTGCGCTCCGCGTCCATGACATCGAGCGCGTGCGCCAACACCCAACGATCGATTCTCGGCATCAACCCGCTGCGCTCGGCCACGGGCAGAAAATCGGCGGCGGGAACGTGCTCGCCGTCGAGCGTACGAAGCCGAAGCTGCACCTCGTAGAGCTCGCCGACGTTCGCCCCGAGCGAGACGATCGGCTGAAACATCAACAACAGACCGTCCTGATTGACGGCCGTGTCGATCAACTGCTTGAGCAATCGCTCGTAATCCGAGCCGCGATCGGGTGCGATGACCGGAGTCCAGACCCGCACCCGATTGCCGCCCGCCTGACGCGCCCGCGCCACGGTGGTGCGGCTGCGCGAGACCATCGTGATGGCGTCGTCCGCAGGGGGCGTGAAGAGCCCGATTCCGATCGTCACGGTGAGCGCGAGGCGCTTGTTCTCGGCCCGAAGCTTGGTGGCGCCGAAGGTCCGCAGAAGCTGCTCTGCGAACCCCTCCAACGCCTCGCGCGTCGCCCGTCGCGCGATCACCGCAAAGGTGAAGTCATCCAGGCGCGCTGCACACTCCTGCGGGGCGAGCTGGTCGACGAGCTTCTCCTCGAGCTGGCGCAACAGCCGCTCCATGCCGTCGACACCCACTGCCTTGGAGATGTCCTGAAAACGATCGAGCTCGATCAGTACAAGACCGACCCCGGGCGAGGGGTCTTCTCGGTCGTGCACCACGCGATCGAGACCGCGCAGAAACGCCTCCTTCGACAGCACGCCTTGGACAACATCGCTGCGCTCGTCCCCGATGCGGCGCTCCTTGAGTAAGCGCGACATCCGGATGCGATGCTCGATCGCGCCGATGAGCTGCTCGCGCTGGATCGGCTTGGCGATAAAGCTGTCGCCGCCGACCCGCAACGCCTCCAGCTGCTTGTCCGGGTCGGTCTCGGCGGAGAGAAAAATAATGGGCGTGTCGAAATACTCGCCGTGGTCCCGGATGATCGCCGTCAGCTCGGTACCGCTCGCATCCGGCATGTAGAGATCCATCAGGACCAGATCCGGCTGGACATCGGCCATCTTCCGGAGGATCTCGAGCGGTTGGTCGACGATGTGCGGCTCCATACCCGACTTGCTCAGCAGCAACGCGATGTATTTGGCCTGCAGCGGGTCGTCTTCGACCACCAGGATCCGGGGTTGGCTACCGTTAGCCGGACCGCTCAGCTCGACGAGACGCTTCGCCAGGTCGGACACGGCAACCGGGGTCGGAAAAAAGCCGCGCGCACCGGCACGCATCACCTGGAGCCGCGTCTCGATGTTCCCGCCGTCGGCGATGCAGACCACCTCGGGCTTGGTGGTGCCGGTTCCCTCGAGGGCTCCCGGCAGAGCCCCCGTCAGGCGCGCGATCAAATCGGATGGGCCGGTACCGGACGAGACGTAGCGCAGATCGAGGATCAGCATCCGAGGCCGCGTCCGCTCGAGCGCGGCTTCGAGCGCGCCGAGCTCCCCGAAGGCATCGAGCTGCAACCCGGCTGGCTGAATCAAGCGTGCAAGCCCGGTCAGTAGCGTCGAGTCATCGCCGAGGTAGAAGATCCTGTTTTCGGAAGTCGCGAAACGTGCATCGTTCATGAGCGAAAGCGCCTCGGTGGGGCGTCGAGAGATCCTGTCTGCCGTTGCCTGGTCCGACACCGTCACGCGAGCAGACTCCCTTGAGACCGACTTCAGGATCGGCAGCCCGAGCCCAAAGGTCAAGCCTAAAGCCTGCCCGCGGCGTACCCTCGGTGCGATCGGGTTGAAATCCCGGCGGCCTTTCGTTAGTTTCTCGCGACATGCTGCTGGGGGTGTCCGGTAGGCGTGACCGAATCCGACCGAAAGGCCTGTCGATCGACCGGCGCCATACGGTTAAGTGATGTAGTCACGCGACGGGCTGAGAAAGACCCTTCGAACCTGATCCGGATCATGCCGGCGCAGGAAAGCAGGCGACGAGGACGGATCAAGGGTGCCGGTTCGCAACGATGACCGAGCCCGTCGGGCACCGCCGTCGAACGGCCGGCACGACGATCCGGGTAGTGTATCCCATGAGCCTTGCCGGCTCTCGGTTCCTGCCGCCTCGACTCGGGATTCGTTTGCGTCTCGATCACCCCGCCGCTCCTCCCGCCGGATGGCCCCGACCATCGTCCGCCATCATCCGTTCGGACCGCAGCCTAAACGGCCGATTCGGCCCCACATCAATGGCGCCACCATACGCCAAGCGTCCGTCGAGAGGAGATTCCATGAGCGCCATCCCCCAGGCCTTCGTCCAGAAGACCGCCGAGCTGTCCGACGAGGTCACACGGCCCTTTCCAAGCTCGCGTAAGGTCTATGTGACGGGTTCGCGCCCGGATCTGCGTGTCCCGATGCGCGAGGTCACGCTGACTCCGACGCAGACCAATGCGGGGATCGAAGAGAATCCGCCCATCATGGTCTATGACACCTCGGGGCCCTACACGGACCCCACGGCGCGGATCGACCTCCTCGCCGGCCTGCCCGATCTGCGCGAGGCATGGATCCGGGAGCGGGGCGACACCGAGCTGCTCGACGGACCCACCTCGGCCTTCGGACGCGAGCGCCAATCCGACCCGCAGCTCGCGCAGCTGCGTTTCGAGCACATCCGCACGCCGCGTCGCGCCAAGCCGGGTCGCAACGTCACCCAGATGCACTATGCACGAGCCGGCATCGTCACACCCGAGATGGAGTTCGTCGCCATCCGCGAGAACATGCGCCTGGAGGAGCTGCGCGCCGACCCGCGTTACACGAAGCTCCTGCGCCAGCATCGCGGCCAGTCGTTCGGCGCCAGCCTGCCCGAGACCATCACGGCCGAGTTCGTCCGCGACGAGATCGCCCGCGGGCGCGCCATCATCCCGGCCAACATCAATCACCCCGAGCTGGAGCCCATGATCATCGGGCGCAACTTCCGGGTGAAGATCAACACCAACATCGGCAACTCGGCCGTCACCTCCAGTATCGAGGAGGAGGTCGAGAAGATGGTGTGGTCGGCGCGCTGGGGCGGCGACACCCTGATGGATCTCTCCACCGGCAAGAACATCCACGAGACGCGCGAGTGGATCCTACGCAACGCGCCGGTGCCGATCGGCACCGTGCCCATCTACCAGGCCCTCGAAAAGGTCGACGGTAAGCCCGAGGAGCTGACCTGGGAGATGTTCCGCGACACCCTGATCGAGCAGGCCGAGCAGGGCGTGGACTATTTCACCATCCACGCAGGCGTGCTGCTGCGCTATGTCCCCCTGACCGCGGAGCGGCTCACCGGCATCGTCTCGCGCGGCGGCTCCATCTTGGCCAAGTGGTGTCTGGCACACCACAAGGAGAACTTCCTCTACACGCACTTCGGCGAGATCTGCGAGATCATGAAGGCGTACGACGTCTCCTTCAGCCTGGGCGACGGGCTGCGCCCCGGCTCGATCGCCGACGCCAACGACGCAGCCCAGTTCGCGGAGCTGGAGACCTTGGGGGAGCTGACCAAGTTCGCCTGGGAGCACGACGTTCAGGTCATGATCGAAGGCCCCGGCCATGTGCCGTTGCAGATGATCGAGGAGAACGTCGTCAAGGAGCTCAAAGACTGCTACGAGGCGCCCTTCTACACCCTCGGCCCACTGATCACGGACATCGCCCCGGCCTACGACCACATCACCTCCGGCATCGGCGCCGCCAACATCGGCTGGTACGGCACCGCCATGCTCTGCTATGTCACGCCCAAAGAGCATCTGGGCCTGCCCGACAAGCAGGACGTGCGTGACGGCATCATCACCTACAAGATCGCCGCCCACGGCGCGGATCTCGCCAAGGGACTGCCCGGCGCCCAGATCCGCGACAATGCGCTGTCCAAGGCCCGCTTCGAGTTCCGTTGGGAGGACCAGTTCAACCTCTCGCTCGATCCCGAGCGTGCGCGTGAATTCCACGACCAGACCATGCCGCACGAGTCGCACAAGGTCGCCCACTTCTGCTCCATGTGCGGGCCGCATTTCTGCTCGATGAAGATTACGCAGGACGTGCGTGACTATGCCTTGGCGCATCGGCTCGACGACGTGGAGATCGCCCTCGAGGAGGGCATGAAGGAGAAGGCGAGTGAATTCCGCAAGGAGGGGGCGCAGATCTACAAGCCGGTCTGAGCCGCGTCGAATCGCGTCGACGTCATCGTGACTCGGGGACGGGTGCACTGCACTGCCCTGACCCGAGCACACCTGCGTGCCGCCCGGCCATGGCGCACCCCGGCATCTCGGGACTTGCGAAGCCGGTTGATTCGATCACCGAATATTCACGGGCGTAGGGTATATACTCTCGCGCTGGCTCGGCACCGAGATCATCCGCTCGCACCGCACCCATCGCCCGGCCCTACCCCCGATTTCATCTTCTCCGGAGCTCCACTCGTGATCGAGACGTTACGCAATATCGCCATCATCGCCCATGTCGATCATGGCAAGACCACGCTGGTGGACAAGCTGCTGCAGCAATCCGGGACGCTGGGGGACCGCTTCGGGCCGGTCGAGCGGGTGATGGACTCCAACGCGCTGGAGAAGGAGCGCGGCATTACCATCACATCGAAGAACACCGCGCTGCGCTGGCGCGACTACCGCATCAACATCGTCGACACGCCGGGCCATGCCGACTTCGGCGGCGAGGTCGAGCGTGTGCTCTCCATGGTCGACTCGGTGCTGCTGTTGGTCGATGCGCAGGAAGGGCCGATGCCGCAGACGCGCTTCGTGACCAGCAAGGCGTTCCAGCATGGTCTGCGTCCGATCGTGGTCATCAACAAGATCGACCGTCCGGGTGCGCGGCCGGATTGGGTCATCGATCAGGTCTTCGATTTGTTCGACCGGCTCGGCGCAAGCGACGAGCAGCTCGATTTTCCGATCATCTATGCCTCGGCCCTGAACGGCTATGCCGGGCTGGACAACGAGGTGCGCGAGGGCGACATGACGCCGCTCTTCGAGGCGATCGTGGAGCACTGCCCGGCGCCCGAGGTGGATCCGGATTCACCCTTCCAGATGCAGATCTCCACGCTGGACTACAGCTCCTTTGTCGGGGCGATTGCGCTCGGGCGCATCCGCCACGGCAGCGTGCGGCCCAATCAGCAGATCGTCGTGGTCAAGCCGGACGGCGGGCGTTACAAGGCCAAGGTCGGCCTGGTTTACGGCTATCTCGGTCTGGAGCGCCATGAAGTCCCGCTCGCCACGGCCGGGGACATCGTCGCCCTGACCGGCATCGTGGCGCCGAACGTCTCGGATACACTCTGTCATCCGGAGCATGCCGAGGCGCTGCCGCCGCTCACCGTCGACGAACCCACGGTGACCATGACCTTCCAGGTCAACACCTCGCCCTTCGCCGGGCGCGACGGCAAATACCTGACCTCGCGCCAGCTCAAGGATCGGCTCGAGCGCGAGCTGATCCACAACGTCGCCCTGCGTGTCGAGGAAGGCAACGACCCGGAGAAGTTCCGGGTCTCCGGTCGCGGCGAGCTGCATCTGTCGATCCTGCTCGAAACCATGCGCCGCGAAGGCTACGAGCTGGCCGTCTCGCGTCCCGAGGTCATTTTCCGCGAGATCGACGGACAGATCTGCGAGCCTTACGAGCAGCTCACCGTGGACGTCGACGAAACCTCCCAAGGCTCGATCATGCAGGCGCTCGGCGAGCGCCGCGGCGAGCTCAAGGACATGGTCCCGGACGGCAAGGGTCGGGTGCGCCTGGACTACGAGATCCCTTCGCGCGGCTTGATCGGCTTCCAGACCGACTTCATGTCCATGACCTCGGGAACCGGGCTCAAATATCACATCTTCGACCGCTATCGCCCCGCCAATCCGGGCGGCATCGCCCCGCGGCGCAACGGTGCACTCATCTCCAACGGCACGGGCAAGGCGCTCGGCTACGCGCTATTCAGCCTGCAGGAGCGCGGCCGCATGATGGTCTCCCCGGGCGACGAGGTCTACGAAGGCCAGGTGGTCGGGATCCATTCGCGCGACAACGATCTCACCGTCAATCCGCTCAAGGCCAAGCAGTTGACCAACATCCGCGCGGCCGGCACGGACGAGAACATCCTGCTGACCCCGCCGGTGAAGTTCACCCTCGAGCAGGCGCTGGAGTTCATCGAAGACGACGAGCTGGTGGAGATCACGCCCACGGCGATCCGGGTGCGCAAGCGGCATCTTACGGAGAACGATCGCAAGCGGGCGAGTCGCGGCTAAACTGCTGCTAAACCGCGTTCGGAGCGACAGGTCGGGTTCGGGGGTGGATTCAGCCTCGACGCGACAAGCGGCGACGGCAGGACGCGGTTTAGGTTATAGAAGACAAAAAAAGCGACACGGCTGTCGCGGCTCGGCATTAAGTTGTAGCGCGTAGGATGGGTAGAGCGCAGCGAAACCCATCCTCCAAACCGCCCCGTTGCCGGGTTTCGGTCTGATGCCCTTGGGGTGAGCTGGATGGGTTTCGCTGACGCTCTACCCATCCTACATGTTTCGGTTGTTTTTGAATCGTTACCGAGCTTGTTGATTGCGTTGGAACACAAAAGCCCATGCCCGACCTCTATCGCCCCGTCGAGCCCTTTGCGACCCATACGCTGGACGTCGACCACGACCACCGGCTTTACGTCGAGGAATGCGGTCGACCGGACGGCATCCCCGCGGTCTTTCTGCACGGCGGCCCCGGCGCGGGTTGCGAGCCGGCCCATCGCGCCTTTTTCGACCCGGAGCGGTATCGCGCGGTCCTGTTCGATCAGCGGGGCTGCGGACGCTCCACGCCCCACGCGTCCCTGACCGCGAACACCACTTGGGATCTGGTCGCCGATATCGAACGGATCCGCGAGCGACTCGGGATCGAGCGCTGGCTGGTCTTCGGCGGCTCTTGGGGCTCGACCCTGGCCCTCGCCTATGCCCAAACCCATCCGGATCGTGTCACGGCACTTGTGGTACGCGGAATCTTTCTCTGCCGCGACGAGGAGATTCGTTGGTTCTATCAAGAGGGTGCGAGCTGGATCTATCCGGACTATTGGGAGCAGTTTCTCGCCCCGATCCCTCTCGACGAGCGCGGCGACCTGCTCTCGGCCTATCACAAACGTCTGACCGGCGAGGACGCAGCAACCCGTCTCGCTGCGGCGCAAGCCTGGTCGGTCTGGGAGGGACGCACGGCGACATTGCGGACGAATCCGGACATCGAGGCGCATTTCGCCCATCCGCATGTCGCCTTGAGCTTGGCGCGGATCGAGTGCCATTACTTCATGAAACGATCCTTCTTCCGCCCGAATCAGCTGCTCGAGGACGTACACCGTCTCCAAGACATCCCGGGCATCATCATCCAAGGCCGTTACGACACCATCTGTCCGATGCGCTCGGCCTGGGATCTCCATGAGGCCTGGCCGAGGGCCGAGCTGCAAGTGATCGCAGATGCCGGTCACTCGGCCTTCGAGCCCGGCATCCGAACGGCCTTGGTGGCGGCGACCGACCGCTTTGCCGATGCGCTTGGTTAAACCGCGTCCAGAGCGACATGCGTTATTTTCATGTTGTGTCGGGCTCAAGGATTCCCCCGACCTTTTTGGATGCGCGGTTTAAAATTTAATATTTTTTAATGATCGGTTTACTGCAACGTGTCTCCCGTGCTCATGTCGAGGTCTCGGGCGAGACGATCGGCGCCATCGAGCGCGGCCTTTTGGTCTTGGTGGGCGTCCAGCGGAGCGATACGACCGCCCGGGGAGAACGGCTGCTGGAGCGTCTGCTCGGCTATCGGGTCTTCCCGGATGCCGACGACCGCATGAACCTCAGCCTGCGCGACATCGGCGGCGGGCTTCTGCTGGTGCCGCAATTCACACTCGCTGCCGACACCCGCAAAGGGACCCGTGCCAGCTTCACCTCGGCCGCGCCGCCGGACGAAGGCAAGCGCTTGTTCGACGACCTGGTCGCGCGGGCGCGTGCCGCGCATCCCACGGTCGCGACCGGACGCTTCGGTGCCGACATGCAGGTCAGGCTGGTGAACGACGGACCCGTGACCTTCTGGCTGGAGACCTAAACCGCGTCCAGAGCGACATGCGTCGTTTTCATTGTGCGCTTGGCTTCGGCGATATCCTCGATCCCAGTGAGACGCGGTTTAGGTTTAAAGACCCGGGGCCAGCATCAGGACACCGATCGTCTCTTGCTCGCTCGGCCCGTTCCAGGGCCAAGGATAGGTCGCGCCCGTCAGCCAAGCATCGAGCTGATCCGTTCGATGAGGCGAGAAGGGGTGTCCCGACTGGCCGAGCGGCAGCACGCCGCGGGTGCCTGCCCAATCCGCGGGGGTGTAGACGACCCGCATCGAGGGGATAAAGACGGACTCCTCGGGCGCGAGCGGCATCGGCTTCATGACGTTCACCGTATCCGCATGCCCCCCGACACCGATCGGACCAACGTTGAAGAGACGCCCGACCAAGGGCAAGGTCCCGAAGGCATGCGGGAAGGTCAGTGTACGAATCCGGTCCAGACGCGCATCCTGCGGATTGCCGATCCGGGCATCGAGATCCGCCTTGGCGGCCTTCAGCGCCCGTGCCCAGATCTCGGCGGGACCCTCGGTCCAGGACGTTGTCACATCGTCCCAGAAGCTCGACCGGCCGCTGCGGAGCATCTCCTGCAGCGGGCTGTAGGCGAACAGGGCCATCGCCGTCATCGCCTCGAGGTCCTCGCCCAGCTCGTCTTCGTAGAGCGCCCTGTAGAGCGCCGGCTCGAGCAAGGCGTAGAAGGCCGCGGACCGGCTCGACCCCGCCATGTCGCCGTCCCAATCGAGCAGCTCCGCGGCGGCGATGTTCCAAGCGGCCTGATCCACCGCCTGCAGATCGATCTCGATCCTGCGCAAGGCGGCTTGGGCCAGCCGTGCCTGGGTGCTGATACGATCGGTCTGGATCTCCGCCATCGCCTCGGGCGTCAGCGGGCCGGCTGCATCGAGCCGCTCGGCGATGCGCTCGGCGCGAAAGGGCGCCATCCAGGCGTTGCTGATGGTCACCGGATACTCGACCGGAACGATCCGGTTGTTGGCTGTCACCAAGGCCGCCCCGGGCGGATCGACGCGCCGCGGGTTGCGCCTCTGGGGCACGAGCCCCTGCCAGGCATAGCCCTCGACCCAACCCGGCGAGGGGAAGGCGCCCGAGCCCTTGCCACGCTGCGGCAGGACCCCGCTGACCTGCAGGGCGATGCCGCCGTCGCGGTGGGCCGACATGAGGTTCAAGACGACATGCTTGAACTCCAGGATGGCCTCGCCGGCCTCCTCGAGCGTCTCGGCTCGGTTGAGACGCAGCAACCCGGCAAAGGCGCCGTCGGGAAGATCGTTGGTCTCGCGCAGCGCCAGCGCATGCGGCGTCTCCAGGCTCGGCAGGTCCATGGGCGTCTTGGTGATCGGACCCAGGATGTCGTTGACGATCACGCCGTTGTCGGTCGAGCGGATGACCAGATCGACCGGATCGGCACCCTTGACGGAGATGCGCTCGACCCGGGTCGCGATCGGCTCGGAGCGCCCGTCCGCACGCTCGACGCTCTTGCCGTCGGGCATGAGACGCTCGACGAAGATGTCCTGTGTATCCGCGATGGTGCTGGTGAAGCCCCAAGCGAGATCCCGGTTGTGCCCGATCATCACCAAGGGGACACCGGGCAGGCTCGCCCCGGCGACATGCAGATCCGGCGCAATCAGCTCCAGCATGTACCAGATCCCGGGCATGGAGCCCGCCAGATGCGGATCGTTGGCGAGCAACGCCGCGCCGTCGGCCGTGCGGGGTCCATTCACCGCCCAGCCGTTGCTGGCCGCCGCCGGCAACGGCAGGCCGAGTCGGGCAACGATCTCGAGCACGGGCTCGATCGTCGGCCCTTGCCGGTCGCCGCGCATCCGGGTCCGCCCCTGCTGCTGCGCCAACTCGCGCACCAGCTCGGGCGACACCTCCGGCGCCGGGATCCCGGCATCGGTCGGAAAGAGCTCGCGCGCCCGCTCCGGGCCGATGCGGGCCGCCAGACGCAGGAAGGTCAGCTCGGCGCGCAGGTTGTAGGACTGGGTCCAGGCCATATAGCCGCCGATCAGGAGGCTGTCCTGCGGGGTCCAGGGAGCGGGGTCTGCGCGTACGACCAGGTACTCGAGCGGCAGGCGACGCTCGGCCGTCGCCTCGGCCCGATAGGCGTTCACGCCCGCCACATAGGACTCGAGGAGAGACCTCTCCTCGCGGTTCAAGACAGCCAGACTGCGCTCGGCCTCGCGATCGAGCCCCATGGTGCGAAAGAAGCGATCCGCCGGCAGTACCAGGGTCCCGAACACCTCGGCCAGACGCCCGCCGGCGAGACGGCGCAGCAGATCCATCTGCCACATCCGCTCGCGCGCCACGACATAACCTTGAGCGAACAGCAGGTCATGCAGACTGTCGGCCTCGAGCGTCGGGATCGCGTGCGGCCCGTAACGAACGCGCACCGGGGCTTCGAGCCCGGGAATGGCCAGGCTGCCCGTATAGCTCGGCTCGCCGCGTTTGGCGATCCACACCAAGCCGGCGGCGCCGGCCAAAAGGCCGATGGCCAGCATCGCAACGATGAGCAACAGGATCCGACGTGGCATGCGGCGTAACTCCCGAGGCGTGGCTTACGGCGTCGTCTGCTCGGCCGGCTGGATTCCCTTCACGAACGCGACGAAACCATCGCGTTGTGCGGCGACCAGCTCCGCCGTGCCGTGCATCTGCGGGAAAAGGTTGCCTTCCGGTGTCTCGATGACGCCCGCAAGGAGCATCCGATCCGCCTGCACGTCGTCGCCCGGACCCATGCCGACACTGCGGCCGTAGCTTCCGCGCAGCTCGACCAGGGTGGCGGGAATCGTCGCGGTGCCGATCTGCGTCACGGTCGGCTCGACCGGCGCGCCGTCCGGGCCTTGAAACTGCGACTGCCAACGCTCGATGTTGGCCTCCAGTGTCCCGCCCTGATCGGGTCCGAAGAAGTAGACGACAAACTCGGCCCCGTCGCCGCCCTCGCTGCCGGGGGACGCGGGCACCTTGAACTGGAGCTGGCGCATCTCGCTCTTCGGCGTCTCGGCGACCCAGGCATCCGGGACCGATGACTGAAAGGACAGGAAGGCGACGGCTTGATCGGCCGCAACGCAAGCGGAGCCGACGAGCAGGACGGGGGCGATCAGCAGCGCGCGCAAGGCGATGGACATGGGTTTGTCTCCTGATGGTGTTATGGCTCGCGGGACTCGCATGACCGAGGGTCCAATCAGTTCGAGCTCGGCGAGGGGGACCTCAACGGGTCAACATTCGGTACTATCCGACCAGCCATCTCATCATAACCGCACCTGCGAGGAGTTGCCGCGATGTCCGATCGACCCGACGCCGACGCCGTCAAGACCTATCTGCTCGATCTGCAGGACCGCATTTGCGCGGCCCTGCGCGAGACCGACGGCGGAGCGGGCTTCCGCGAGGACGCCTGGGAGCGTTCGGGCGGCGGTGGCGGGCGCACGCGCATCATGCAGGACGGGGCCGTCTTCGAGCGCGGCGGCATCAACTTTTCGCACGTCTTCGGCGAGCGCCTGCCGCCCTCGGCAAGCGCGAGTCGGCCCGAGCTGGCCGGGCGTGGCTTCCAGGCGATGGGCGTGTCCTTGGTCGTGCATCCGCAGAACCCCTATGTGCCGACCTCGCATCTGAACGTGCGTTTTTTCATCGCGGAGCGACCCGACGCCGAGCCGGTCTGGTGGTTCGGCGGCGGCTTCGATCTGACGCCCTACTATGGCTTCGAGGAGGACGTGCGCCACTGGCACCGCGCGGCGCGCGAGGCCTGTCTGCCCTTCGGCGAGGACGTCTATCCGCGTTACAAGGACTGGTGCGACCGCTACTTCTATCTGAAACACCGCGAGGAGCCCCGCGGGGTCGGCGGACTCTTCTTCGACGATCTGAGCGAAGGGGGATTCGAGCACAGCTTCGCCTTCATGCGCAGCGTCGCGGAGGCCTATCTGCCGGCCTACCTGCCCATCGTGAATCGCCGCTGGGCGAAGCAATACGGCGACGAGGAGCGCGCCTTCCAGAAATACCGCCGCGGTCGCTATGTGGAATTCAACCTGGTCTATGACCGAGGCACCCTGTTCGGGCTGCAATCGGGCGGTCGCACCGAGTCGATCCTGATGTCCCTGCCGCCGGAGGTGAGCTGGCGCTACGACTACCGCCCCGAGCCCGGCAGCGCGGAGGCCGAGCTCTACGAGCGTTTCCTCAAGCCGCGCGACTGGCTGGCCGGGGAGTCACCCGCTGGATAGGAGGTTGTGCCGAGCCGTGCGAGGCACACCGAGCGCCGGCGGTCGGTGTGCTGCCTATCGTCAGCACAACTTACGGGTTTTGAATTCTCAGGAAATCGGCTAGGGCGGCGGCTGGTCAGCCCTTGCCGTATTCCGCCTTCGACCCCGTCATATCCCACGCGAAGGTGCAGTCCAGATGCGAGAGGACGGAGATGAGCCCGCTCTCGCCGTCTTCGACCATCACGGCGATCGGCGCACGTTTGTTGAACTGCTTGTTGGCGCGCTTGACCCAGAGATGGCGCATCTCGGGGTTGCGTGGAAAATAGGTATGCAGGGCGTCCTCGATCCGCACCAGATAGGAGAGCCGCCGATTGACCTGCGGATCATCCGGGAAGCACTCCTCGTCGCGATAGCGCGAGAGGTTGCGCGCCTTGATGCTCGCCGGCAGTTGAAGGAGCACCAGGATGTCGCTCGCACCGAGATTCCAGCCTTCCAACAGCGACATGATGCGGCGCGTGAGCGAGCAGCGCTCGTCGAGCGTGAGTTCGGACATGAGTCGACCCTTGTCTGAGGCACGCCCGAGAGCGTACGGCTTGATGGTCGCGGGTCGGACGACCTCCAACCACGCGTCTGGTGAGGGAGGTGGCGCCGACGCCTTTCGGATGCAACCCGTCACCCGACATCCGGCGCCGCCCTGTCGGGGGTTCGCTGCGCTCTACCCAGCCGGGAGCGGGGAGGATGGGTTTCGCTGTGCTCTACCCAGCCGGGAACGGGGACCGCGGGATCGGAGCGGGGAGGATGGGTTTCGCTGTGCTCTACCCATCCTACGGGGAGATCTGCGCGGGATCGCGAGGGTCAGCGCGGGACGCGGGTGATGCGCAGGACCAGCGGAAGCTGTCTCAGGCGGCGCATGATGCGCGCGAGATGGACGCGGCCCTTCACGAGGATCAGGAACTCCAACGCGGTGGTCATGCCGTCCTTCTCGCGCGAGTGGACGTTCTCGATGTTCGAGCCCAGCTCGGCAATGGCTCCGGCGACGATCGCGAGTGCGCCGCGTCGATTGCCGATCTCCACCCGGATCTCGGTCGGGAACTCGCCGTCCGGCTCGTTGGCCCATTCGACATCGAGACGTTTGTCGCGCTTGGTCTCCAAGCTGCCGAGGTTGCGGCATTCAGTGCGATGGACCACGATCCCGCGGCCCGGGCTGAAGAGCGCGGCGATGGTGTCGCCCGGGATCGGCCGACAACAGCGCGCGAAGCTCACCACCATCCCCTCGGTGCCGCGAATCGCCAAGCGGTGGGGATGCAGATTCTTGTCGGCCTGCATCGCTTGGGTCGCCTCGTCGTCGTCTCCCGCCGCCAAGCGACGCGCCACCAATGCGGCCAGACGATTGCCGAGCCCGATATCCCCGAGCAGATCGTCGAGCGTGCGCTGATTGGCCTCTTCCAGGTAGGCCGCGACACGGACCGGGTCGAGGCTGTCCAGATCCACACCGAATGTGCCGAGCTCCGCACTGAGCAGGCGCCGCCCCAGCACTTGGGCCTCGCGCTGCTTGAGGTTCTTGAGATAGCCCCGGATGCTCGCGCGGGCCTTGCCGGTCACGACGAAATTCAGCCAAGCGGCATTCGGCTTGGCGCCGGGTGCGTTGATGATCTCCACGGTCTGGCCGCTGCGCAGATGCGTGCTGAGCGAGACCATGCGCCGGTCGATCCGTGCGGCGACACAGGTGTTGCCGACATCCGAATGGATCGCGTAGGCGAAGTCGATGACCGTTGCGCCCCGCTTGAGGGTGAGGATCCGGCCTTTGGGCGTGAAGACATAGACGTCGTCGGGGAAGAGATCGATCTTCACATGGTCGAGAAACTCCACCGAATTGCCGGCCGCATGCTGCATCACGAGCAGATTCTGCAACCACTCCGAGGCCAGCGTCGTGGCCTTGGCCGTGGACTGCTCACCGCTCTTGTAAAGCCAGTGCGCGGCGATCCCGGACTCGGCCATGCGCTGCATGTCCTCGGTGCGGATCTGAATCTCGATGTGAATGCCCTGAGGGCCGATGAGCACCGTGTGTAGCGATTGATAGCCGTTCGCCTTGGGGATGGCGATATAGTCCTTGAAGCGCCCCGGCACGGGTTTGTAGAGATTGTGGACCAGTCCGAGCACGCGATAACAGGTGTCGACCCGATCCACCGTCACCCGGAAGGCGAAGACGTCCACCACCTCCGAGAAGGCGCGGCGTTTCTCGCGCATCTTGCGATAGATGCCGTAGAGATGCTTGCGCCGGCCATCGACCTCCCCGTGGATATCCTCCTGATGCAGGGCCTGTTTGAGGGCCATCTCCACGGTGCCGACCATCTCGACGCGCGCGCCGCAGGTCTTCTGCAAGGCGCGCTGAATCACGTGACGGCGCCAAGGCCAATGGTGCAGGAAGCCCAGCTCTTCGAGCTCGACGCGGATGCGGCTGATGCCGAGGCGGTTGGCGATGGGGGCGAAGATGTCGAGTGTCTCGCGCGAGATCCGTCGGCAGGCATCCGGATGCATGGACCCGAGCGTACGCATGTTGTGCAGACGATCGGCGAGCTTGATCAGGATGACGCGGATGTCGCGTGTCATGGCGAGCAGCATCTTCTGCAGGCTCGCCGCCTGGGCCTCGGCACGCGATTCGAACGCGATCTGCGAGAGCTTGCTCACCCCGTCGACGAGATCGGCGATCTCCTCGTCGAAGACCTCCGCGACCTGCTCCTTCTCGACCGGAGTATCCTCGATCACATCATGCAGCAGGGCCGCGATCAGGCACTTATAGTCCATGTGCATCTCGGCGAGGATGCGCGCGACCGCGACCGGATGGTAGATGTAGGGCTCGCCCGATTTGCGGCTCTGACCCTCGTGCGCCTCGGCCCCGAACAGATAGGCGCGATAGAACTCGCTGACCTGCTCGGGCGGGAGATAGGTCTCGAGATAGGCGCAGAGGTCGCTGATCAGATAACGGGCCACGGGCGCACGGCCTGCATCCTCAGCGGGAGGCTTAACCGGGTGAACGGAGGCCGGGGCGACGACGGGGAGGAGGGCGGTTTGCATGGATCCGGCATCGAACGGGCTCATGACGGAGCGCACAGAACCCGGACGTCCACCGCAGAATGGCCGCCCCCCGGTCTGTCGCCGCTTCTCGTCAGTGCGCATCGAGGCTCTACTCGCGTGGATCGCCTTTGGGCTCCGCCTCGCCGAGCTCGGAGGAAAGCTCCTCGGCGAGCGCCTGCTCCAAGGCGGCCGTGGTCTCGTCGATCTCGCGCTGCGCGGCCTGCACCATCGCGGTGGAGATATGGCCCGCGGCGATCTCGCGCAGCGCCATGACGGTTGGCTTGTCGTTGGCCCAAGGCAGGATCGGCTCGACGCCGTTCGCGAGCTGGCGGGCACGCTTGGTTGCGAGCAGCACCAGGTCGAAGCGGTTGTCGACGTGATTGAGGCAGTCCTCAACGGTAATTCTGGCCATGCGAAATCATCTCCATCGGGGTCTCGAAAATACGGGGGCGCCGGCGTAACGGGCCGGGGAATGCGACGGACGCGGGTGCGAGGACTCGTCGTTGTTCGACAGGCGGACGGGCGCGCCGTTCATGCCCTTCAGAGTCGACCGCCCACGCGGCAGCCTTGTGCTAAGAGCCTAACATACATGGCGAAGCCGCAGGGAGCGACGGCGCGCCCGCATCAGGTCAGGACATCGAGCAAGAACCCCAGCCGCGGCCGCTGCCGCTCGAAACGCTGACGCTCGGCGAGGACGATGGCCGCGAGCGCATCCAGGGCCCTGTCGAACACCTCGTTCACGACCAGATAGGCATACTCCTCGACATGCGCCATCTCGTCGCGCGCCTGCGCCATCCGATCGGCGATGACCGCATCGCTGTCGGTGCCTCGCCCGCGCAGGCGACGCTCCAGCTCCGCGATCGACGGCGGCAAGACGAAGATCCCGACCGCCGAGCCGAAGCGCTCGCGAACCTGCCGCGCGCCCTGCCAGTCGATCTCCAGGATCAGATCCCGCCCGGCGTCCAGCGCGGCGCGCACGTCGGCCGCGCGCGTCCCGTAGAGGTTGCCGAAGACCTCCGCATGCTCCAGAAAATCACCTGCGGCGACCGACTCCCGAAAGCGCGCCTGATCGATGAAGTGATAGTGGACGCCGTCCTGCTCGCCGGCGCGGGACGCACGCGTCGTGCAGGAGACCGACAGCGAAAGGCCCGGATCACGCGCCAGGAGCGCCTTGACCAATGAGGTCTTCCCGGCGCCGGACGGGGCCGAGACGATAAAGAGGATACCTTCGCTCATGATGCGCTCGAGTGTTTGAATAGGGGTGTCCGGCCGATGCCGACCGCAACCGTGCGTCCTGCACGCGAACTCGGCAACCGGATCAGAACCTCAGAATATCGCGCCCGCGCCGGGCGCGCACGCGGATCGAGCGCGGGGAGCGATGATCGCAGCGTTCCTACCGCCGAGATCGCGCGGCGGAGTTGGTTTCGTCTGCCGCGACGTGCTACAAACCCGTTGATCATGAGGGCCACCGGACAATCGGAACCGAGCAGACCGAGGCTCCGAGCTCCAACCGGTTGACTGGAAAGTAGGCCAGCCTTACCGACCGCCTCGGATTCAAGACACGAGATCTCACGGACCATGACCTTGCCGACCATCTTCGGCATCTGCACACCGCGCCAGGACGTCCTGAAAGGCACGATCTCCGAATCGGACTTCGCGGCTGACCTTGCCCAGGTGCTGCGCGGCGAGGCCCCGGAAGAATACCTCGACCCGGTCAAGTTCTTCGCGAACACCCATCCGACCCGCGGACTCAACCAGTTCATCGCCGATAAGATGGAAGAGGCCGAGAGCGTCTCGGCCCGCAAGGCCACGCTGCTCGACCCCACGGAAGAAGACGAAACCGTCAAGATCCTCCGCCGCCGACTCTTTGACCGCATCGACGATGCCGCAGCGACCGCCGTCATCGAATCCTACCGCCAGCTCCGGGAGCAGCACCGCGACAACCTGCCCCCGGTCGGCGGCCGCGACGCGCGCCTGGAAGCCTTCGCAGCAGGCTACCCCCTGCACCCCGAGCTGATCGACACCCTGCGCGAGAAGATGTCCACCCTGGGCAATTTCCAGCGGGTTCGCGGCATGCTGCGCCTGCTCGCCCGCAGCGTCGGCCGGCTCTGGGAGCAGCGTCCGGCCGATGCGTACGCCATCCATCTGCATCACCTCGACCCCGGCTTCGAGCCCATTCGCCAGGAGATCGTCACCCGGCTCGGCCAGCGCCAGTTCGTCCCCGCCATCAAGTCCGACGTGGCCGCGGTGGATGGCGATCAAAGCGCGCTGGCCCAGCAGCTCGACACCGACCATTACAAAGGACTCGCACCCTATGGCTCCTACGTCGGCCGGGCGATCCTGTTTCACACCCTGGCCTTCAACGAGAATCTGAAGGGCGCCACCCCCGAGGAGCTGCGCTGGTCGATCCTCTCGCCCGGCACGGACCTGAGCTTTATCGACGACGCCCGGCGGCGCTTCGTGCAGGGCTCGGCCTATCTGGATGACCGCCCGAACGTCCCGCTGCGGTTTCTCGCCGAGGCCAACCTGACCCAGATCCTGCGCCGTCAAGAGCAGCACGCGGATCCCGGCGAGGCCCGCGCACAGCTCAACGACCGCATCAAATCGATCTTCGGCGGGACCGTCTTCAACCTCTACCCCTTCCCCGGCGGCCCCTACGAGGTGCCCGACGACGCGGGCGACGGCAAGCCGTCCCTGGTCCTCATGGGGTTCGATGCCGTGGAGGTTGCATCGGACAATGTCGCCGTCCCGGAGCTGGTCGGTCGCATCTATGCGCAGAAAGATGCGAGCGGGGGCCTGCGGATCAACCGCAACAACCTCGTCTTCCTGTTGGCCGATCAGGCCCGCAAGGAGGAGATGCGGCATAAGATGGTTCGGCGTCTGGCGCTGAACGAACTGCGCCGCCCGGAACGGCTCAACGAGCTGCCTGATCATCAACAGGACCGGATCAAGGAGTGGTACCAACGCTCCGAGCATGAGCTCGCCCTGGCCATCCAGCAGTGCTACCGGCACGTCATCTATGCCTCCAAGCACCGGATCGAGGGCGCGGAGCTGGACCTCGCGCATAGCGCTATCGACGTGCAGAGCGCCTCGGACAAACCCGGCCAGGGCCAGAAACAGGTGGTCGAAGTCCTGCGCGCCAACAACAAACTGCGCCTGCCCGAGGACGAGCCGGACTCGGCGACCTATATCCGCGACCGCACGCCCCTGAAGAAGGGCACCATCACCACCGCCGCCCTGCGCGCCGAGTTCCGACGCGACCCCGGCCTGCCCATCCTGGTGGGCGACGATTGCTTCGTGAAAGGCATCCGTCGCGGCATCGAGGGAGGCGAATTTGTCTATCAGAGCGGCGATCTGATCCACGCCAAGGGCGACCCCTGGGCCAACATCCATATCGACGAGCAGTCCTTCGTCCATACCGCCGCGTATGCAAATGAGTGCGGCATCTGGCCGAAGGTCTCCGAGGCACCGCCCGGATCCGGCCCGGTCGGCGGCTCCGGCAGCGGTTCCGGCGGCGAAACTGGCAACGATGACGGCACGGGTCAAACCGGGCGAGGATCAACCGGATCCAGCGGAACCACAGGCACCGCAGGCGGTAAAGACCCCGGATCAGGCACGTCCGGCGGAGGCGCCACGGGCACCGGTACCGGCTCCACTGGCAAGACCACGCCGCCATCGAACACCCTGACCGAAGAAGGCGTTCTTAAAGAGGCCCTCACCAAGCTCTGGGAACGGGCGAGGGCGCGCAAGTTCGCCCGCATTCGCACACTGGAACTGCGCCTCTTCGACGCGACCGACGCCTTCCGCCTGCTGGGCCTGGTCGCGGCCGTTCAGGGCGCCACCAAGCAGGTGGTCATCACCGGCAGCTACGAGACCGCAGAGGGGGGCTGCTGGAGATCGAGTTCACCGGCCCACCCGCGGACGCCCAGCCCGTCAAAGACTTCCTGGACCCCCAATTGCGCGCGGCCAAAGAAAAGGATCTGTCGGCTCGCTTCGATATCCGCTTCGACGACACCGGGCTTAGCCTCGCCGGAGACATCCCGGAAAAGCTCGCCGAGCGACTGACTCGCTTCGGCACCGGCGCGGCCTATGTGGCGATCACCGCCGAGGGCAGCGCGTGAACGCCTTGCCCTCGTACAGACCAGCAGGCCAATCAGGCCGCGCCGGGGCCGGATCGGATGCGGCCATGCCGAAATACGAGCTGTGGGTCCGCACCCATGGCGCGGAAGATTTGGAGATGGAGATCTGGCAGGTTCCGGCCCCGGCCACGCCACACATCAAGGCCCCGGTGCGCATTGCCGGTCTGCGCGGCCGCAACCTCTCACTGGTCGAGCATCGCGTGCTGCGGCGGCTCGCTAAGGCCCGCATCCAGCTCGGCGGACCTCTGGCCGACGCGCGTCGGATCTTCAGCCTTGACGAGGACCTGGCCCTCAATCTCGGGCTCCTCTTCCGGGTTCTGGCACCCATGCGCAATCGCGAATACATGCGCGCCTGCGCCGAAGGCATCGAGGAGATGGGCCGCGAGGAGGCCGCCTACTGGCTGGGCATGGCGATGCACCGCAAGTACCCCAGGCGTGTGCTCATGTCTCTGCGTTTTCTGTTGATCGATCCCAAGGCTTGAGACAGGCAGAGTATAGTGGTGAGTGGCTAGAAACGAATTCTTGAACAGTGACTTATCATCTTTGGTTTGCTGGCCCAGTCCTTGATCGGTGGCTGGACCAGGACCAGCGGCATCCACACTCACAGCGATCCCGGGCGCTCCAGACCGGGTGGAGGCTACCTCATGCCGAACTTGACCCTCGCGATCCCGGAATCCGCACTGTCCGCCCTGCGGCGCTCGCCGGCCGAGCTTGGCCGCGAGATGAAACTGGCCGCTGCGATCCACTGGTACGGACGCGGACTGATGTCGCAGGAGCGCGCGGCGGAGTTGGCCGGTCTGAACAGGCGCGATTTCATTCATGCCCTGGTCCGGGAGGGTGCGGACGTCTTTGTCCTGGATGACGACAGCCTGGTGCGCGAGCTTGGCCTGGATGCGTCTGGCGAGACCACGGCCCCATGAGCGGGGGCGAGCTGCGGCTGGTGGTCAATACGTCGCCGTTGATTCACCTCGCGGAGGCCGGGCGACTGGATTTACTGCAAGCCGCCGCCCCAGCCGTCTGGGTCCCCGAGCCGGTTGCTCAGGAAATCCGCGCCTACGGACCCCAAGACCCCACCGCCCAGGCGCTGGCCGCCCAGCTCTGGCTGGAGGTTCAACCGGTTCAGGTCGTGTCGGTGCAAGTGCTGGCCTGGGACTTGGGGGCGGGTGAAAGCGCAGTGCTGGAGTTGGCGCGGGCCTGCCCCGGAAGCACGGCCCTGATCGATGACCTCGCCGGACGGCGGTGCGCAGAGGCATTGGGTATACCTCTCAGGGGTACCGTCGGCCTTGTGTTGGCGGCGAAGCAGGCTGGCCGCATCCAGGCCGCCCGCCCCGTGCTCGAACAGCTCCGGGACCGTGGGATGTATCTCTCCGACGCGGTACTGCAACGGGCCTTGCGCCTGGTGGACGAGTAACCCGCCGTGCCGTGCGGACGCTCCCCTAACGATTCATTTGCCAGGAAAATGGCGTCTCAGCCAGATTCGGACTCCCATGGCAACAGGCAGAACCGGTGGCATCCGCATTCAGAGCGGTCCCATGCGCTCCAACAACTGGCGGAGTCAACCCCATGCTGAACTTGAACCTCGCGATCCCGGATTCCACGCTCTCCGCCCCGAGGCCAAGGCTGGAGGATGCCCCGGGCATAGACCAAGCGGATATCGATGCCTGCCTTCCCAACACCCAGGTTTGGGGTCTTCATGGCAGTGCGGCACCGTGAAACGCACGGCATACTTTACGGCGATGCGGGCGCGCCCGGCCCGACGCGCGATCGAGGAGACCTGGATCGCGCACGTCGTGGCGAATCCCGAACGGCAAGAGATCCAGGCCGACGGGCGTATCGGGCGGTGGGCACCAATTGAGGAGGCCGAGGGCCGAGCGCCCTGGCGGTGCTGCTCCCCGACGGCGAATCCGTCCACAACGCCCTTTTCCAAGACGGGATACAAGCCATGAAGATTCGCTACGTAAATATTCGGTCTACCCCTACCCATCAGAATCAACGGGTAAGCACTTCGCGGAAGCGTCGGTCCAGCGGGTAAATCCATATGTCCTTGATGGGTTCGCTTTGTTTTCCGGCTTGGCCGAGTTTTCCGCGGCCTTTGGTTTGTCCCAAGCAGGTCCAGTTGGCGGCCTTGTAGCAGGTGCCGCGAAAGCGCGGTGTCTCCACGAAGGTCTCCAGCAGCAGCGGGCGGTAGCCGTAGACCGCCAGCCAATCCTCGGGCAGGATCCTGGCCGCCTGCGCCAAGAGCATGGAGGCGAGGTTTTTGGAGTGGACCCAGGGTAGGATCAAGAAGCGGGCATTGTTGACGACCCGATGGAGATGGCGCTCACGTTGTGCATGACTCCAGCCGATGTCGCGATCGCGCGGAGCGCACATCCAAGCTGCGGCACCGAAGCCGAGCGCGGCGACGGGCTGCTCGGCGGCGTAGACCAGATAGCGCAGCTGCGCCCCCGGCAAGAGGGTATGACCGAGGTAGTGGTAGCGCTCGATGAGTTCGTTCCACAGCCGTGATTGGGCTTTGTGCTGCACGCGCGACCAGGTCAGTGGTTTGAGCGCGGCGGCCGGTTGCTCGAGGCGCGGTTGCGGATCGCTGAGCGCGCTGAGGCGCACGCGCGCATCGGGCCGGCGGTTGCGCGGCGGCGGCAGCGTGATGAGCCCGTCGTTGTGCATCCGCAGCATGGCCACCTGGGCGGACATGTCCTTCAAACCGCCGTTGGCGGTGTGCCAGGCGAGCGCTTGGCAGGTCAAGCGCGACAGCGCTGCGCGGCTGCGGGGCGGGTCCTCGGCGATGAGTGCGCGGATCAGCGCGATCTCCTCGGCCTGGAAGTCGCGCCCGCAGTAGCGATGACTCATGAGCTGTCGATGCCGGTCGGCGGCGCGGCGGGTCGGCACAGTTCGGCACGACGCGCGGCATCCATCGACCAAGGCAGGAACTCCGCCAGCACGCTCGGAGCTTGTCCGCCGGCCTCGGCGCAGGCGTTGAGATAAGCGGTCAGCCAGGCACGCGGATTAATCCCCCACAGCGCCAGGGTCTGCAGGATGGAGAACAGCGTCGCGGCGAGCTGCGCGCTCCACAGGCTACCCGAACCGTAATAATTCTTGCGCCCGATGACCGGCGTGCGGATCGTCTCCTCGGCACGGTTATTATCCATCGGCACCTCGGGATGCGCGACAAAGACCGTCAGCCCCGACCAATGGTGAAGCAGACTGGTGAGCACCCGCTTGCATCTGGCGCGGGCGACCTTCGGCAGGGTCGCGTCGGTGTCGTCCTGCGCCAACAGCCGTTCGGCCTCGGCGTGCAGGTCCGCCAGCGCCGCCTGCAAGGCCGCCTGCGCGTGCTCGAACGCCGCGCCTTGCTGCGCCAAGGGGCGATCGGGATCCCAGTGCGCCAGACGCTGTTGGTTGAGATGGTAGAGCATGCCGATACGCGCTTTGAAGTCCAGCGCCCAAGGTTCCAACGCGGGCAGCGCGCGCCCCGCCTCCAGGAAGTCGCGGCGCACGTGCGCCCAGCAGAACGCCAGCAAGATGTTCTCGGCCAGGCGCGCGAGCTTTTTGTAGGCGCTGTAGCGATCGCAGACGATGATGGCGCGCTCGCCCTGCAAGCCGGCGAAATGCGCGCCGGGCACCGCCGCGCTGCGGCTCGGATCGATGCAGTAGAACACCACCGAGGCCGAGCGCGTCAGCCACAGATACCAACGCGTTCCGACCTTGCCCTCCAGATCGACGAAGACCTCCCAGCGGGTCTCGTCATTGTTGAATAGCGTCTCGCTCATCTGCTTGCAGTACAGCGCCTCGAGCACCGGCTCGAACAACCCGGTGAGACGCTGCAGGCCACCGGCGAGCGTGCCGGGGGAGACCGGCAAGCCTTGATCGGCGAGGTCTTGGAGCAACCGGTTGCTCGGTTGGCCGTAGCGATATTTGCCCAGCAGCATCTCGACCCAAAAGCTCACGCCGAAGGGGCTGCGTGCGATCAGGCGCGCCGGCGGCGGTGCGCTGATCACGGCCGGGGTGTTCTCACAGCAACAACCGGGATCGCGGGTGTAGGCACACCGGGTGATGCGCCGCGTATAGGCGCGCACCTGCTCCTCGATCACCGTGCTTTGCTCGTCCAGCGCCGGCGTGCGCCGATAGGGCAAACCGCAGTGCGGACACGCGCTCTGCCCATCGGCCGGAGCATGCTGTTCGGCGACCACGGGCAGCGTCGGGCGTGGGGTCCGGCCATGCCCCGCACAGCCCGGCTGCTGGCCGCGCTTGCGCTGGGGCGCGTCGTCGCCGTCGCCCCGCTCCTTCTCCGAGGGCAGCGGACCGTGCTTCTCGCTCTTCTTGCCGAACAGCCGCTGCCTCAGGTCTTTGATGGTGGCCTCTTTGCGCGCCACCTCCTGCGTCAACGCCTCGACCTGGGCTTTCGCGCGGGCATGCTGCGCTTCCCAGTAGTTGGCCCGCGCACGCAGGTCAATGTGCTCCTGTTTGCTGATCGTGACCCATTCCCGAGCGAAACGCGACCCCTTGCCGCCAGCCGTGCCGAGGCATGGATGCGGTCGCTCCGCAGATGGATCGAGACGTGTCGTGCCTTCCATGGCACACGTTGTACGTGATTTCTACGTCTGTGTCCCGTACTTTCTCTGCGTCCCGGAAGGCGTGACCGAATGTTTACTTCGCTACTTCCAAGACACGGATACGCTCTACATCGAACTGCGCCCCGCACCGGTATCGGAAACCCGCGACCTCGACGAGAACACGGTGATCGACCTGGACGACCGGGGCACGATTTGCGCGATCACCATTGAGCACGCCTCCGAATGAAAGCAATCCGCCAAGTTCACGACGCAGTGTGCAGAAGCTGGGGTACCGAAAGACCGCGCCCGCCTTGGCGAGCCGGGGCTCAGCAACCAGGAGATCCGACAGATCACCCACCACCACAGACATCAGGTGGTGCGCCTGATTCTGGAACTGCGGGCCGAGAACCCGGACATCCGGCTCGAGGGTGCGGGGCGCTCGGCTCACTACAGCGTGGAATGCGCGCGGAAATGAGCGGCGCGCATTTACCGAGAAGAATTGCGCGCAGAAACGCGCGCGCGCATTTCTAAGGCCATTCAACTGCGACGAGACCCGGACTGAAGGATTCCATGACCACCCGCCTGATCGAGACCTGGTTGCCCATCGCAGCCCTTGGCGAAGAGAGTGTCCGCGAGCGTCGGTCCATGACCGCACTGCCGCCGACCTACTACCTGCACGTCTGGTGGGCGCGCCGCCCCCTCGTCGCCTCGCGTGCGGCCATCTTGGCTGCGCTTCTGCCGGCGGATGCGGATCGGGAGCGGTTCATGCATGTGCTTGGAATTCATGGGGATCCAGTCAAGACAAAGGCTCTCCCGGATTTCAGGGGGACGCATGAGTTATTTTAAAACAGGCACTTATGCCGCATTTCGCCGTACACGAGAAACCCCGAAAATGGCTGAGCGCTCGACCTGGCAAGCGCTTGTTTTATCAACGAACGGTTCCGAACTTGGCGTATCCATTGAGATCCAGGTACACCCTCTGGTAGAAGTGTTTGAGGCTCGTCATTCCATAGCAGCGGCGCTTGATGACTTTGAGCTTATTGTTGAGCCCTTCCACAAAGCCACTGGTCCGGCGGCCGACGAAATAATTCGTGATCTCCTCGAAGCGGGTCTCGAGCGTGCCGAGGAAACGATCGAAACACGTGAGCTTGCGGTTGGTGACGCGGCGCATCCAACCGCGCAGTTTACGTTTGCTTTGACCTTTCGACAGGCGACTGTCGTAGATGGCGGTGAGCGCCTCGCAGGCTTCGTACGCTTCTTTGAGTTTCGGGGAGTGGGCGAAGAGGCGATTGAGGAGGCGACGCTCATCGGCATTCAGGTCGGCGCGACGATGCCGCAGGACCCAATGCGCGTTCTTGAGCTCATCAATGGACGCTTTGGAGAGCGTGCGACGCAGCCGCTTGAACTCGCGCTTGCGCAGGGTTTCGAGTCCCTCGCGATACAAGCGAGCGACATGAAAGCGGTCCGCGCAGATGAGGACGCGTTTGCCGAACACGGCCTTCGCGGCCCCGATGAAGCCTTGGTAAAGGTCCGAGCAGACAACCTCGACCGTGCGCCGTAAGCGCTTGGGAATGCTTCGAAAAACGCCTCCACGACGGCCTTGGTCCGTGCCGGGAGCAGGGCGATGACGCGGAGCCGATCATTCACGTAGGCACTGATCACGACGACAAAATCGCGATGGCCCTTCTTCAACGCAATCTCGTCGATGCCGATGACCTCCAGCGTCTCGATCCCGTTCCAATCGACCTCGGGCTCGATGCGGCGATCCAGAATGCCCTGCAGCGCATCGACACCGACGGCATGCTTGAGACTCACATCCTCGAGCGTACTGTTGATCAACTCGAGCAGCATTTGCTGCTCGAAGGCCTTCGTAACCGAGGCGCGTGGCGAATACCACGACAGCATCTGACTCGTCGTCGGCCGCCCTCGCAGGAGTGGCACTGATAGCGTTTGGGTCGCAAAACAAGGACGGTGTGGTAGTCGAACACCGGTAAGTGCCGCAGCTTGATCTCTTGCCCAAGCCCGTAGCCATGGTCGATCGGCTTGCCGCAACGGTGACAGTGCGTTCCCTCCAAGGTGCTGTGGACATGGATCTGGAGCGTTCTGCGCACGCCGAGCACAACGCGATCAATGGCGAGATCAGGCAGGTTCAGCAGGGTCTGAAGGGTATCGGTGTCAAACATCATTATAGGCCGCGTCCGAATGGGGTTCTGCCCGCAGGCAAGGTTCAGGTTGTTGATTTATAAGATATCATAACCCCATGAGATCCTGGAGAGCCAAGACAAAGCGTCTTCTCTCGGCGGCCAACAAGACCGGAGAACATCTTGGCGCTGACCCCTACGGTTACCCACGGGCCTTCCAACACGCGCCAAGCCGAAGCGATCTCGACTGGTTAGCCTACGAGGGGCGCCGCGTCGGGATCGATGCACCACAGGTTCTGGATCCAACTGCCGGCGGAGGAAGCATACCCTTTGAGGCGGGGCGACTTGGTCTGTCGACTTACGCGAACGATCTCAACCCGGTTGCTGCGCTGATTTTGAAAGCGACTCTCGAATCGCCAGGGCGCTTCGGGCTCGAGGTACTCCGCGAGTTCGATCGCATCAGTCGAGAGTTCATCCGGCAGGCTGAGCCCAAGCTCCAGGGAGTCTTCCCAGCTGAACCTGAGGACACAACCATCCTTGGTTACCTCTGGGCTCGCACCATCACCTGCCCTTACTGCGACGGATTGATTCCGCTGTCTCCAAACTGGCGCTTGGCCCCCGACGGGACAGGAGTCCGTCTTTTACCCCACACACAGAGCGATATCCGTCGCTGCGAGTTCGAGATCGTGGCACGCGCCAAGGAGCAATCCGCAGGCACGGTGACCGGCGGCGACGCCCGCTGCCCCTATCCCGACTGTGGTCGGGTCGTCGATGGCGACGAGGTCAAGCGCCAGGCGCAGGCGGGCAAGATGGGACAGCAACTCTATGCGGTGGTCTATAAGCGGCGCACTTGGACAACCACGAAGACCGGAAAGAAGCGGGAGAAATGGATCCGCGGATACCGCGCACCGCGGCCCGAAGACGATGTGTCCGACCTGATCGCCGAGCGCCTGGCCGAAAAGTTGCCGGAGTGGGAGGCGCTGGACCTGGTGCCAACGGAGGCGGTGCCTCCCGGCAACAAAACGGAGGAGCCGCGCAGGTACGGAATGGCATCCTGGCGCGATCTTTTCTCGGCACGGCAACTCTACTGCCACGCTACGAGCGTCGAGGTTTTTCGTGCGCTGCTGGAGTTGGAAGAAACGAAGGGTTCGCTCCCGGACACGACCAAAGCTGCCTTTGGCTACCTCACGCTGTCTTTGGACAAGCTCCTCAATTACAACTCCCGCATGTCCGTTTGGATGTCGACGCGGGAGGTCGTAGCCAACACCTTCAACCGACACGATTTCGCGTTCGCGTGGTCCCATGCGGAAATGGCCCCCTTGATCGTCGGCCTCGGCTACGACTGGGCCATCGAGCAAACCGCCAAGTGCATCGGCGAGCTTGTCGACCTGGTCCGTCCCGACATCGATGTCAAGGCCGCCAAGAAGCAAACGCGCCATGCGGATCTATTCGCCGCGCCGCCTTTCACCCCGCCCCCGGTCACCATCACCTGCAAGTCCGGCGACAGCCTGGACCATCTGGCCGATGGCGCAGTGGACCTGATCGTGATGGACCCGCCCTACTACGACAACGTCATGTACGCGGAGCTGTCGGATTTCTTCTAGGTCTGGCTCAAGCGCACCGCGGGCTATGTCTACCCGGAGCTGTTCCGCCGCGCGCTGACGGACAAGGAGCACGAGGCGGTCGCCAACCCGGCCAAGTTCCGCGGCGAGAAAGGCGCTAAATCCCTCGCGAACCAGGACTATCGGGAGCGGATGGCCGCCATCTTCACCGAATGCCGGCGCGTCCTGGAACCGGACGGCATCATGACGCTGATGTTCACCCACAAGGCCACGGGTGCCTGGGATGCCTTGACCAAGGGTCTGATGGAGGCCGGATTCGTGATTACCGCAAGCTGGCCGATCAACACGGAGGCCGAGGGCTCACTGCACATCAAGGATAAGTCCGCCGCCAACAGCACCATCTTCCTGATCTGCCGACCCCGCACCGAACGTGTCGAGGGCGACGACGCGCTCTACTGGGAGGATCTGGAGCCCAAAGTCCGGGCTGCCGTGCGCTCGCGCATCAAGGACTTCCAGGATGCCGGCATGCGCGGGGTCGACCTCTATCTCTCCTGCTTCGGGCCGGCCCTGGAGGAATTCTCCCGTCACTGGCCGGTGCGTCGCGGTACCCCCGCCCGGTCCCCGAGGCGAAACGCCGTCAACGCCAGGCGGAGCTGTTCGAGGATGACTGGGATCCCTATCTGGCCACGCCGGAGGATGCGCTGGACGCCGCCCGCCGAGAAGTGAAGCGCTGGCGCATGGAATCGCTCACCCACATGCAGCGCCAGGTGGAGCTCGACCCTCTGACCGAGTGGTTCGTGCTCGCCTGGGACGCCTTTCAAGCCCCCCAGTTTCCCTACGACGAAGGTCTGCGCCTCGCCCGAGTCGTCGGCCTGGACATGGACCGGGATGTCATCGGACGCGTCGCGGAAAAGAAGACCAGCAACGTCATCTTGTGGGACAGCGCCATGCGCGCCGCCAAAGGCGCACTCGGACCACCCGACGGCTCGCGCGGCTGGATCGACGCCATCCACCACGCCGCCCATACCGGCCGCACCCGCACACTCCAGGCCGCGCAAGAACTGCTCGAACGCTCGGGCGTCGCCCAAGAGCCGCTCCTCCTCTCGGCCCTGGAAGCCGTGCTCGAAGTCCTACCCCCGTCCCGAGCCTTCACCGGCTTCGACCCGGCAGACGCCGTGCTCCCATCAGCCAGTGACTTCGAGGTGCTTGAGAATCTGCGCCGCCTCGCCTTCGCGGACCGCGTGGATAAACCGACACAGTTGGCGCTTTGGCAGGAGGACAACGCTTGAGCACCCTGACCACCTTCGATACCACTAAGGAATTCCTCTCCGACATGCTCAAACAGTTGGGGGACGGCAAGACCCAGCTCCCGGACTTCCAGCGGGGGTGGGTCTGGGACGACGACCATATCCGTTCGGTGCTTGCGAGCGTCGCCCGATCCTTCCCCATCGGTGCGGTGATGATGCTCAAGACCGGCGGCGACGTGCGCTTCCAGCCCAGGCCCGTGCAGGGCGTGACCTTTCCGCCCCAGGGCCGGCCGGAGCCCGAGCGCCTGGTCCTGGATGGCCAGCAGCGGCTGACCTCTCTCTACCAAGCATTGATGCTGGACGAGGTAGTGGAGACGACCAACGCCAAGAAACAGAAGGTCAATCGGTGGTACTACATCGATATGCGCAAGGCCGTGCAGTCCCCGGAGGATCTGGAGGAGGCAATCGTCGGTCTGCCGGAGAGCCGCCAACTGCTCAACTTCCGCGGTGAGTTGATCTCCGACTACTCGACCCCCGAGCGCGAGTACGAGGCTGAGCTTTTTCCCATCCGCAACGTCTTCGAGGACGACGATTGGCGGATGGCCTACTCCGAGTTCTGGGACTTCGACAAGGAGCGGCAGAAGTTCTACAACGTGTTCGGCAAGCGGGTGCTGAACGCCTTCAAGCAGTATCAGGTCCCGCTGATCGTGCTGCATCAGACTGTTGTTGCTCACTTAGTTTCACCGCCCAATTCCCGAATTATTTCGCGCGGAATGCTCGCGGTTTTCCCGCACTGATCACCCCGGTGGTGCAGTGTCGGCAGGTGGAGGAGTGCGAGGAGCCCGAGGAGCGCGAAGGCGACGTGTGGAGTGCGTCGCGGCGGTGATCGACGCGCCCGGGTCGGGCGCCTGTGGGGAGGGTGCCCGGCGGGTGGCGACCCGCCGGGCGCGGGTCGGTCAGAAGGGCAACGGATCGTCGAAGTCGGTGCCGAAGAGGTCCAGTTGGGTGACGGCGTCGGGCGGCGGGTCCGGGTCCGGATCGGTGTCCTCGCCGTCGAGCCACTGCTGCACGGCCGCTCCGTAGCGCGCCTGGATCTGCACGAGCAGTTCATCCAAACAATCCTGGACGGCCCAGGCCTGCTCGGGCGTCCAGTCCTCGGGCAGGAGGATGGTGAAGGGTTCGGGAAGCCGACTCATGGGGCGACCTCCTCGCGGGCAGTCTGCACGTGCTCGGCGGTGACCTGACGGGCCTGCTCCAGGGCGGCGCCGGTCAGCGCGTAGTGGGCCAGACGATTGACCTTGCGGGGCATGCCGCGGGTGGCCTGGAACAACGCCTCCACGGCGGGCGGTTCGAACAGCGGCAGCTCGCAGCCGGCCAGGCGCAGACGATGGGTCAGATAGGCCGGCAACTCCTCGCGGGTCAGCCCGGTCACGTGATGACGTACCACGATGCGCTGGGCGAGCGACTCGTGCACCGCCATGCTCAGACGGCGGCGCAGCTCCGTGAGCCCGACCAACAGCAGACAGAGGCGATTCTCCGAATCCATTTGGTAGTTGGTGAGCAGGCGCAGATCCTCGAGCACCTCGTTGCGCAGATGATGGGCCTCGTCGACGATCAGGACGGGGCGTTGCTTGGCCTCCAGGCTCAAGCGGGTGATCTCGGTGCGGATGGTGCGGAAGGCCGCCGCACGGTTGCGCTCCACCGGGAGTCCCAGCTCCCAACCGATGGTCTTGTACATGTCCATCACGTTGCCGGTGGAGAGCGGGATATAGAACACCCGATAGAGTCCCGGATGCAGATCGGCGGCGACCTTGCGGCAGACCGTCGTCTTGCCCGAGCCGGCCTCGCCGGTGATCAGGCCGATGGCACGCAGCTCCAGCAGATGTTTCAGGCGCGCCTCGGCCTCGGTGAGGCTGGCGGCGGCAAACAGCGCATCCGGCGGCGGAGTCAGATCGAAGGGAAAGGCCGTGAGGGCGAAGTGTTTGCGGTACATCAGCGCCCCTCCAGGGTGTCGGCATCCGTCTCGGGCAGCGCGCGCAGGCGCAGCGTCGAGGGTGCGGGCTCGGGGGCCGGGCCGTCCACGGCCAAGGTGCGCGAGGGGCGATCGCGTTTGACGAAGCAGTTCGCATACGTCTGGACCGGACGTGCCGGGTCGTGCTCCCGGCCCTCGAAGCAGACCTGAATCGGCCGTTCGGGCGGTGCGTCCGGATCGTAGCGCAGGGTAATGTTCTCCCCGACCAGGGCGGCGTCGACCTCGTAGACGACCCCGTGGAGGCTGACCGTGCGATCCTTCTGCACCTTGCGCACCGCCTCGTGCAGGAACAGATCGGCCAGATCCAGGCCGGGTTCGGGAAAGCGCACGCCCGCGCCGGTGCGCGCCCACTGCTCGAGCGGGGTAGCACCGTCCAGGCCGCGATGCGGGGTGTGGTGATACTCGCCCTCGATCCAGCCGGCGAGGCGACGATTGAGCGCCGCGAGGCTGGCCAGATCCGCCTCGGTCAGGCGGGTCAGCAGCTGGGCGCGCACGGTCTTGAACCAGCGCTCGATCTTGCCCTTGCCTTGCGGTTGATAGGGTCGGGCGTGGATCAACGCGATGCCGAGCTTGGCGCAGACCAGGGCGAGCTGCTTGGAGCGGTAATTGGCGCCGTTGTCCACATAGAGCTTCTGCGGCAAGCCACGGCGCAGGATCGCCTGCGCGAGCACCGGCAGAAAGGTCCGGGTGTTCTCCGAGAGGGCAAAGCGCGCGTACGGGATCACGCGGGTCGCATCGTCGATGAAGGCGATCAGGTAGGTCTTGCGTTTGACGCGCTCCCCGACCACCACGGCCGGACCGTGCATGACGTCGCTCATCCACAGCTCCCCGGCCTGCTCGAAAGCAAACCGGCGCCGGTCCTGCGTCTGACTCGCCGTCTTGGCCGCGTCCATCAGGCCGTGACGGGCAAGCAACCGATGCACGGTCGAGGGCGGCAACGGCAGGTCGGGCGGGACCTCGGGGCGTTGGCGCACCGCGCGGATCACCAACTGCACCGACAGCTGCGGGTTGGCCTCCTTGGCGGCGAGCAGCGCCTCGACCACGCCGGGCGGCAGCCGGCGCGCCTGGCCGCGATCGGCGCGCGGTTTGGGCAGGAGTGCGTCGAAGCCGCCGCGCCGATAGGCGCTTGAGCCAATCGCGGATGGTCTCGGCGGCCACCCGGGTGCGGGCGCTGCCGGGGATGGTGTGCTCACGCTCGGCTTTCGCCTGGATCGCCTCATACAGGCCCTTCCGTTCTTTGGGCCACGGCACGAACTCGGCGATCACCCCGTAGCGAAACAGGGCGATGTCGTGCTGAACATCGGTTTGCGGGTCACTCATGGACGCACTCCGCGGCTGACGCAGGCGGTTTGCCTGCGCGGGAGACCCTACGCCTGGCATCCCGGCGGGTCAGGCCCCGCACGGTGTTGGACGCGGGGGAGCGCACCGCCGCCCGGGTGGCGCCGGGGCGCGAATCCGAGCGGCTTGGGCAGCGCGTCCAACCACGCCGCGGCGATCCCGCGCAGCGCCACCAAAACCTGCTCCACCTCCAGGTGGTCGGCAAACGCCGTGAGGGTCGGCTCGACCAGCGCGAAAGGCTCGCCCAGGATGCCCTTGATCCGATGCAACGCGCTGTGCACGTCCTGCACGCGCCGTCGCACCCAGCGCAACGCCCCGGGTAGCTCGATGTCCAGACGGTGCTGCTTGCACAGCGCTTCCAGACTCGGGGCCTGCTCGGCCGCACTGACCACCGCCTCGACCTCCGCGAGCGTGCCCGAGAGGCGCGCCGCCAGACAGTCGGGGAGCAGACTGAAGGTGCGATGCCCCTCGGGACAGTACCAGCGCGCCACGCGCGTGCCGGGCGGGGAGACCCGCGCATAGGTCCCGTGCCGAGCGAAGTGACACCCGCCTTGCGGATGCAGCGGACAGCGCGGAAGACTTGCATCCAACCAGGCTTGCTGGATAACGTAGTCCGCGCCGGTGAGATGACACTCGAAGCGTAGTTGCACCGGCCATCGGCCCGCACGGTTGCACCCGTGGCGGGCCTTCTCATTTGGAGGAGGGTGAGGCGATTGTGCCGGGGCGACCGCGGAGTGCACGCCGGTGAAGCGTGCGGGACATCCGCGCTCCGCGCTTACCGCATTACCTCACCGGAAAACGACATCACCGGTGGAAGATTCCCTGCAAAAATGGCCGGTGGTTTGCGGATCAGGATGGGAAACAACAATCAGACGACCTCCAAAGAGGCCGTGTGCCAGGTCTTCGAGAAGGTGAACACCGGCGGCGTCTCGCTGACTGCCTTCGAGCTGTTGACCGCCACCTACGCGGCGGACAACTTCAACCTGCGGGATGACTGGTTCGGGAACCAGGAGCGCAAGGTTGCCGGACGGGAGCCGCGCCTACATCAGAAGAGGGTGCTGCAGCGCCTGGCCAACACCGACTTTCTCCAGGTTGTGGCACTGCTCTACACCATTGCCCGCCGCGAAGCCGATCTGACCAACGGACTCAAGCCGGAACAGGCCGCAGCCGTGAGCTGCAAGCGCGTCACGATCCTCAACCTGCCCTTGAGCGGCTATTGCCAATGGGCCGACGCGGCGGTGGAGGGATTCGAGCGCGCCGCACGTTTCCTGTTTCAGCAGAACATTTTTTCGCCCTGGGATTTGCCCTACCAGACCCAGGTGATCCCCTTGGCGGCCATCCTCATTAACCTCGGCAAGCGCTGGGAGGACGATGGCATTCGGCGAAAGGTGGCCCTGTGGTTCTGGTGCGGGGTCTTCGGGGAGCTATACGGCGGGGGTGTCGAATCCCGCTTCGCACGAGACGTGCCGGAGGTCCTGGCCTGGATCGACGGAGGTCCGGAGCCGCAGACAGTGATCGATGCCAACTTTTCAAGAACCCGCTTGCTGACCTTGAGGACCCGTAACAGCGCAGCGTACAAAGGGCTGCATGCCCTACTGATGCGCGACGGTGCGCAGGACTTCCGCACCGGGGTACCCATCGACGAGGCCAGCTTCTGGGACGAGCGAATCGACATCCACCACATCTTTCCCCAGACGTGGTGCGTCAAGCAGGGCATAACGTCCCAACGCTACAACTCCATCGTCAACAAGGCGGCAGTGTCCGCGCGGACCAATCGGATCATCGGGGGGCAGGCGCCGAGCGCCTATCTCCAGCGCATTCAGGACCAGGCCGGGATCGATGCAGAGCGTATGGATCAGATCCTCGGGACCCACGTCATCGATCCAGAGCGACTTCGGGACGACCACTTCGAGGGTTTCTTCGCCGCTCGCGAGGAGGCATTGGTGACCCGCATTGCCGCGGCGATGGGCAAGGCTGTCCTGCAACAAGCCTCCGAGCAGGAGCCGGTCACCGAGTCGAACGGCGACGACAGCTCCGAGGAGAACGAGGCGTGAGTCTCCTCACCGCCAGGGATTGGCTGACCAAGTACAGCCCCGAGCAGGGCGACTTGGTCACCGGGTTCTATGTCCCGGCCCTGGAATGCGCCGTGCGCTACGATCGCTCCACCGGCTACTTCTCCGCCTATGCTCTAGCCCTGGCCGCCCGCGGAATCGAGGGTCTCGTCCGCAACCGGGGTCGGATGCGCCTGGTGGTGGGATGCACCCTGAAGCCGCAGGACGTTGCCGCCATCCAGCAGGGTGCCGATCTGCGCGACAGGGTGGAGGCGGCGCTGCTGGCGGAGCCGCTCTGTTCAAATGACGCGACTGCGGTGGATGCCCTTGGACTGCTGGCCTGGATGGTCGCCAAGGGCCACCTGGACGTGAAGGTGGCCGTGCCCTGCGACGAGGACCGCAAGCCACTCGCTGGCCTTGGTCTCTTCCACGAGAAGGCCGGTATTCTCGAAGACGCCGAGGGCAACCGGCTGGCCTTCAGCGGCAGCATCAACGAGACCGAGGCCGGCTGGAAGCACAACTGGGACAGTTTCCATGTCTTCACGACCTGGGGCGCCGATGGGAGCGGCGGCACCGCCCATGTCCAGGCCGAGGAGGACAGCTTTCAGCGTCTCTGGGCCAACAAGACGGCGAGCGCCATCGTGATGGACGTGCCGGCGGCTGTTCGGCTGGAGCTGCTCAAGTTTCTGCCCAAGGATGATCTGCCGGGTCGACTGAGAACGAAGTCGGCGGATGCGGAGCCCCCGTCGAGCCGACAGATCCAATTCCCGGATCACCGAGCCCGGAACCCCGGTCGGACCCGCGCCGCCTGGTGTGGGGCTTCATCCGCCATGCCCCGGCCTGGCCGGACGGCGGCGAACGGATCGGCGAAGCGACGTGCGCAGTGATCCCTTGGCCCCATCAGATCAGGGCCTTTCAACGTCTCTATGACCACTGGCCGCCGCGCTTGCTGATCGCCGACGAGGTGGGTCTGGGCAAGACGATTCAGGCGGGCCTGCTGCTGCGCCAGGCCTGGCTGGCCGGCCGGGCGAAGCGGATCCTGGTGCTGGCGCCGAAGGCCGTCTTGCGCCAGTGGCAGATCGAGCTGCGCGAGAAGTTCAATCTGAACTGGCCCATCTACGACGGGCAGCGGCTGTGCTGGTACCCGTCGCGGGGGCTCCAGGGCGAGGCGCAACGCCCGGTCGACGCCAAGGCGTGGCACCGTGAGCCTTGCGTGCTGGTCTCCAGTCACCTGATGCGACGGCGCGATCGTGCGGCCGAGCTGTTGTCCGGGGCCGAGCCCTGGGACTTGGTGGTGCTCGACGAGGCCCATCATGCCCGGCGGGGCGGCGGCGGTCTCGGCGCAGACCAGCGGCCTAATCAACTGCTGCGTCTGATGCAGAGCCTGCGCGAGCGCACGCAGGGGCTGGTGCTCTTGACCGCGACCCCGATGCAGGTGAGCCCTGTCGAGGTTTGGGACCTGATGGCTCTGCTCGGGCTGCCCGCCGACTGGCACCTGCGAGCCTTCCTGGACTTCTTCGAGTACGCCCCCGCGCCGAATCCATCGCATGTCCAGCTTCGCCGCATGGCGGACCTGTTCCAGGCCGCCGAGGCGACCTACGGGGCCCTCGCCGAAGAGGATGCGATGCGCCACCTGCCGGGCCTGAGTCGTCTGAAGGTCCGCAAGATCCTGCGCGCCTTGCGCGACACCGCGTCCATTCCGCTCAAACAGCTCGAAACCGCGGAGCGCCAGGCGGCGGTCCGTCTGATGAAACTGCACACCCCGTTGCGCGCCCTGATCTCGCGACACACCCGCGAGCTGCTGCGCCGCTACCGGGAGGCCGGCAAGCTCAAGGCCCTGATCGCAACCCGCAAGGTCGAGGACCGCTTTGTCGAGATGACCCCGGCCGAGCGCCTGGTTTACGAGCAGGTCGAGGACTACATCGGCAGCACCTACGATAACGCCGCGGCCGATGAGCGCACCGCCGTAGGCTTCGTCATGCCATCTATCGCCGCCGCCTGGCCAGCAGCATCCATGCACTGACCCGGACCCTGGAAGGTCGACTGGCGGCCGTCGGGGGCCAGATGGCAGACGGCCCGGCGCAGGGGACGGCCCGCGCAGTCGATGAGGACATGCCCTGGAACCCGATGCGCGTCGAGCAGCGTATCGGCCGCATCGACCGTCTCGGCCAGGAGCACCCCGAGATCCGCATCGTCAACCTGCACTATCAGACACCGTCGAAGCCGACGTCTACGAGGCGCTACGCCACCGCATCAACCTCTTCCAGAGCTTCGTCGGCCGCCTCCAACCCATCCTCGCCCGCCTGCCCCGCGTGATCACCGAGGTCGCCTTGGGCCGCCCGGAGGATCGCGAGAGGGCAAGGGCCAACCTGGTCACGGATATCGCCGCCGAGGTGGAATCCGCCGAGCAGTCCGGATTCGACCTCGACGAGGTCACCGCGGCCGACCTCGATGCTCCGGAGCGCCCGCCGGCCCGCTACGACCTGGCCGATCTCGGCGCATTGCTCGCCCGCCCCGACCTGTTGCCGCCGGGCGTTCAAACCAAGGTGGTCGGCCCGCGGGACTGGTCCTGGCAGGCGCCTGGAATGCCGGCCGCGGTGCGCGTTACAACCGATCCCGACTACTACGAGCAGCACCCCGACAGCACCGAGCTGTGGTCGCCGGGGAGCCCGATCTTCCCCGTCCCGGAAGCGGTTGCAGACAGCGAGGAGATCGAAGGCGTGGACTATCGTTCGCTGGTTGCCGTGACCTCCGGGCCGACACGTACAACCGCGCATTGAGGATCGATGCTTCGTGCAGCGGCACCGCCTCGCGGCGGCCCGCTTCACCGGCGGGACCACCGACCCGCGGATTCTCGCGGCATCCATCGACCGAGAATTCCGAATGAAACCGTGGCAGCAGGCCCAAACGGCCGAGCTCCTCGTCCAGATCCTTACGAGCCGGTTCGGCGGGGCACCTCTCCGGTCGCCGGAGGCCAACGCGGTCGACGGCAAGCGCAGCCGGAGAACAAGGGACAGGTCTATCTTCCCGATCTGCGGCGCACGCCTTGCGAAGTCGACCGTGCCAGCGATCCCGGCTATCGCGCGACCAGCTCGCCCCGCCGATTCATGGCACGCCCCGATTCGGTGGCATTGGATGCGACAGGCGCAAGGTCCGCAACACCGGCAGGGACGAGTCGAGCGCGGTCGACGTCCGCTCGAGAGAGGAGTGCAGCAACAACCGCCTCGGCGCGGGCTCGCGAGAGGCTCAGGTTGGATTCATAGCCCCCGACGTTGTCGGTGTGACCGACAACGTACAGATTCACCGCCGGCTGTGCCGACAAGAGTCGCACGATCTCATCAAGCGCGGGGTGCGACTCGGGCTTGAGGATCGCTTGGCCGAAATCGAAATCTCGAAAGACTTTTGCTCCGAGCCGATGAGACAGGCGCCGGCATAGCGCGGCACCGCAGGGTGATCGGCGACATTGGGGCCGTCGGCACAGTCATCCGCCATGGCGACACCCGGGGCGAGCAGCGCGGCGGCGACAAGCCAGACGGAAATCAGAACGCTTGGTCGAGCAATCGAGGGCATTTCTCGGGTCTCCTGAGCGATGGATGGGCATTGCATTCGGCTTTCCGCGATCGATTGCGACACGGGTCCGCATGTGTCGTTGTTCTCCAATCCGCGTTCAACGGCAGTCCCTGCCGCGCCACCGGGGCCGAGAAGAGGTCCGGAGCGGGCAGAAAGCTCGGTCGCGCAGACGGCGGGACGGGGGCGATCTCGCGATTCGATCGCGCGGGGATACCGGTTTGGATCAAGGTCGCCAAAGAGGCGGCGGAGCTATCGATCAAGGACGAGGCTCATCCGCCGCGCTGCTTAGGAACGCTCAGTGCCTCGGATACACCCAGCCGGCGATTCGACCACCGTCGGCACTGGAGCGGCTGCTCGGCTCGACATCCAGCAGCGTGAAGCGGCCATTGATCTCGAACATCTGGATGCGCCGCGCGAAGGCCTGCGGATTCTGCCAAGGCCGGTTGTCGTAGTTCTCCTCGGCCAGCGCGACCAGGCCTTGCTCGCGATCCACCTCGACGACCACGGCGACGTGTCCGGCGCGCCATTCCGTATCCTCGCGGTCGGCGAGATAGACCACCAGGTCGCCGCGCTCGGGCGGGCGGCGCGCGGTTCCGTTGAGCGAGCGCCCCAGCGGCACGATCGCGCCGGTGCGCGGATCGGTTGCCTCGGTCAGGTAGAGGATGTCGTGGGCCGTGTCGACGTCGCCGAAGGTCAGGGAGCGGTTCTTCATCCACCAGAGCCGCGCATATCCGACACATTGGTAGGTGATGCCGACGTACTGCTTCGGGCTGTCGGGCGGCGAATCCCGCGACACGGCGATCTCGCCGCTCTGCAGGTCAAGGAAGCTTCGCTCGGGCTGCACGCAGGTCGAGACACAATTCGAGCGGGCCGCGGCGCCGTCGGCGACCCCGAGCACCTGGCCGAAGGGCGTCGCGCATGGGCCCTCGCAGGCACGGCGGCTCTCGGCGATCAGGCGTGGCCATTCGAGGGGGCCGATGGCCGGCGGCGGTGGCGGCAGACCGGCGCCGTCGGTGCGCGGAAGCTCGGGCAGGGTCGGCGGGGCATCAGCCGACAGATGTCCGATCGCGAGTGCGAGCAGCAGGAGCGCGGCGATCGGCCCGACGCGCGCGAAGGCGCCGGGGCATCGGAATGCGGGTTTTCCGTCGGGAGTCATCGCGTCATCGCCGTAAGCTGAAAATTGAGGCTCCGACATCCACCGCCATTCGTACAATCTTCGCCATGACAAACCGCAGCGGGGTCAGAGCTATTCCGGAAAATGATCGTGCGTGTTGATTTGGCCCCAGTCGCTCGGTGCACCCCAATAGCCGCGCCCGCCGCAGTAGAGCCGGCCGTTCTAAACCGCGCCCAGAGCGAGATGCTCGCTTTCGAGTGGGCTCGACGTTTGGTGCATCCACGGCCCTTAGCGGGGACGCGGTTTAAAATAATATATTTTTTAATATCTTAAACCGCGCCGACTCCAGCGGTCGTCAAAACTGCCGGGGCCGATCCCATCCAAAAACATCGCATACCGCACAGGGCGCGGTTTAATCGTCGTCGTCCCACATGATAGCGGCCGTGAGGAGGCCTCCGCCCATGGCGCCCACTCCGAAGCCAATCAGGCTGTCGCCGCTGATACCGCTCGAAGAGGACGCCGCCATCCTGCTCATCAGGGCGCCCATGAGAATACCCGGGACCAGGCGTCCTTCGTAGACACGACAACCCAGTTGTTCTCGGGGGCAAGGTCCAGCGCCTTGTCGAGCTTGCCGATGTGGCTCTCCCTGTCGTAAGCGTACTCCCGTTCAGCGTCGTCGTGATGGAGGATCAGCCCGAGTCTCGGGCCGGGCCCCGCGGTGGTCCACTGCAGCATCTGCAGATCGCCGTCCGAGTTGCCGAAGGCGAGGATCGGTCGGCGACCGATGTGGCGCTGGATGCCTACCGGCTTGCCGGCTTTGTCGTCGATGAAGGCGATCTCGGACTCGCGCACGATGACCGGCTTGCCGTCTTGAAGCTCGAAACGAAGCGCGATCTGAGAGCCGATCACCTGCTCCGGCGGGATTCCGTAGACCGACTCGGCCCAAGGGCGCACGAAGTCCGCCCCGCCTCCGGAGACGATGAAGGTCTTGAACGCGTTGGCACGCAGATAGGCGAGAAGCTCGATCATGGGCTCGTAGACCAGCTCGGTATAGGGCCTTGCGAAGCGCGGGTGCTGCGCGGCGCCGAGCCAATCGCTCACGATCATCTCGAACCGATCGCTGGTCATCCCTGAATGAGTCGCCATCAACAGCTGCATGAGCCCCTCCATTCCGGCGTCGCCGAGGACGTTCATGTTCCCTTCCAATGCAGCTCTGAACGGCTGCTCGTCCTGCCATTCGGGGTGCTCCGGCGCGAGCTCCTCGATCCGGTCCAGGACAAACGCGAGCTGGGTATAGATGGGCTGCTCCACCCAAAGGGTGCCGTCATTATCGAAGACGGCGATGCGCTGGGCAGGGGGAACGAAGTTCGGCCCGTCGGCGCCGGTGACACCGGTCACGAACGCGGTAATGGATTCCTTGGCCGGACCATCCTTCCAAGACGGCAGTGGATCGGACTCCGCCGAAACCGTCGCGATCCAACCGATCAGCAGGATCGCCGGGATGGTCGTCTTATACCGCATGTTGTCGGCTCCGAATGATTGGGTGAAAACCAGGCGATCAGGCGCGTACGAATGCGCATGAACCGGAAAGAGTGTCGTCCGAGCTTCAGAACCTCCAGGTTCCGCCCAGCAGGGGCCCACTGAAAGCAATGTTGTCCAACGCGGCATCGGAGCCGAATTCCCAGCCAATATGGCGATACAGCAGGGTGACGTCTCCCCAGTCAAAGGCGTAGCCTAGACCGCCCGCGGCCTGCCAGGTCAAATCGGACTCTCCGGCGCCGACGTCGAGGTTATACTGCAAATACCAAGGTCCATCCAGGATCGCTCGGCCCTTGACGCCTAGGACCGTATCCCAACTCACCTGCGTGGCCACGATCTCTCGCGTTACCGCGTATTGAGCGGCGGCAAGGTCCAGGTCAAAGTCGAGCGCCAGATCCAGGTAGCGCGCACCAAGAAGCACGTCGAGGCTCGCGCGTTCGTTGCGCAAAAGAGTGAAGGCACCGGTCAGGTTGAGCACCCATCCTGTGGTCGCGACGCTCGCCGCGACATTCACGTTTCCCGTCGCACCCGCCGCCACCCGGACAGGGACCTCTCCGCTCTCGTTTGCACCAACGTCGAGGTAGACCACATCCGCCACGAAGGACCAGCGATCGCGACGCGCCTCGAAGGCGCCCATAAAGGCCATGTCGAGATTGCTGATCAGGGTGTCGAAGCCGACATCGACCTTTGCTCCGCCGGCCGTGTCGCCCTGAATGCCCGCGCCCCAGAGGTATAGTGTCGCCCCATAGCGCCAATCACCCGGCGCTTCGCCAGCGACACTCCGAAGCGGCGCAACCGAGAGAACGGCCGCCACGAAAAGCGTCGACGAGAGATGGGCGTCGATGCGTCTGATCATAGTCCTCCCTTTTTTGCGCACAAGAAGCTGAATACGGATGCCCGGTAGTGAGTGATTTGCGGCGACGGGCCGGAATTAAAAAACCTGCGGCGGATCCTATGCCAAATAGGCACTTGAACAACCCGAAAAAGGGGCTTTACCTACACCCATTATTCGATGGCGGTCCCGAATAGGAAACATTCAAGAATTCGGTGTCATTGATATCCCGATCGGCAAGAGGCTTGATCACATCGCGGTGACCCACAGCTTCGGTGAGCGTCCGACCAACGTGTCCGGAGCGGCGATCGGGTCCACCGCGTGAAGCCCGCATGTTTATTTCTCTGATCGAGGCACAAGGCAGGATAAGGACGAGGCGCCTCGGCGCCCCGCCCCGTCTTCACTCGATAGCACATCGGCGACCAAGGGCGCTTTAGTTGCCGGGCCGGGTCAGTGCCTCGAGCTTCTTCAGCGATTCCATCGCCCCTGCCTTCTCCAGGGTCTGGTAGCCGATATTGCCTGCGGAGAGACTGGAACCCGCCTGGAACGGGTAATCCGGGATGGTCATGAAGAAGTTTTTGATGACCTCCTGCATCGGAACCATGACCCACATGTTGTCGACGTACCAGCGCACATACATCAAGGAGTGATGCGGCATCATCTCGTAGGGATCTTCATGAAGGTTTACGATCAAGGGCCAATTGGTGGCTTGACGAACCCCGAGCGCGATGTTGCCGTCGACACCCGCAAAGTTGACCTTCCAGGGACCGTAGCGGACGGCATTCAGCTCGCCGCCTTGGCCGAAGTAAAGAAACGACTTGCGCGGACTTTCCTCGGTCTCGCCCTTGAAGAACGGCAGGAAGTTGTGGCCGTCGAGGTGGACACGCCATTCCTTGCCGTTTGCCGAATACCCCTGCTTCATCTGGTCCACCAGGTCCGGCTCGCCGACCGCTGCCATCAGGGTCGGGATCCAGTCCTCGTGGGACATCAACTCATTGTACTTAGTACCGGGTTTGACAGTACCGGGCCAGCGAACCATGGCGGGGACCCGCATACCGCCTTCCCACGTCGTACCCTTCTCCCCGTAAAACGGCGTGATGCCGCCGTCGGGCCAGGTCACCGTCTCGGCGCCATTGTCGGTCGAGTAGATCACGATCGTATTGTCCAGTACGCCCAGGTCTTCGAGCTTCTTCAGGATCTGACCCACATGGTCGTCGTGCTCGACCATACCGTCGGGATAGATGCCCACGCCCGTCCTTCCCTCGGATTCGGGCTTCAGGCGGGTCCAGACGTGCATGCGGGTGGTGGTGATCCAGGTAAAGAACGGCTTGTCGTCCGCGTGGGCGCGATCGATGAAATCCAGCGCCTTGCCGACGATGACATCGTCGGCGGTTTCCATGCGCTTGCGGGTCAGCGGGCCGGTGTCTTCGATCCGGCCATCGGCAAACGAGTGGATGACGCCGCGCGGCCCGAACCGCTTATGGAACTCGGGATCCTTCGGATAGTGGTAAGTCTCGGGCTCCTCTTCGGCATTGAGATGGTAGAGGTTGCCGTAGAACTCGTCGAAGCCGTGCACGGTCGGCAGGTGCTTATCACGGTCGCCGAGGTGGTTCTTGCCGAACTGACCGGTCGCGTACCCCTTGTCCTTCAGGAGGTCTCCGAGGGTTGGCGCCCAGTCCGGGATCCCGTGCTCGGAGCCGGGCATCCCGATGGTGAGGAGGCCCGTACGAAAGGGGTTCTGACCGAGGATGAAGGCGGCACGCCCGGCCGTGCAGCTCTGCTGCGCGTAGTAGTGCGTAAACATCCCGCCTTCGCCGGCGATCCGGTCGATGTTGGGCGTTTCGTAGCCCATGACGCCGTGGTTGTAGGCGCTGATATTGTGCACACCGATGTCGTCGCCCCAGATGACGACAACGTTGGGCTTCGCCGCATCCGCCGCGGAGGCCGGCACGACCAGGGTCAGGCTGCCGCCGAGGGTGAGAAGGACCAGCCCCAGGGATGCGCCAAAGCGACCAAGGGGACGACCGCCGCGACGGTCTTGTTCTTTGAATATCAGCTGCATCGCTCTTCAAGTCTCCTCAAAACCAGTCGTTGTTTTCTCTGATCTCTTACAAGATCCTGTTTTGATCTTCATCATGACCGGCCGGATCCGCCGGTTCACCGAGCAACAGCGTAAGGTAGGGTGAGCAATTTACGAGGCGTGCGCCTCGCGCCGCAGCCCGTCTCAAGGCGCCCAGTGCCGACGCGTCCGCTTGGCGCAGATCACCGAGATCCAAGGTCAGCCCCGCCGACGGCTCGCCGCAAACGCGCTCCAGCTCTGCGATACCGTCGGCCTGCAGCCAGCCGTCGACCTTCACGAGGCTTCCTCCGGGGGTATCCAGACGTGTTATCCGAAAGGTCACGGAGTGCTCTGAAACAGAATCCGGGCCAATCCTGAGACGATTACTCGACATTCCATCAAGAGACTGCCGGACTTCGTGATTTCCGGATTTTGACGACCGAGCATTCGGAGACAGAGAGGCTTTTCGTTGCCGAGAGTGACGACATGCAGTGGCATCTCTCACGATATCTCGTAACTCTCGAAATGCCGTGATTCGGGGAAATGCGGGTACACTCGCGGCACTTCCGAAGCATTCTTGTTCAGTGATGCCCATGCCTTCCGCCGCAAATCGCAAACGAGATGCCGATACCGCGGCAGAGGGCCTCGTCAACGCGACCGGCTTCGAGGATCTCCTCGCCGATCTGACGGCCTCCTTCGTCAACGTGGAGCCGGAGGTACTCGACGACCTGATCGTGGATGCCCTGCGACGAATCGTGCAATTTCTCGGCGTCGACCGCAGCACGCTGGGCCGTTACGAGCAAAACTCCGGACAGCTCACAACGACGCACTCCTGGGCCGTGGCGGGCATCGAGCCGGTGCCATCGCCGATTGCCGAGTCCCGCTTTCCCTATTTGGCCCCGCGGATGCGCTCCGGCAGCGCAGTCGTCGTCAACCGGATCACCGATCTTCCGCCCGAGGCGGCGGCAGACGCGGAGGCCCTGAGCAAACTCGGGATTCGCTCCATGGCCACCTTTCCGCTGTCCGCAACCGGCGGCTCACTCGGCTGGCTGTCGTTCGGGGCCATCCGCCAGGCACACGTCTGGACCGAGCCCGAAGTCCGACGCCTGCGCCTGCTCGCCGGGGTCTTTGCAAATGCGATGCTGCGAAGGCGCAAAGAGGTGGAGCTCAAGGCCGCCCTCGCGGAGAACCTGGCGCTGCGCGAGCGGGTGGAGGCGGAGAACGCGGTGTGGCGAGAAGAGGTGCTGCATTGCCGCGAATTCGACGAGCTGGTGGGAGAAAGCCCGGCCCTGAAGCGGGTACTGCTTCAGGTGGAGCAAGTCGCGCCCACCGACAGCACGGTCCTGGTGCTGGGCGAGACCGGCACCGGCAAGGACTTGATCGCGACCGCCGTCCACAAGCGCAGTCGCAGGGCCGAGCGACCACTCATCCGGGTCAACTGCGCGGCCTTGCCGGCAACGCTGATCGAGAGCGAGCTGTTCGGCCACGAGAAGGGCGCGTTCACCGGTGCCATTGCCCGCAAGGTCGGCCGTTTCGAGGTCGCCGACGGCGGCACCTTGGTTCTGGACGAGATCGGCGAGCTGCCGCTGGAGCTGCAGGCGAAACTCCTGCGGGTCTTGCAGAGCGGCGAGTTCGAGCGGCTGGGCTCGACGACGACCCGGCACAGCGACGCGCGGGTGATTGCCTCGACCAATCGTGATCTCGAGTCGATGGCGCGAGAGGGAACCTTTCGTGCCGACCTCTACTATCGTCTCGGGGTCTTCCCCATTAGGCTGCCGCCGCTGCGCGAGCGCCGCGAGGACATCGCCCTGCTTGCGGCCTATTTCGTCGAGAAGCTACGGGCCAAGCTGGGCCGCCAAGTGACCCGCATCCCGGACCATGCCATCGCCGATCTGATGGCTTACGATTGGCCGGGCAACGTGCGGGAGCTGGAGAACATCGTCGAGCGCTCCCTCATCCTCTCGTCGGGCGCGACCCTGTCGGTCGAACGCCTCCCCGGCGCCGACGGGGTGAGGCCCATGCCGGGCGCGGCGCCGGGTCCCGAGACTGCGGCCGACGACCGCACCCTGGAGCAGGTGGAGCGCGAACACATCCTGGCGGTGTGCGAGCGCTGCAGCTGGCGCATCAATGGCAAGGGCAATGCTGCTGAGCGCCTGGGAATCAATCCCAACACGCTGCGCTCGAGGATGCAGAAGCTGGGGATCCTGCGGCCGGCCGCGTCACACGAAGGGACAGGTCGGTTCAGGCGCCGCCTCCCGTGACCGGCGCGGACCCGATCTTGGACATCGCGATCCCGGCGCTCGTCTGGCTGCTGATGCTGGTCGTGGGGCTGGAGCTCACCCCGGGTGATTTTCGGCGGGTTTTGGTTTATCCGCGAGCGGTCGCCATCGCCACCTTGGGCCAGCTTCTGCTGCTTCCCGCATGTGCCGCCCTGCTGATTTGGGCGGCGCGACCGGAGCCCTGGATCGTCTCCGGGATGATCCTGCTTGCCGCGAGTCCGGGCGGGGCCATCTCCAACCTGTACAGCTATCTGGGCAGGGGCAACGTGGCCCTGTCGGTGACCCTGACCGCCTTGTCCACCCTGCTCGCCTTGGTGACCATGCCTACGCTGACCGCCGCCGGATTGGTGCTCTTCCTTCAGGAATCGCATCGCCTCGTGATTCCGGCGGGGCGCATGATCGTTCAACTGAGCCTGATGATGCTCCTTCCCTTGACGCTCGGCATGGCCTTGCGCGCGTGGCGGCCGGCCGGTGTCGCCGCAGTACGTCAACCCTTGCGGCTCTTGAGTCTCGTCGGCCTTGCCTGCCTGGTGAGCCTCATTCTGATCGACCAGCACGAGGGTTTACCGGCGGCTGTCCGCGCGGCGCTTCCGACTGCCCTGCCCTTCTGTATCATCACGATGGCGGCAGGCTTCATCGTGGGGTCGCTCGTGCGCCTTCCGAGCGAGGACCGCTTCACGCTGCTGATCGAATTCAGCACCCGCAATCTCGGATTGGTCGCCATCATGGGCGCCCTGATCATGGGTCAGGTCAAGCTGGTGCTGTTCGCGACCCTGGTCTTCCTGATCGAGCTGCCCCTCGTCTTGGTCCTGATCGCGATGCGCTCGCGTTTGGCGGGAGATCGAAACAAGACTCCCGCCTAAGGGTCTTGTCTTTTGCGCCCCCTGAGAAGCACGCGGGCCTTGGTCGTCACTCCGGCCATCGTGGCACGTGGCGCAGAGCGCCACGGGGCATGCGTGACACCGCAGAGCGATGTCCTGTCGGTCGCGGCAAGGGTTGCGGTGATTGTCGTCGGGCGCGTCGAGACAACTCGCGGAAACGCCCCGTCACTCCAGATTTTGAACCTGCTCACGCATCTGCTCGATCAGGACCTTCATCTCGACCGCCTCGCGGGTGACCTCCACATCGGCCGACTTGGAGCCCAGGGTGTTGGCCTCGCGGTTGAGCTCCTGCATGAGAAAATCCAGGCGGCGCCCGACCGGCTCGCGGCGTTTGAGGACATCGCGCACCTCGGCGACGTGGGCCTCCAGGCGGTCCATCTCTTCGTCCACATCCAGCCGGGCCGCGACCAGGGCCATCTCCTGCTCCAAGCGCGCCGGGTCCAGCTCGGCGCGCAGCTCGGCGAGTCGATCGGCGAGTCGTCGGCGCACGCTCGTCATCACCTCGGGCATCCGTGCACGCACGCGCACCACGCTCTCCTGAAGGCGATCGCAGCGATCGACCAGCAGTCGCTCGAGACGCTCGCCCTCGCGCTCGCGGGTCGCCAGCAGAGTTTCGATGGCGGTCTCCAGCAGATCCAGCGCGGCGGCCGTGACCTCGTCCAGATCGCGGTCCTGCTCTTGGAGCACGCCGGGCCAACGCAGCAGCTCGAAAGGCGAGGGCTCGACGCCGCGACCGATAATGGCGCCGACCTCCTGCCCCGCAGCCAGAAGCTGCTCGACGAAGGCGCGGTTGACCCGCAGACTTCCGGTGAGTCCGACGGCCGGGACGTAGCGCAGGTTGCAGTCGAGCTTGCCGCGTTGAACACGGGCGGCCAGGCGGGTGCGCACGCTGGTTTCCAGAGCGCGCAGCTCCTCGGGCAACCGCAGGTGCGGCTCGAGATAGCGGTGGTTGACGGCCCGCAGCTCCCACGTTAGCTCGCCGAAATCACCGGAGCGCGACTCGCGCGCGAAGGCCGTCATACTTTTGATCATGGGGTCGTCCCTTGGGTGGTGATGTTGTGGTGTGGGGGCTGCGGATGTGAGCGTCGGAGCTCGGGCGCGTCGAGCGGCAGCCAGGACGGGCGCGTACGGCCGCTCGCATGGATCCGGACTTAAACCGCGCCCAGTGCGGTATGCGATGTTTTTGGATGGGATCGGCCTCGGCGGATGTCACAACCGCTGGAGCCGGCGCGGTTTAGTCTCGCCATTATCCGGGTCGACCTGCCCGGCGCAACGGCGAAAAGTACGATGTGACGCATGAATCTCGGTCGGAGCGCGGGGGTTCCGAGGGCGCCCTGTTCGGAGTCTGCCCGGCTCCGTGCGAGCCCGGAGCCGGGAATCGAGAACCCTCGCGCGCCGATCCATTGCCTTGTTTCGCGCGCGGGCGCAGGATTCCGTCCCGAGCGTTTGACTCGCCCGCAGCCGGCTGCGGGCCGCCGAATCCTGAACGGAGACCGACAGAGACCATCATGGCCGTCGCCCGAGACAGCCTTCCCGCCGGCACCCTGCTGGGTCCGTATCGGGTCGTGAAGACCATCGCCCAGGGCGGGTTCAGTCTCATCTACCTCGCCTATGACGAGGACTCGGGCGAGGAGGTCGTCATCAAGGAATACATGCCCAAGAAGATCGCGCGGCGCGACAGTGCCCGACGCGTGATGGCGAGCGAGCCGCAGCTCGCCGAGAATCTTCATCAGGGGCGCAAACTGTTCTTTCAGGAGGCGAAGGCCCTCGCATCCTTGAAGCACCCGTCGATCGTTCGGGTCTTGGATTTCTTTCTCGCCAACGATACCGGCTATCTGGTCATGCCCAACGAGCGCGGGCGCAATCTCGGGGCCTATGTTCAGGCGCGGCGCGGCGGTCTCAGCACGACCTTCATCCTCGACGTCTTTGTCCCGATTCTCGATGCCCTGTCGCTGCTGCATCGCCGCTCCATGGTCCATCTCGACGTCAAACCCGGCAACATCCATCTGCGGCACGGCAACCGACCCATGCTGCTCGACCTCGGCGCCGTTCACCCCTTGACGAAGGGACGCACACGCGGCGGACAGGTCATCACCTCCGGCTATTCCCCGATCGAGCAATACATGCGCGACGGTCACATCGGGCCCTGGACCGATGTCTACGCGGTCGGGGCCAGCATCCGCGCCTGCATGGAAGGACGCACGCCGCCCCCCGCACCCGAGCGTCAGAAGGAAGACACCCTGATTCCGGCCACGGTGGAGATGAAAACCCGGTATCCTTCCTCCTTGCTCAGGCTGGTCGATTGGTCGATGTCGATGGAGATCGGCGACCGTCCACAGGATGCCGGAGAGCTCCTTGCGGCGGTCCTCGAAGGGGTGGGCCGGAGTCCGGAGATGGGTTCGGGCACGCCGCCGAGCGAACCCGAATGATCCCGCCGCACCAACCCCCTTCTGGTTTCGAGATCGAGCATCGCCATGACAAACACCTCTTCAAACGTCCTTGTGCGACCGTCCGGGCGCCGCCCCGACGAACTGCGCCCGATTCGATTGACACGCGGCTTCACCCGACATGCGGAAGGATCGGTTTTGGTCGAGTTCGGCGAGACGCGCGTGCTCTGCACCGCAAGCGTGGAGTCGCAGGTCCCGCCTTTTCTCAAGGGTCAGGGCAAGGGCTGGGTGACCGCCGAGTACGGGATGCTCCCGCGCGCAACCGACACACGCAGTCCGCGCGAGGCGGCGCGGGGCAAGCAGGGCGGCCGCACGCTCGAGATCCAGCGCCTGATCGGTCGGTCGCTGCGCGCGGCGATGGACCTGAGCGCACTCGGCGAGCGCTCGATCACGCTCGACTGTGATGTCCTGCAGGCCGACGGGGGCACCCGTACCGCCTCCATCACGGGTGCCTGGGTCGCCTTGCGCGACGCGATCGACGGGCTGCTGGCACGCGGAGAGATCACGACCGATCCGCTGCGCACGCAGATCGCCGCCGTCTCGGTCGGCATCCTGCAGGGTGTTGCGTTACTCGATCTCGATTACGCCGAGGATGCGGGCGCGCAGACCGACATGAACCTGGTGATGGACGGTGAAGGCCGCTTCGTCGAGGTGCAGGGGACCGCCGAGGGCGTGCCCTTCAGCCGGGCGGAGCTCGACGCACTCATCGCGATCGGCGCCGCCGGTATCCGCGAGATCCAGACCGCTCAGCGCGCCGCGCTGGAAGGCGCATGACAGGGGTGCCCGCACCCGATCCCTCGACAAGGAGAAACGCATGAGTATCCCGCACGTCGGCGAGGCCCTCGTCCTGGCCAGCAACAACCCGGGAAAGGCCAGAGAGATCAACCAGCTGCTGCTGAGCGCCCGCATCAAGGCGGTTCCTCAGAGCGATTTTGCCGTGCCGGACGTCGCTGAGACGGGGCTGACCTTCGTGGAAAACGCCATCATCAAGGCGCGCCATGCCGCGCGCTACAGCGATCTCCCCGCCCTTGCCGACGATTCCGGCCTCGAGGTCGATGCACTCGACGGCGCGCCCGGCATCTACTCCGCGCGCTATGCGGGACCCGGCGCATCCGATACCGCAAATCTGCAGAAGCTGTTGGCCGACCTGGAAGGGGTGGAAGAGTCCAAACGCACCGCCCGATTCCAGTGCGTCCTGGTCTATCTACGCCATCCCGCCGACCCCACACCGCTGATCTGCCAGGGCACCTGGGAAGGCTCGATCCTCGCCGCCCCGCGTGGCGAGCACGGCTTCGGGTACGACCCCGTCTTCTGGGTACCGACGCACGGGTGCAGCTCCGCGGAGCTGGATCCGCAGACCAAGAACCGGCTGAGTCACCGGGGTCAGGCGCTGCGTGCGCTGCAGACGCTCTTGGAGTCGGCCGGCGCCGACGTCTGAAGGGCCGGACGATGCAACCGCATGAGACGCTCGGCGACGACGACATCCAGGGGCGTTTGCGCGAGGTGCACGACCGCATCCGGGCCGCGGCCGAGCGGGCGCAGCGCCCGCCGGGCAGCGTCGCGCTGCTCGCCGTCAGCAAGACCCACGGCGCCGAGGCCGTGCGTGCGGCCTACGCCGCCGGTCACCGGGCATTCGGCGAGAGCTATGTGCAGGAGGCGATCGAGAAGATCGCGCTGCTCGGCGACTTGCCCGACATCCAGTGGCATTTCATCGGCCGGATCCAGGCCAACAAGACCCGCCAGATCGCGGCCCACTTTGATTGGGTCCACGGTCTTTCCGATCCGGCTCACGCCCGTCGCCTGAGCGAGCAACGTCCGACCGACCTGGCGCCGCTAAAAGTCTGCATCCAGGTCAATGTCAGCGGCGAGATTACCAAGGGCGGTGTGGAGCCGGACGCGGTCCCGGCCATGATCGCCGCCTGCGAGGCGCTGCCCGGCCTGGAGGTGTGTGGACTCATGACACTCCCGGCACCCGCCGAGGACGAAGACGCTCAACGCACGCCGTTTCGCGCCCTGCGTCTGCTGCGCGATCGGCTGGCCACCCCGAGCCGCCCGCTTGCGTGTCTGTCGATGGGCATGTCCGACGACTTGGAGGCCGCGATCCTCGAAGGCGCGACCCTGGTTCGGGTCGGCACGGCAGTCTTCGGGCCGCGGCCGTATAATGTCGGCTGATCGTTCCTCTTAAACCGCGCCGGCTCCGACAGTTGCCGGAGCTGGCGCGGCCAAGCCAATCCAACCAACGGCGTATACCGCACCGAGCGCGGTTTAACCTCCGATCTCTTTAGGGCTCGACATGACGACAACCAGGATTGCCTTTATCGGTGGCGGCAACATGGCCACCAGTCTGATCGCCGGTCTCGTTGCCGACGGCTACGCGCCGGACTCGCTCCAAGTCGCCGATCCTAACCAGGATCGTCGCGAGATGTTGCAAACCCGCTACGGGGTTCGGGTCTTCGCCGACAATCGCGACGCGCTGGCCGACGCCGATACGCTCGTGCTCTGTGTCAAACCGCAGCTCGCCGCACAGGTCTGCACCGAGATCGCCGATGCCGCGTCCGCGCGTGCCCCGCTCGTGATCTCCATCATGGCCGGGGTGCCGGAGCAGGCGATTCAACGCTGGCTCGGGGGCACCTTGGCGGTCGTGCGCGCCATGCCCAACACGCCCGCGATGGTGCAGACGGGCGCGATCGGGCTGCATGCCAGTCCGGAGGTCGGCGAAGAGGGCCGCAATCGCGCCGAGACCATTCTGCGTGCCGTCGGCCTGACCCGCTGGGTCGAGACCGAGGCCCAAATCGACGCAGTGACCGCACTCTCGGGGAGTGGTCCGGCCTACTTCTTCCTCTTTATGGAGGCGCTGGAAGAGGCCGGCATCTCGCTGGGCCTGGACGCCGAGACCGCCCGACTCCTGACCATCCAAACCGCGCTGGGTGCGGCCAAGATGGCGGTGGAGAGCGAGGATACGCCCGGGCAGCTGCGCGAGCGTGTGACCTCGCCCGGCGGTACGACAGAGCGTGCGCTCGAGCACCTGCTCGAGGCCGATCTGCACGCCCTGATGAAGCGCGCCGCGCACGCCGCGCATGATCGTGCGGTCGAACTCTCACGGGACCTGTCGGAGCAAGCATGAGCGGTTCCTATCTGACCAACCCGACCGTTTTTCTGATCCAAACCCTCTTCGGGCTCTATATCACCCTGGTCGCGATCCGCTTCCTGCTGCAATGGGCGCGGGCCGACTTCTACAATCCGATCTCGCAGTTCGTGGTCAAGCTGACCTCGCCCGTGCTGCGCCCGCTGCGTCAGGTGATCCCGGGCTATGCCGGCATGGATCTGGCCGCCTTGGCGCTGGCCTGGCTGCTCAAATCCGTCGAGCTGGCCCTGCTGGTTCTGGTGCTGGGGCTGAACGTCTCGCTCTTCGGTGCGCTGGGTTGGGCGGTACCTGCGGTCATCCAGCTCTTCATCAACATCTTTCTGTTCGGGATCCTGATTCGCGTCATCCTGAGCTGGGTCAATCCGGACCCCTACAATCCCGCTGTGGCACTCCTGACGCGCCTGACGGATCCGATCATGCGCCCGGCACAGCGGCTGATTCAGCCGATCGGCGGGATCGACCTCTCGCCCATGGCGGTGATCATCGGGTTGATCCTGCTCGAGATGCTGCTGATTCCGCCGCTGAAGTGGCTGGTCGGCAGCCCCTTCTGAGCCTGCACGAACCGCCCGTCAGGCGGAATGACCTGGTCCCGTTGGGATGGCGAGGACTTGGAGCTGGCGCTGCGGGTGAAACCGCGCGCACCCAAGGACGCCTTTATCGGGCCGGATGGGGATCATTATCGGGTTGCCATCAAGGCACCCCCGGTCGAGGGCAAGGGCAATGCGGCACTGCGGAGGTTCATCGCGGATACCTTCGGTGTCGCGCCGTCCAAGGTGTCCCTCATCGGCGGCGAGCAGTCGCGATACAAGCGGCTGCGGATTCAGGCGCCGCGGACATTTCCGATTCCGGTTGCCGATAAACCGCGCTCGCAGTGACCTGTGCTGTCGCGCGGCGCGAGCGCGGTCTAGCGTTTTTTGACTTCTGAACCGCGTCTTCTGTGACGGTCGTTGATTCATGTGCGTCCGAGCCCACGTGCTGATAACGCATGTCGCAACGGACGCGGTTCATCTCATCCGCCAAACGAGGTTTAACCATGATCATTCAACGGACGCTCGGGATCCTGATTACCGCCGGACTGCTCGCCGCACAAAGCGTTTCGGCTGAGGGTCCGGTCACGGCCGGCGACTACAGCATCTTCGCCAACGCCATGACGGCCGAGACGCTCAACCCCGAGATCGCGGATCTCTACCGGATCCAGCGCAGCAAGCTCAACGGCGTGCTGACCGTCTCGGTGGTCAAGCCGCACCCGGATGGGACGCGTGAAAACGTCCCCGCGCGCGTCGACGCCACCGCACGCACCGGCGATATGCCCGCAAGCGTGATCCCCATGCGCGAGATCCGCGTCGGCGCAGGCGTCTCCTATGTCGGCCAGTTTCCGATCGCGAATCTCCAGATCGTCGATTTCGAGATCCAGGTGACCCCGCCGGGCGGCGCCGAGCCCGTGGCGATCGATCTCCAGCAGCAGTTCTTCACCGATTAAACCGCGTCTCGGCGCGACAGGAGAGGCTTGAGTTGAAGCGGACGGATGCGGCCGCCAACAAACCTTTGAGCGGACGCGGTTTAATAGCGGTTTAATAGAGCTGCCAGAGGGCGTAGAGGCCGAAGCCGATAACCAGCAGCCCGGCGACTTGCTTGACCCAAACGCGCTCGGAGATGCGTGCGGCGGCGCCGGCCAGGAGGCCGATGCCGAGGAGGTTCGGGAGCGTGCCGGCGCCGAAGGCCAGCATCACGAGCGCCCCGTCCAGGACGCTTCCGGTGGCGACCGCGGTAATGAGGACGCTGTAGACGAGGCCGCAGGGGATCCAGGCCCAGAGATAGCCGAGGGCCGCGGCCTGCAGCGGGGTGCGGACCGGCAGGACGCGTCGACCCAGTGGCTCGAGACGCCGCCAGAGCACGGCGCCGGCCCGCTCGACCACGGCGATGAGACGCCACCAGCCACCGAGATAGAGCCCGAGCAGGATCATCACGACCCCGGCGAGGCCGTAAAGGACGCGCTGCATGATCTGAAAGGCGTCGAGCTGGAGCAGCAGGGCGCCGAGTCCGCCGAACAAGGCGCCGGCAGTGGCGTAGCCGGCGATGCGCGCCAGGTTGTAGGTCACCTGATAGGGCAGCATCAGCAAAGGGTCGCGACGGATCCGCGGGTCCAGACCTAAGGTCAAGGAGCCGACCAGGCCGCCGCACATGGACAGACAATGGACGCCGCCCAAGAGGCCGACCAGAAAGGCGGTCAGGTAGATCCCAAGCGGTGTCTCGATCATGCACGGTGTCTCATCTAAACCGCGCCCGGCGCGGTATGCGATGTTTTTGGATGGGATCGGCCCCGGCAGACTTGACGACCGTCGGAGCCGGCGCGGTTTAGAATATTTTTGAGCCGTTCCCTCGGCAATCAGCTTACCGGTTCGAAAGGAACCCCGTATGAAAGATTACCAACGCGAATTTTTGGCCTTCGCCGCCGAGATCGGCGCATTGCGCTTCGGCGACTTCACGCTCAAGTCCGGACGCCAAAGCCCTTACTTCTTCAATGCCGGGCTCTTCAACACGGGCGAGCGGCTGTCCCGGCTCGGAAGCGCCTACGCGCGCTGCATCCTGGATGCCGCCCCGGCCTTCGACGTGCTGTTCGGGCCGGCCTACAAGGGCATTCCGTTGGCGGCAGCGACCAGCATCGCACTCGCCGCGCAATCCGGCCGAGACACCGCCTACGCCTTCAACCGCAAGGAGCTCAAGGATCACGGCGAGGGCGGTCTGATCGTCGGCAGCGCCTTGGCCGGGCGCATCCTCATCATCGACGATGTCATTACCGCGGGCACCTCGGTGCGTGAATCCGTTCAGATCATCCGCGATGCCGGGGCCGAGCCGGCAGGCGTCGTGATCGCGCTCGATCGGCAGGAGCAGGGCCAGGACGGGCGTTCGGCCGTCGCCGAGGTGACCGCAACCTTCGGCATCCCCGTCTATAGCATCGTCAGTCTGAACGACCTGATCGCCTACATCGAAGAACAACCCCAACTCGACGCCTTCGCCGACGCCGTCCGCGCATATCGAGAGCGCTACGGCATTTAAACCGCGTCCAGAGCGAGATGCTCACTTTCGAGTGAGTTCGACGTTTGGTGAATCCACGACCCTTAGCGGGGGACGTGGTTTAAAATTTGATATTTTTTAATACTTTAAACCGCGCAGGCTCCAGCGGCTCTGAAATCCGCCGGGGCCGATCCCATCCAAAAACATCGCATACCGCACTGGGCGCGGTTTAACCTGAACCCCGAACCCTGAACCCCGAACCCCGAACCCCGAACCCCGAACCCCGAACCCCGAACCCCACCTCACCGACTGCGAATCAGCGTCCCAACACCCTCATCCGTGAAGAGATCGAGCATGACCGCGTGCTCGACCCGACCGTCGATGATATGCGCCGACCTCACACCGCCATGCACCGCATCGAGCGCGCACTGCACCTTCGGCAGCATACCGCCCGCGATCACGCCGTCCTTGATCAAGGCGTGGACACGGCCGACATCCAACTCCGTGATCAGGTTGCCCTCGGCATCGAGCAAGCCGGCCGTATTGGTCAGGAGCAGGAGCTTCTCGGCCTTGAGCACCTCGGCGATCTTACCCGCGACCAGATCGGCGTTGATGTTGTAGGAGCGACCGTCCTCGCCGACCCCGATCGGGGCGATGACCGGGATGAAGTCGCCTTCGACCAGCATGTGGACGACTGAGGCGTCGATACTTTCGACCTCGCCGACATGGCCGATGTCGATGATCTCCGTGGCCTCCAACTCGGGCGCATCGCGGCGCAGCAGGAGCTTGCGCGCGCGGATCAGGTCGCCGTCCTTGCCGGTGAGGCCGACCGCCGAGCCGCCGTGTCGGTTGATGAAGTTGACGATCTCTTTGTTCACCAACCCGCCGAGAACCATCTCGACCACGTCCATGGTCTCGTCGTCCGTCACCCGCATGCCTTGAACGAACTCGCTCGCCTTGCCGAGTCGTTTGAGCAGCGAGCCGATCTGCGGCCCGCCGCCATGCACGATCACGGGATTCACCCCGACCATCTTCATGAGGACCACATCGCGCGCGAAGCCCTGCTTTAGATTCTCGTCCACCATGGCGTTGCCGCCGTATTTGATCACGATGGTCTTGCCGCGGAAGCGCCGGATATAGGGCAGCGCCTCGATCAGGACGTGGGCGATGGTGTGGGCACGTTCGTTGAGGATGGACATGGCTTGGAATCGCTCGGATTGGAATGGGTCGGAATGGATCAAAAGGGCAGCGCCAGGCCGGGCGCTGCCTCGGCCATGAGCAGGCGAAACCGCTCCTGCATGGCCCGAAGTGCGGCCGGGTCGTCGCCTTCGAAGCGAAAAACCAGCTTGGGCAAGGTGTTCGATGCGCGCACCAAACCCCAGGCGGCCGGCCCATCGAGCCGCAGACCGTCGATGGTCTGCACCGTCAAATCCTCGACGCGATCGGCCAGCAGGATCACCCGCGTCATGATCCGCTCGGCATCGCCCTCGGGCAACGGCAAGGGCAGCTCGGGTGTGGCGATGCCGCCGGGAAAGGCGCGGAAGACCGCGTCCGTGGGGCGAGGATCCTGCGACAGGATCTCCAGGAGCCGCGCGCCGGCATAGAGTGCGTCGTCGAAGCCGAGCCAGCGCTCCTTGAGCATAATGTGCCCGCTCAGCTCGCCGGCAATCTGTGCATCGGATTCGCGTAGCCGGGCCTTCAGCGGCGCATGTCCGGAGCGCCACGGTACCGGGCGACCGCCCGCGCGACGGATCACCTCGGCGAGATGGGCCGTGCATTTGACGTCGAAGACGATCTCGCTCCCCGGATGCCGGGTCAGGATATCGACGGCGAGACACATGAGGACCCGGTCGGCCGCGATGAAGCCGCCGCCGGAATCGATCACACCCAGGCGATCACCGTCACCGTCGAACCCGAGACCAAAATCGGCACCCTCCAGCACCACCCGCGCAGAGAGCACCCGGAGACACTCGGGGCGGGCCGGATCCGGAACACGCTCGCCCATCCCGGCGGCCGGGTCGCAATCGAGCGTGACAACCTCGCAGCCGAGCGCGCGAAAGACGGCCGGCGCGAGCGCCGAAACGGTCGCGTTGCCGCAGTCCAGCACGAGCCGCATGGGCCGGGCAACGCGGATATCGCGGACGATGCGCTCGCGGTAGCGCTCGGAGATGTCGCGCTCGATGAGACCACCGGCCCCGCTGGTCAGGTCGCCATGAAGGATGCGCCGCCGCAGGTCCTGAATCGTCGCCGCATCCGCGCTCGTGCCGCCGAAGACGACCTTGACTCCATTGTAATCGGGCGGATTGTGGCTGGCGGTGACGATCGCCCCGGCGTAGGGGCCGGCCTCGCAGCAGGCGAAATAGACCAGAGGCGTCGGGGCGATGCCGAGGTCGACGACGTCGATCCCGGCGGCGCGGATCCCGGCGATCAACGCCATGGTCAGGGTCGGACTGGAGGCGCGGCAGTCGCGTCCGACCATGACCGTGCGATCGTCGCGCGCAGCGGCCTCGCTGCCGATCGCCCGACCGATCGAACGCATGATCTCGGGCGTCAATTGGCGCTCGAGGATGCCGCGGATGTCGTAGGCGCGGAAGATCTCGGGCGGCGCGGCGGGGGTGACCTCGACCATGGGCGGCGGCGTGTCAGTGCTGTCCCGTGTGCCCGAACCCGCCGCTGCCGCGCTCGGACGCGTCGAAGTCCTCGACGATCCTCAACTCGGCCTGCAGGACCGGCACCAGCACGAGCTGGGCGATGCGCTCGCCGATCTCGATCCGGAAGGGTGCCGTTCCGCGGTTCCAGCAGGAGACCATGAGCGGCCCCTGATAGTCCGAGTCGATCAGTCCGACCAGGTTGCCGAGCACGATGCCGTGCCGATGCCCGAGCCCCGAGCGCGGCAGGATCAGACCCGCGACGTTGCGCTCGGCGATGTGTACGGCCATGCCGGTCGGCAGCAGCTCGGCCGCGCCGGGCGCAAGATCGAGCGGGGCCTGGAGCATGGCACGCAGATCGAGCCCGGCCGAGCCTTCGGTCGCATAGGTCGGCAAGGGAACATCGCGGCCCAGGCGCGGGTCCAGGATCTTGACCTCAAGAGGGTGCAGCATGGCGTTCGGCATAGCGTTCCGCGAGGAGCATGGCCAGCTCGCGCGCGAGCTCGACCTTCGACATCATGGGCAGCGCGCGCTGCCCCCCGTTCCAGAGCACCAAGAGTGCATTCTCGTCGCGCTCGAAGCCGCCCGAGTCGCCACCGACCCGATTCGCCGCGATCATGTCCAACCGCTTGTCCTTCAGCTTGCCGCGGGCGTATTGCTCGACCTGATCCGTCTCGGCCGCAAAGCCCAGCGTGAAGGGCGGCTTCGGCAGGGCGGCAACCTCGGCCAGGATATCCGGATTGCGCACCAGCCGGATCTCCAGCGTATCGGCGGCCTTCTTGATCTTGCTCCCCGCGGGCTCGGCGGGCCGGTAGTCCGCCACCGCGGCGGTCGCGACGAAGATGTCGCAGTCGCGGCTGCGCGCGGTCACGGCCGCGTGCATCTCCAAGGCTGTCTCGACCTTGACCAGCTCGGCCACCGTCGGCGGCGCCAAGGCACTCGGTCCACTGACCAGGACCACGCGGGCGCCCAGATCGGTCAGTGCGCTCGCCAGCGCATACCCCATGCGCCCGGAGCTGCGATTGCCCAGATAGCGCACCGGGTCGAGCGGCTCGCGGGTCGGCCCGGCCGTCAAAAGGACGCGTACGCCGGCCAGTGGTTGCAGGGCCGAGCCGGTGAGCGCATCGGCGATCTCCAGCGGCTCGAGCATCCGTCCCGGGCCTTGGTCTCCGCAGGCTTGGCTGCCCACGCCCGGTCCCAAGATCCGCGCACCGCGGGCCACCAGACGGGCCAGGTTGTCTTGAGTCGCCGGGTGACGCCACATCTGTTGGTTCATTGCCGGGGCGAGGATCAACGGCGCCTCGGTCGCCAGGGCCAAGGTCGTGAGCAGGTCGTCGGCGATGCCGGCCGCCAAGCGCGCCATCAGGTCCGCGGTCGCCGGGGCGATCAGCAGCCGATCCGCCCAGCGGGCCAGCTCGATATGGCCCATACCGGCCTCGGCCGCCGGGTCGAGTAGGTCGGTCCGCACCGGATGCCCGGAGACCGCCTGAAAGGTCAAAGGGCCGACAAACGCCGTCGCGGCGCGCGTCATGACCACCCGTACGACATAGCCGCGCTCGCGTAGGCGACGCACCAGATCGACCGACTTGTAGGCGGAGATGCCGCCGCCGACACCGAGCAGCACCTGATTGCGGGGGCTTGGATCCATGGTCTAAACGTGTACACTTCCGCTACGGAACAGGCCGCAGTTTAACGCAACCCATCGACGGAGGTCGCATGCCGATCAAGGACTGGCCGGAGGGTGAACGGCCGCGGGAGAAGCTCTTGGAGCGGGGGCGGGCGCACTCTCGGACGCCGAGCTGCTGGCGCTGTTTCTGCGCACCGGCGTGCGCGGCAAGAGTGCGGTGGATCTGGCGCGCGAGCTGCTGACCGACTTCGACGGTCTCGTCGGGCTGCTCGCCGCGGACCAGAAGCGCTTTTGCGAAGGCAAGGGTCTCGGCACGGCGAAGTTTGCCGAGCTTCAGGCGGTCCTCGAGCTCAGCCACCGCTATCTGCTCTCGCGGATTCGAGGTCAAGATGTCCTGACCAGCCCGGAGGCCACACGCGATTATCTCAAGCTGCGGCTGTACGGCTCACCGCACGAGATCTTCGCCTGCCTCTTCCTCGACAACCGACACCGTGTCATCAGCTACGACGAGCTGTTCCACGGCACGATCGACGGGGCCAGCGTGCATCCGCGGGTGGTCGTGCAGCGGGTCCTCGCCACCAACGCCGCCGCCGTGATCTTCGCCCACAACCATCCCTCGGGTGTCGCGGAGCCCAGTCAGGCGGACCTGCGGATCACGCAGCGTCTGAAGGAGGCGCTGAGTCTGATCGACGTGCGCGTGCTCGATCACGTCATCATCGGCGACGGCGAGGGGACTTCGCTGGCCGAGCGGGGGCTTCTTTAGGCTCGGACGGAGGCGGCTCGTCACAACCCTCCGGAAAATGCAAAAAAACCAACCATGTAGGATGGGTGGAGTGCAGCGAAACCCATCCAGCCCGCGCCAAGGGCATCAGACCGAAACCCGGCAACGTGGCGGTTTGGAGGATGGGTTTCGCTGCGCTCTACCCATCCTACGCATTGGTCAGGGTGTTTACCTTGTGTCTGAATCGTCACTCACGGCGTCAAGGTGCAGGCGCCATCCTTGCACCGGCGCTTCAATCGCCAGTCCGCGAATCGCGCGTAGCCCCAATCGAGCGGGCGCACCAGCCGCAGACCCTGCACCAAGGCCGCGAGACGGCGGTAGCCCGGCAGGCGACGCCAGATCGCGACGAAGGCCGGAACACCGGTCAGGATGCTGCCGTCGGTCTCCTTGGCGTGGATGCGCCGCATGGCGTCCGTGCGGTCGATCCCGGTCTCGGCCAATGCGCCGCCGTCATCGGTGATGTCGACCCAGTGAATCATTCCCGCCTTGTCGATCCTGCGGTAATGGGCGATCTCTTTGCTGCAGAGCGGGCAGCCGCCGTCGAAATAGGCCGTGAATCTGGTCATGGTGTGGTTGCGTCGCTGTCCGGAGTGTTCTTCGAGTTGGTGCAAAGATGGATCCGCACGCGCGATCGCTCAACCCCACTGCTCGACCCGTAACCCATCGACCCGCGCAAACTCATGGATGTTGTTGGTCACCAGGGTCGCGTCGAGACTCAGTGCGTGGGCCGCGATCAAGAGATCGTTCGGGCCGATCAGGCAACCTGCGCGTTTGAGCGCAACGCGAAGCCGTCCGTAGCGGCGCCCGGCTTCGGCGTCGAAAGGGAGGATCTCCAGCGGCAACAGGAAGCGCTCCAGCCGATCCAGGTTCTCGTCGACCCGGCTGCTGTTCTCCACGCCGAAACGCAGCTCGGCATAGGTGATCGACGAGATACCGACCTCGCCGATGCGATAGTTCCGGATCTGCCGAAGGATGTCCGGCCGTTTTTGATTGATCGCATAGATGCAGATGTCCGTATCCAGAAGGACAATCACGCGATCGGCTCCCGTTCCTGTGCGTCCGGTTGCTCGCGCGTCAGCGTCAAGTCATCCGGAAACTCCGCCAGGGCATCGAACATGACCTGCCAGGGATCGTCCTTGGGCAAGAGCACCACGGCATTGCCCAGACGTTTGATCACCACCTCATCACCCCGGAAGCGGTATTCTTTGGGTAAGCGAACGGCTTGACTGCTGCCGTTCAAGAAGAGCTTTGCTGTTTCCATCGGAACCTTCGGCACTAGAAATATATACGATACGTATAGACTTCCGGGCATCGATCGTCAAGGGCGCAGCAAGGTTGGGCTGCAGCCGCGCAGATCACCGTCGGCGGGTATACTCGAGCTCCGGCAAAACGACAGGATCGACGCACGTGAACGAGCCCGCCGCCCGGCTGCGCACACTCCTCGATCGTGGCGACATGCTCGTCATGCCCTGCTGTTTCGATGCCCTGTCGGCGCGACTCTCAACTAAACCGCGTCCAGAGCGACATGCGTCTTTATTCATGTTGTGTCGTGTCAAGGATTTTTCCGACCTTTTAAACCGCGCCCTGTGCGGTATGCGATGTTTTTGGATGGGATCGGCCCCGGCAGTTTTGACGACCGCCGGAGTCGGCGCGGTTTAAGATATTAAAAAATATATTATTTTAAACCGCGTCCCCGCTAAGGGCCGTGGATGCACCAAACGTCGAGCCCACTCGAAAGTGAGCATCTCGCTCTGGGCGCGGTTTAGCCGACGCGGTTTAATATTTAATTTTTAATACTTTAAGCCGCGCCGCAGTAGCTGGGTGGTTGCCCCCGCGCAGGCGGATCCAAGAAAAGCTTGTCGACAACGACCCCGCCGGAGAGGCCGAAGCCCAAATGTTGACCCAAGAGCAACTGATCGATCTCCTCCACGACATCGAGGCCGACTACGTCGAGCGAACCGCTTCAGTCAACAAGACCGACAAGTTCGCCGAGGCCATCTGCGCTTTTGCCAACGATCTGCCCAATCACCGTTTTCCTGGGTATCTCTTCATCGGGGCCACGGACGATGGTGCGCGCTGCGGTCTCAAGGTAACTGATGAGCTTTTGAAGAACCTGGCAGCGATCCGCTCCGACGGCAATGTGTTGCCCCAACCCGTCCTCACCGTTCAGAAATACACCCTGGACGACGGTGAGCTTGCCATCGTAGAAGTCCAGCCCTCGGACCTACCGCCGGTCCGCTATCGAGGTCGGGTTTATATCCGAATCGGCCCGCGTAGAGGCATCGCCAACGAGCAGGAAGAACGCATCCTGAGCGAGCGCCGCGTCTCGTTGGCGCGCTCCTTCGACGCCAGACCGTGCCGCGAATCCGCCATCGAAGACCTTGCCCTCGGCCAGTTCGACGCCTATCGAAGGGAATCCCTCGATCCGGAGACCATCGCCGCCAATAACCGGCCGCTCGATCTACAGCTCGCATCCCTGCGACTGTACGACATCGATCAAGGCTGCCTGACCAACGCAGGCGTCCTCCTCTTCGGTAAGAATCCGCGCTTCTTTTTTCCGGGCGCCTACATCCAATACCTGCGGCTTCCCGGTACCGACCTGACCGACATGCCCGTCGATCAAGCCGAGGTCTCGGGCGACCTGACCAGCACACTGCGAGAGATGGAGGCGCGACTTCGGCAGCTGATTCAAACGGGGATGCGACCCGTGAGCGGTCTGCAGGAACGGCTGTTGCCCGATTACCCGGAATGGGCTCTGCGTGAGCTGCTGACGAACGCGGTGATGCATCGCAACTACGACAGCAACACCCCGATTCGTTTCTATGCCTTCAGCGATCACATCGAGATCCAAAGCCCCGGCGGTCTCTACGGCGAGGCGACGCCGCAAAATTTCCCCACTCGCAACAGTTACCGCAACCCCGTTATTGCCGAAGCCATGAAGTCGCTCGGTTTCGTCAACCGGTTCGGCTACGGCGTCCAGCGCGCTCAGGCCCTGTTGGCTCAGAACGGCAACCCGCCGGCCGAGTTCCAGTTCGACGAGCACAGCGTCTTGGTCAAGATTTTCCGGAGGCCGGAATGAAGACCATCGCCTTTTTCAACAACAAGGGCGGTGTCGGAAAGACCTCGCTGGTCTATCACCTCGCGTGGATGTGCGCCGACCACGGCATCGAGACCCTCGCTGTCGACCTGGACCCCCAGGCGAACCTGACCGCCATGTTCTTGGACGAAGAGCGGCTGGAAGCCCTTTGGCCGGATGACGATCATCCGGATACGGTTTTCGGAAGCATTCGTCCGATCTTGCGTGGCACCGGGGATATCGCCACCCCCCATGTCGAACGTGTCACAGAGAAACTCGGCCTGATACCCGGGGACCTCGGCCTGTCCCGTTTCGAGGATAAGCTCTCCGATGCCTGGCCACGCTGCCATAACCGCGACGAATCGGCCTTTCGCACCATGACCGCCTTCCACCGCCTGATCCAAGCAGGCGCCGCACAGAGCGCCGAGTTGGTCCTGATCGACGTCGGGCCCAACCTGGGCGCCATCAACCGTGCGGCATTGATCGCGTCGGACCAAGTCTGTATCCCCCTGGCCCCCGACCTGTTCTCGCTGCAAGGTCTCAGGAACCTTGGCCCGACCCTGCGTGAGTGGGGTACTATTTGGGGCGACCTCGTTTCCAAGGCCCCCCCCGGCCTGTCACTGCCGAAAGGAAGCATGCAGCCGATCGGTTACATCGTCATGCAGCACGGCCTTCGTGACAGCCGCCCGGTTCAAGCCTACAAACGCTGGATGGATCGCATCCCCACCGTGTATCGCGAGGCCGTCCTCGACGACCCGGGTCAAACCTCCCCCCCGGTTGATCGCGACCCTTACTGCCTCTCTTTGCTCAAACACTACCGCAGCCTGATGCCGATGGCGATGGAGTCAAGAAAGCCGATCTTCTTCCTCAAGTCCGCCGACGGTGCCATCGGCGCGCACATCGAGGCGGTGAAGAGTTGTTACAGCGATTTCCAGGGTCTTGCGTCCCGTATTGTCGCGAAGGCAGGCATCCCTTTCCGATGATCCGGTTGGGTCCAATCAGCAGGAGCATTGTGTGATCGAATCGCTTGACCTGTTCCTCTTGACGGCTTCGGGCCTGGTCTTGCTCAGTGTCCTCATGAGCCCGCTCGCGATCCGCCTCGGCGCACCGATCCTCCTAAACCGCGCCCAGTGCGGTATGCGATGTTTTTGGATGGGATCGGCCCCGGAGGATTTCAGAGCCGCTGGAGCCGGCGCGGTTTAAAGTATTAAAAAATATCAAATTTTAAACCGCGTCCCCCGCTAAGGGTCGTGGATTCACCAAACTTCGAGCTCACTCGAAAGTGAGCATCTCGCTCTGGACGCGGTTTAATCTTCCTCGGGATCGGGATTCTCGTTGAACAGGATGGGCCGGGGGATACGCGTTCGACGACTTCGAGCTCGCCTATCATGTGGGCAGCATCGCACTGGCAGTGATCCTCTTTGCGGGTGGGTTGGGTACCCGCGTTCGCGATATCCGCGTCTGCCGGGGTCCGGCACTGATGCTCGCGACGTTCGGGGTGGTCATCACCGCTGCCGTGGTCGGCGGCAGCGGTTATCTGGCGGTGTATCTTTGCGGGGTCGTCCTGATGGATCGCGTGAGCGGGTTGCGCCGGGAAGAGCTGAACATCACGCACGGGAGCCTCGCCTGGCTGAGTCAGATCTTGATGTTCCTCATGCTCGTCATGGTGGTGATCGCCTCGCTTATGTTGCAGGGCTGGACCATCCCGTGGCTGGCGCGGCGACTGGATCTGGAGGATAAGCGAGAGGTGCCTACGTCGGAATCGCTCGAACGCCGGCAATCATGAACCCTGAACCCTGAACCCTGAACCCTGAACCCCGAACCCCGAACCCCGAACCCCGAACCCCGAACCCTCAGGAGAACACCATCGCCCGAAAGCCACAAACGCCTTGCGGCGATGCAGGTGCCCGACTATGCTTTTGCCCCGCCGATCCGGGGGTTTCGAGAGATCCGAATCGCCCGCCGAGCCGGCGATAGGCGGGCTCGTCGGCATCTTGATCCATCGTTCCGGTGATCCACGCAGTCGCACCGGGATCGGGTGTATTGCTCTATCTCAATACAATGCGAGGCCGCAGGAGACACGTCGAAGGTGTTCGAAACTTGTTGACGAAAACCGCCCGCTCGCGGGTTTTATGACAGCCAACCCCGGTTAAGGATGAGATCGACATGTTCAAGAAGTTCATCGAGAATTCTCTGGCAAAGACACGTACCTTGCCGCGCATCAGCTTGGCAAGATCATTTACACGGATAGGCTGGACCGGATTCTGGATCCAGATCGTGGTGGGGGCGATCCCGATCGTGCTCATGAGCTACAGCTTCGTCTTCGCACAATCGCCCAGCGGTCCGCGTGCGGGCTTGCCGATCGTCGAGTATTTGACGATGGGAAGCCTGGCGATCCTGGTCTTCACCACCTTCTGGTTCTATCGCTATACGCGGATTGCCAAGCGAATCACCGGCCCGGAGCAGTCGCCTTCGGAGGAGGATCTTGCCGGAACCGTCTGGGTCGGTCTGGTGGCGAGCAGTGTCGCGATCCTCTTTACGATCGTGGTGATGTTCATCGAGGTCGCACACCTTCTCTTCTATTTCCTCTCCACGCCGCAGGGTGGTGTTCCGGTCTTCCAGACCACCGGGACCGGGCCGGCGAGCTGGGTCTCGGCCGTCGACATGCTCAGCCTCATGTCCATGGTCATGACCGTATTGGCCGAGCTCGTCGTCATGGTCTTCAGCCTCTGGCTGCTGTTCCGGGTCACGGAAGGCTCACCCGAGTACGGCGGGGGCAAGGTCGTCGTCTAGACCGGATCTGTCCGCTCGGTCATCCCGCCGCGTCGTGTGCCGCACCGACGCGGCGGCCGTCCTCGACAGGCTTTTTCGGCGCCGATGACCGACCTGCCCGATTCCGAGTACCCAAGGGCGCCGGTCGATGCGCAGCGGTCCGCGCCCGCCGGGGCATCGGATTCCGATCCCTCCCGACCCCGATCCACAAACGCGCTCGCGGCGCATCCGAATCGGCAGCAGCGCCCCTTTCGCGTGTCGAATCCGCGGATTTTTGCCGGATTTCCTCTCGTCTTCCTGCTGTTCCTGCTCTGGCTGGGCGCAACCCAGTCCGGTCTGCGCACGCTTCTCGATCTGGTCACCGAGCTGAACCCGGACCGATTTCAAGTCGGTCTGGTCGAAGGACGACTCTTCGGTCGTCTCGTCGTCGCCGATCTCTCGATCCAGTTGCCGGCCTTCTCGATCCGCATCGGCCGCATCGACCTCGCATGGTCGCCCCTGCGGGCGTTCGGCGGAACCCTGTCGATTGCCGAGATCCGTGCGACGGACGTCGACCTGGTTCCGAGCGATCGCGTGCGCGACTCCGAGGACCCCGTTGTTCTGCCCGACCTTCTCTTGCCGCTGTCCATAGAGCTGGTCTCCGCACGCGTGGAGCGCCTGCGGATCTTTACGGCGGACAGCGACGGAGCCGTTGCCGTGGTTGAACGGGCCGAGCTCTCCGGACGGCTCGCTGACGGCCTGCTGTCCATCGACCGCGTCGGCGTCGTTATGGTCGAGCCGGCGTTCGAGTCGCACGGCAGCGGCACGGCCCGGTTGACCGGCGCTTACCCGCTCGACCTCGACATGAACTGGGAGCTGCGGCCGACCCGGAGCGCGCACCTGTTGGGCCATACCCGTCTGGGCGGAGACCTGACGGATCTCGCTGTCCTGAGCACGGTGACCGGCTCCGTCGACCTGGATCTCGATGTCGTGTTCAACGATCCGCTCGGACATCCGCGGTGGAGCGGCGCGCTCGCGCTTGTGGCCCTGGATCTGCCCGCCTTCGATGCCGCTCTGCGCGAGGTCGCGTTCAGCGGCACCCTCGCGATCGGGGGCGATACGGTATCGACCAGGGTCACCGGCGAGATCCAAGCGGAGCCCGCCGAGCGACCGGCTCTCGGACGTCTCGCCGCCTCGCTGGATCTGCTGTGGAAAAACTCCGCAGTCGAGATCCGGTCCTTGGATCTGCGCCGTATCGGCTCGCGCATGCAGCTCTCGGCGCGGGGCCTGATCGACCTGAACAGCACCGCCGGGCTTGATTCAGCCCCGGCACAATCGCATGCGACCGGACCCGACAGTTCGGTCTCCGCACCGGCTTGGGATCTGCACCTGAGCGGCACGGCCCTGAATCCTGCCGAGTTGCTCGCCGCATTCATCGTGGATGCCGACCCGGAGCGCTGGTCGGGCCTCCTCGATCTGCAGGTCGCAAGCCATGGCCGGCTCACCGAGACAGGTCTCGCGTTGACGGCGGCACTCGAAGGACTGAGCGGCGAGTTGCGCGGCTATCCGGTTTCCGCGACCGGAGACTTCGCGCTCGCGGAGGGCCGACTGGTCATCGATGGCTTTCGTGCCGAATCCGGGCCGAGCATGCTCCGCATCGACGGTGCGTTGGATACGTCGCTCGATCTACGCTTCGCGCTCGACTCGCCCGACCTGGCGAGCCTCTACCCTGGAGCGAGCGGGCGGGTACAAGCCTCCGGAGCGGTCTCCGGTGGCGTCGGCTCGCCGCGCCTGCAGGTCGAGCTGAACGCCGGGGACGTGGGGATCGCCGAACACGGCATCTTGCGTCTTTCGGCCCTCGCCGATCTGGATCTCGCACCCGACGGACGCCTGGAGATCCGCGTGGACGGACAGGATCTGCTGATCGAGGGCCGCCGTTGGAAGCATCTCTCGATCCGCGGCGAGGGCCGCCGAGCGGACCATCGGCTGGATCTTTCCCTGGCGGGCGATCCGTTTTCGGTCGCGTTGAGCCTCGCGGGCGGCCTGGAAGAGACCGGCAGCTATCGCGGACAGATGACCGCGTTGCGGCTGGACAGCCCCGATGGCGAGACCTGGGACCTCGGGCAGCCGAGTCCCGTCGCGGTGACCTGGCCGTCCTTTTCCGCCGGACCACTCTGCATTCGGCACGCGCGGGGATCCGGCGGTTGTTTCGAGATCTCGCGGGATGCGGACGCAGCCGTGACGCTCGGGGTTACTCTCGACCGACTCGATCTTGAATTCCTCGCGCCGCTGTTGCCGAAGGATCTCTCGCTCGAAGGTGACGCCGCGCTCGATGGGCGCTTCGTGGCCAGGGGAGCGGACTTGGAAGGACGCGCCACGGCAAGCCTGTCGACGGGTTTGCTGCGCTTGCCGAACACCCGCGGCCCGGGTGAGGTCATCCGGCTGTCGGGCGCCCGACTCGACATCGACGCAGGTGCCGGCAACCTGCGAAGCCGGCTCGCCCTGCCGCTGGAAGGGTTGGGCCAAGCCGATGTCGATCTGGAGCTGACCGGTTGGCGGCTCGACGATCCGGTGCGTCCCGCGCAGCCCTTGAGCGGCCGCATCCGTGCCCGACTCGACGGCCTGGAACGGTTCGGAGACCCGATCCCCCAACTCTCGCGCTTAAGAGGCCATCTCGGCGCGGATATCGCGCTCGGCGGCACGCTCGGCAAACCCGGCATGCGCGGCGAGGCTCGCATCGAGCGCGCGGGTTTCAATGTGCCTCTCCTCGGCCTGGATGTCGCGGATCTGACGCTGTCGGCACGCGCGGCGTCGGCCGACCGTATCCGAATCTCGGGCGGGGCCGACGTCGGCGACGGGCGTCTGGAGATCGGCGGCGACGGCGGATTCGGCCCCGACGGTGCGCGTGTGCGGCTTCGTGCGACCGGCGAGCGGCTCGTCCTGATCGACACGAGCGAATATTTCGTCAGGGTGTCGCCGAGGCTCGATCTGGACGCAACCGCACAGGGCGCGCAAGTGCGTGGCGAGATCGTGATCCCGGAGGCGCGCATCAGCCCGCGAGCGCTTCCCGCGGGGACCTTGAGGCCCTCGAACGACGTCGTCATCAAGGGGACGGACCGCCCGCCCCGCTATCCGATCGATCTCGCAATCGGACTTCGCGTGCTTGATGGAGTGAGTCTGAATGCCTTTGGTTTGACCGGCAGTCTTGCAGGGAACCTCGACCTGATCCAGCCCCCGGGGCGCGACCTCTCGGGCGACGGGCAATTGCAGATTCGCGACGGCCAATACCGCATTCCCACCGGTTTGGGGATCGCCGCCGACCTGGTTGCGCCTCTGACCATTTCACGCGGTCAGCTGATCTGGGTCCGAAACCCGATCCGGAATCCGGGACTGCTCTTTCTTGCCCAGCGCGGGAGCGGCAGGACGACGGCAAACGTCCGGGTGATCGGCACACTCGCCGACCCGCAATTCACCTTCTTCTCGAACACGGACCCGGCGATGAGCCAGTCCGACGCGATCACCTTTCTGGCCACCGGAATCGCACCCGGCGGCACCGCCGCGGACCACAGCGCGGCATTCGCCTTCGGCCGGTACATCGCACCCGGAATCTTCCTCGAGTACGAGACGGGGCTCGGGGACGCACGGAATCGGTTCAGACTGCGCCGAAACCTCACCGATCGCATTCAGCTCGAAGCCCAGAGCGGCGCGAGCCAGAGTGTCGATCTCTTCTGGAGCTTCGAACCGGCACGGTCCGACAGACCGACGCTCGATCCCGCGCCCGGTGGCGCAATCGACCGCGACTAACCGACATCGTCGGCCCGAGGGGTCGCGCGCCGCCCGCATGCGCCCCCGGGGCGAGGCGGTATGCATCCGCCCGCCCCGACCCGGATCGGCTCAGCGCGTTCCTTCCAGAAACGCCTTCAGACTTTCTTCCTGATCCTTCTCCAGCGAGGTCTGCAGCACCTTGCCTTTGCCCTTGAACTCCGCGAGTCCGTCGATAACCTTGTCCGCCGTGACCTTGCGCACGAGGATGAAGACCGCGGAGCAGCCGGGTTGGAAGTTCTGCGCCAAACCCTTCATGAAGTCGTCGTTGATGCCGATGTCCGAGAACTTGCCGGACAGCGCACCGGCACCGGCCCCGACCGCCGCACCGAGAAGCGGGTTGAGAAACACCAAGCCGATCAACATGCCCCAGAAGCCGCCGCCCACCGCACCGACCGCCGAGAGATTCACGGCTTGATGGAGTTTGACCTTACCTGCATCGTCCTTGGTGACGACAACAACGTCTTCCATGTCGATGAGATAGGCCTTCTGCATCTTGGCAAGCTCGGCGCGCAACTCGAACGCCAGATGCTCCTCGGGGAACGAAACGACAATAAGATCACTCATGGAGGTTTGCCTCTGTTACGTTTCCAGTGTGTCAGGGTGCAAAGGTCGGCTCGAGCGTTTCCCGATCAAGCGGAAAACCCTCGCGCGGCCGAGCCCATAGAACTCCGGGATGTCTCGGAGTCGGCGCGGTGCGGGCAGGTTGCGGACCCGCAGCACGGCATTACAGATTGCCCTTTTTATGCTCGTCGACGAGAAAGCCTCCGAGGGCTCCGACACCGGCACCGATCAGCGCCCCTGCTCCTGCTTGGGCACTGAAGGAGCCTATGACGGCGCCGGTCGCAAGTCCAAGTGCGGTGCCGGTTCCGACACGGGCCCCCGTGGTGTTTCCGCAGCCGGAAAGTGCAGCAGCCGCGACAAGGATCAAAGGGATAGCGATCGTCTTCAAGTTGGTCTCTCCTAAACCGCGCCCGGTGCGGTATGCGTCATGTGTTGGAGTGGATTGGCCGCGCCAGCTCCGACGGCTGTCGGAGCTGGCGCGGTTTAATCTTCAGTGTCAACGCCACGCGAACGGGTAGTTTCCTTTACCTATCTTCGAGCGGGTCGAACGGGGCCGCCCGGCCATCCGGTCAACACCACAGACCCAAATAATCGGCCGCTCGCGTTCGGCATGTCGCCGAAGCATCACAGCCCGGGTCGGGTTGTTCACCGACGGGCTTCGGCGTATCTTCAGCCGGTCGGACGCACATCTCCTCGTGGTTCTTTCCGACCCTTTCGAGCCGGGATCCGGCTTCGCGATCATAGCTCAGATTCTCCGTTAGGAGGGTGACGATGCCGGCCAGCACTGTGACGGAAACGACGACTTGGCCAAACGGGCAGCCGACCAAGATCGTTTTTTTCGGACTCGGCGCCGTCGGGTCGGCCCTCCTGATCTGCCTCTCCGAGCTCGCCGAGCGCGACGACGTCCCGGTGCGCTTCGTCGTCTTTGTGGTGAACCCGGACGCCGCGCGCGATGCCCTCTTTCATGCCGAGCGCATCTTCGACCGAATCGAGTTCATCGGCGTAGCCGACTTTGCTCCGGTGTTTGCGCTGGAGCCCGGATACGAGACCGCACTGGGAGGCGCGGCCATGGTGGTCAACGCCGCCTTGCCCGAGTTCAACGGGCCCATGATCGAGCTTGCCCTGCGTATCGGCGCGCATGCGGTCGACCTCGCCTCCGACATGTACGATGCGATCACCGACCGAACCCTGACCTTCTCGCAATACGGGTTCGACCAAGCCTTACGCGAGCGCGGAATCGCCGCCCTGATCAACATGGGCATCTCGCCCGGCGTCACCAATTTCCTCATCGGCCGCCGCATGCACGACCTGCTGGCCGGCGACCGCAAAGAGCTCGAGATCGAGAGCATCGATCTGTACCTGCTCGAAGACATCGACTCGGACTCGGTCATCTTCTCGTGGTCGCCGATCGTCGCCCTCGAGGAGCTGGCGCAGCACCCGCGCATCCTCAACAAAGGCCGCATGCAGGTCCTGGAACCCTTCAGCGCCGGGCGCGACTATGCCTTCCCCCACGAGCCGCGGCCGATTCGCCAGTATCCGCTGTACCAAGAGGAGCTGCTGTCGCTCCACCGCGCCTTCCCGGACGTCGAATCGATCGGGGTCTACACGGGCGGGTCCGAGGTCGAGCTCGTGAAGGCACTCTTTCAGCTCAACCTGCTGTCCAAGCGCACGTTGCCGCATCAGCCCGAGCTGACCGTCGAGGCGATGGTGCGCGCCATCCTGCCCGGCATGAACAAGCCACGGCGAATCGAGGAGTATCTGCGCAACGGGACGATCCGCCGCGCGCATTTCTCGGCCGCCGCCGAGATCCGCGTCTCCGAGGTCGTGCGCAACGACCGGCAGACCGCCATCGAGACGGTCGGCCTGAGCTACCTGCGCTATCACGACCTGCTCAACACACCCTATGCCGGGGCGACCTACATCTCCTATCCGACCGCCGTCGGTGCCGCCATCCTGGCCTGGCATGCGCTCGAGTACGCGCGCGAGGCACCGGGCGCGCTCCTCGGCGTGGTTGCGGGCGAGGATCTCGCCCGCTTGCTGCCGCGAATGCGTGCGGACGCCGTCCGCCGCGATCTGGTGGCCTGGGACATCGATCTCTTCGAGAGCGTCCGCGACGCCTCGGAAACCTGATTTTACGCTCCAACACCGACTCTCGTTCCGACCGAGGACCCTCCGATGCTTGCGAGGACCGCCCGAATCCTGAAATTGGTCGCGCAGCTCATCGCCGTGAGTGCATTGACCTTCCTCGCCGTACGCACCTTCGACGCGCACCAGAGCGCGCCGCTCGCCCCGTGGCACACCTTCACTCCGGACGAAATGGTCGCCAAGGAGCTCGACGAGGCCGACTGGGCGGCCTATTTGGACCGAGAGCAGCTGCTCCTCGACCAGGTGCGCACGGAGGTCACCGACAAGCTCGCACCGCAGGAGCGCATCCTCTCCAATCGCTATTTCGAAGGCAGCCCGCTCTATCCGGGGCGCTTTGACCGGGACTGGAACCGCTCCTATGTCCTCGAGCCCGAGGGCGCACCCCGGGGTGCGGTCGTCCTGCTGCACGGCCTGACGGACTCCCCCTACAGCCTGCGTCACATCGGCCGACACTATTACGAATCGGGCTATGTCGTGATCGGGATCCGCCTGCCCGGACACGGGACCGTCCCGGCGGGGCTGACGAACGTACAGTGGAAAGATTGGTCGGCCGCGACGCGTTTGGCCGTGCGTGAGGCGGTGCGCCGGATCGGACCCTCGGCACCCCTGCAGTTGGTGGGCTTCTCCAATGGCGGAGCGCTCGCCATGATGTACGCGCTGGACGCCGTCGAGGATCCTTCCTTGCGGAAAGCGGATCGGGTCATCCTGATCACGCCGATGATCGGAATCACCGAGATGGCCCGATTTGCGGGGTTCGCCGGCTTGCCCGCGGTCTTTCCGGCGTTCGCAAGTGCGGCTTGGCTCGGCGTCCTCCCGGAGTTCAATCCCTTCAAATACAACTCCTTTCCGGTCAACGGGGCACGCCAGTCGTCGCTCTTGACGCGCGCGCTGCAACCGCGCATCGCCCGCTACGCACGCCAGGGGCGTCTCGCCGAGCTGCCCCCGATCATCACCTTCCAGTCCGTGGTCGATTTCACCGTCAGCACGCGCGCCATCGTCACGAGCCTCTACGCACAGCTCCCGCAAAACGGGAGCGAGCTGGTGCTCTTCGATATCAACCGGAACACCAAGTTCGGACCGCTGATCCGACCCGGCACCGAGACGGTGCTCGAGCGCCTGCTCCTGCCAACGCCGCGTCCCTTCAAGACGACCGTGATCACCAACGCCGACCCGGACAGCAGCGAGGTGGTCGAACGTGTGATCGACGCGGGCGAGACCGAAGAGCAGATCAGGGCCTTGGGATTGACCTATCCGCGCGACGTCTTCTCGCTCTCGCACGTCGCCCTGCCGTTTCCGATCGACGATTCGCTCTACGGTCTGGAACCGAACGAGGACGAGGATTTCGGTGCCCACCTCGGGGCATTGGCCATCCGCGGCGAGCGCGGGGTCCTGGTGATGAGCCTGGACGCGCTGGTGCGCCTGTCCTGGAATCCCTTCTTCCCGTATCTGCTCGAGCGGATCGAGCAGGGGATCGTCGATGCGCCACTCGGCACGACCGGCGACGGCGCGAGAGGCAGGGCGGACGCAGCAATCAGCGCCGACGCGTTGTGATCAAGAGCAGTCGATCCGCCGAGGCGCCGAGGCGCCGAGCTGCGACGAATGTTCGCGACGACGGGCCATTGTGTTCAGGGATTGACCGCCATATCTCACGCCTTGTCTAGGTCATGAACAACCCGATGAGGTGTCGAAGATGCGAATATTCGTCCTGCTCCCGATGCTCGGGGCTTTCCTGCTGCCCGCCGCGGCCTCTGCCGCCTGCGCCCCGTCCCTCGACTTCGAGATGCGTCGCCTCGCCGGCGACGAGACCCTGCGCCTTTGCGATGCCTATCAGGGCAAGGTGATCCTTGCGGTAAACACCGCCAGCAAATGCGGCTTCACCGGCCAATACGAGGGCCTCGAGGCCTTGTACCGCGACTACGGCGAGCGCGGGTTGGTGGTGCTCGGCTTCCCGTCCAACGATTTTGCGAATCAGGAGCCCGGCACCGAGAAGGAGATCCAGGAGTTCTGCCGCCTGACCTATTCGGTGGAGTTTCCGATGTTCGAGAAGGTTTCCGTCCGCAAGGGTGCGGCAGCACCCTTCTTCGAGCATCTAGCCGGCGAGACCGGCGTCTACCCCGAGTGGAATTTCTATAAGTACCTGATCGATCGAGACGGCAAGGTCGTCGAGGTCTTCCCCAGCCGCACCGGTCCGGAGAGCGAGAAGATGACCCGGGCCATCGAACGCCTGCTCTGATCGCCACCGACCGCCGGGCCGTGGGCGAACGAAAGAAATCACGAACGCACGGCCGGCTGGACGAGCAAGAGCGAGCCCCGCCGAGTTCTGCGGTGGCGTTCATGGACTAAACCGCGTCCAAAGCGAAATGCGTCATTTTCATGTTGCGTTTGGCTTTGAAGATAACCTCGATCTCGGTGAGATGCGGTTTAAAATTTCATCTTTTCAATATCTTAAACCGCGCCGGCTCCAACGGTCGTCAAGTCTTCCGGGGTCGACAGGGTCTGTGTTCGGAGACATCGGCAGCCCTGCCGTAGACCCGGACGCAGTTACGTCCCGCGGATTTCGCGGCATAGAGCGCTTGATCGGCACGATGGACGAGATCGTCGAGGTTCTCGACGCCCCCCTCGAACGTCGCCACGCCGATGCTCGCCGTGATCGGGATCGGCCCCTCCGTGGTTTCGATGTCGTGCTCGCACAGTGCCAGGCGCAGTCGCTCGGCGAGTCGTTCGGCCTCTCGAGCGCGGGTCCCGGGGCATAACGCCACCAGCTCCTCGCCCCCGTAGCGGGCCAGAATGTCCGACACGCGAACCGCGCGCAGCCGCTCGGCGATGGCCTTGATGACCTGATCGCCGACGCCGTGTCCGTAGGTATCGTTGACCTGCTTGAAGTGATCGATGTCGAGCATGATCAACGCAATGGGCTTGAAGTAGCGTTTGGCACGGGCAAACTCCACCTCTGCGAGCTCGGAAAAGCGGCGGCGGTTGAGCAGCGCGGTGAGGGGATCCGTATCGGCCAAGACCCGCACCTGTTGGAACAAGCGGGCATTGATATCGCGCTCGCGGCGCAGGCTCTGCTCGGTCTCTCGGAGCTTCACGAAGGCACGGGCGTTGGAAATGGCTAAACCACAGAGGTTGGAGATCGCCAGGCCGAGATTCAGATATTGATCCCGATAGGCCGGGAACGGAATCTCGCGTACCAGAATCAGCCCCAGGACAGCATCCCGGTAGTCGATCCTAAGGAAGAAACCGTTCCCGGACGGCATGATCAGATAGCCCTCGTGCAGCGCATCGAGCGCCTGCTGGAGATCGAGGCGGTCCTGCGGCCGCTCCTCGGCGGCGAAGATCTCCTTGACCCGCCCCTCCTCCACCTGCGCATACACTAGGTTGGTGCAGCCGAAGAGCATCGCGAAGAGCTCCTGAATCGCCGTGATCGTGGCCTCTTCGTCGGTGATGTGCGACAAGCGAACCAGCAGGTCGAAGGCCATGGCGTAATCGGCGACCTTGCGGTTGGCTTGTGCGAGGACCTCTTTGGTTTCCGCCTCCGCGGCGAGATTGCGCCACTTGGAGATCGCACCGGAAAGAAAGAGCCTTAGATAGTCCAATCCGACATAGCGGCTGCGGCACGGCAGACCCAGATACCGAGCCATCGCCTCGAGCTCTCCGAAGGCGTGCTCGTCGTTGCCCGTATCCAGGAGCAGAAGCTCGCGCGAACATTCGCGAAAAAACTCACCCGCCGTCTCGCGATCGAAGCCCATCTCGCGCAAGTGCTCGCGCCACTGCTTGATCCAGCCGGCGGTGACGAGATAGGCACCGGCTCGCGTCTCGAGGTCCAGGACATCGCTTCCCGCCAGGAGGTGAATACAGTGGTCGAGCTTCGCCAGGTGCACGCGGGGATCCAACGGCGCGGCATGCGTCTCGGCATCGCACCCGAGGAGCACCAAAGCGCCGCCGCAACCCTCGGGCGGTGGGTTCTCGCGTGCAGCGGCGAGGTTGCATCGTCCGGGACGCAGAGTGCAGACGGCGGGATACGCCTGGACGCGCACGCCCTGCTCGCCGAGGCCCGCCAGCGCGGTCTCGACATCCCGTCGAAAATGGCTGCAGACCCTCAGACAGAGCGTTTCCGGCACGGTCAGCTCCGGGGGCCCTTCGGTGACGGGGAGCTTGCGCGCTCGTCGGGGACAGCGAGCGGATAGGTTCCCCAGCGATGGGCCGCCTCGGAGATGGCCAGCAGCGTATCTTCCGGGACCTGATAGGGGATTTCGCCGTGGTTGTCGGAGAGGATGAATCCGCCGCCGTGACCGGCCGCAGCGATCGCCGCCTTGACCTGTGTCTCGGCCTGCTCCGCTGTCCAACGACGCATCTCCACACCGTTGAGGTTGCCGAGCAACGTCACCTTGCCGGCCGCACGGTGCTTGAGTGCGGCGAGATCGTCGAGCACGCTGATCCCGACGACCGCCGCGCCGGTGCGGGGGAGATCGTCCAGGATCGGCATGCAGCGCCCGGACGCGAAATGCATCGCCACCGGCCCCTTGATCCCGGCCAAGGTGCGCATCGCGACCTGAAGTCCGGTCCTGCGAAAGTGCTCGGGCGAGACGATGGTCGAGGAGGAGACCGGGTCGAAATAACAGATGGCCGTAGCACCCGCGGCCAACTGGGCGTTCGCCCATTCGATACAAAAGGCCTCGTTCAGACGCATCAGATGCTCGAAGAGGTCCGGCTGCTCGAACATGAGATTGAGATAGGCCTCGAACCCCATCTGCATCACCGGCACCGAGAAGGGCGACATGACCACGCCGATGATGGGGGTCTCGCCGCCGCCTGCCGCCTTCAGACCACGGGTGGTCTCCAGCACCTTGAGCAGACACGGACAATCGGCGACCCGCGGCGGCTCGAGCGTGCGGATCTGCTCCGGTATCCGAATGACGGGCCGGCCGGCATTGGGTGGGCCGTCGTCGGTATAGAGCACATCCCCGCCCCAGGCCTCGGTCTCGACCGAGGCATAGAAGAAGGTATAGAGGCAATCGTTGCGATACTTGCGCCGCAGCCGCAGTTGACCTTCGATCACGTACTCGGGCCGCGAGAAGTAGGTCTCGATGGAGAGTCCGAGCTCTTGGGCGCCGTGCATGGTGAGCAAGAGAAACAGCGGGACCCGGTCCGGCTCCCGATGGCCGAGCGTGGTCAGGACGCGTTCGAGCGAGGTCATGGGTCGAGCGCTCATGCGCGATGCTCCTTCGGCAGATTTTCAAGGAGCTTGCGCACCAGGGTGACGCCCTCGGCCGCGGTATTGGCCATGGCGTCGGCACCGACCTCCCGCCACAGCTCGGTGTCGAAACGAAAGGGCGCGCCACCCACTAGGATGAACGGACGACAACCGGCCCGATCCAGCGCCTCGCGAACCCTTTTGATGTGCAGCGCCGAGGGAAGCATCAAGACCGAGATCAGCAGCACGACGATGCCGTCGCGAACGACCCGACTGACCAGGGCATCGGCGTCGAGCGTACCGTAGTCCTTCAGCTCGTAACCGCTGGCGCGCAGGACCGAATACACCATGCGTTTTCCGAGCAGGTGATAGTCGTCGAGCACCGCGATCGCCATCGGAGGCTGATCCACCCGACGCGGATCGGAGGCAGGCAGGATGGCGTCGACCATCTCCTCGCACATCCGACCGCTCATATAGACCTGCGACAGAGAGACCTCACCGCACTCCCACAGGTCCCCGATACGCTCGAGGGACGGTACGACCAAGCGCTCGACGACATCGAGCCGGTCATCGGCCGCGGTCGGGCCGCCGAGCGCCCGCTTCGCCGCGACGCGGTCCATCGCCAGCAGTGCGTTGAGGAAGGTCTCGACCGGATCGGAATGTGTCATGGCTGCTTTCGCGACCTTTGGTGGAGCATCCCGGAGAGGGATCGCCGAGCACTCCGAGCATGAACGACCGGTTCGCCCGGCATGGCGTGACGTTCCGAGGGTGTTTCCGACATCTTACCGGAAATCGATCCTTTCCCCCCTCCCCGGGGATGACCTGACGGGAGCCGTTGCGAGCCGGACAGTTAGGGCGTCGGACGGGGCGAAAGGGTTTGTCTCGATATCGACGGCGGGGTTTCTGCGGGCACGGAAGGATTCTGCGCAGCATCGCACGAATCGTGCGCCCCGCTGCCCGGGAACCCGGGTGCGCTCGGTATACCATGAAAGTCATTGCGCCTCGTCAGGGAAAAGGTGACTCATCTGAACTAGTCTGCCAGAGCGTAAACGGGCGGGCGGTAGCGGTAGCGCATGTCCGGACCACGACCGGGCACAGACTCGGCCCCAGCTCACCTTCCGGAGCCACATCATGCGAGCCTCGATCGGCGCCATCGCCGGCTTTCTTTTAATTGCACTCTTCAGCGCAAGCTCCGGCGCTCGGGACACCTGGCCGACGCCGCCCGCCGCGGACGTTCAGCCTCCCCAGGTCTCCGGCCCGCTGCAGGGCGGCACCGCCGATCACACCAAGTTCGACCAGCTCAGAGGGCCGTTCAGCTCCGGGCCCGAGGTCACGGTCGCCTGTCTCGGCTGCCACACCGAGGCCGGCGATCACTTCATGCGCAACATCCACTGGACCTGGTCCTACACCAACGAGGAGACCGGCCAACAGCTCGGAAAGCGCTATCTCATCAACAACTTCTGCACCAACTCCCGCGGCAACGAAGGGATGTGCGCCCAGTGTCATGCCGGCTACGGTTGGAAGGACGAGAGCTTCGACTTCACCGACGAGACCAACATCGACTGTCTGGTCTGCCACGAAACCACCGGCACCTATTACAAAACGCCGAACAGCGACGGCAATGCGGCCTGCTCGGTCATGTTCGAGGGCAAGCCCCCGATCGACCTGGCCGCGGTCGCACGGAGCGTGGGCCTCCCGCAACGCGCCAACTGCGGGGCCTGCCACTTCAACGGCGGCGGCGGCGACAATGTCAAACACGGCGACCTCTCCACGGCCCTGACGAACCCGCCGAGGACACTCGACGTTCACATGGGTGTCGACGGTCTCAACTTCGCCTGCACCGCCTGCCACGTCACCAAGCGCCATGTCTGGGCCGGCAGCCGCTACCAAGTCATCGCCAAAGACACCGAGGGCACGGGCAAGCCGGGCCAGCGCAGCGACGTCGCCACCTGCGAGTCGTGTCACGGCCTCTCGCCTCATCCTGTGGATTCGCTCGCGGCCTTCAAGCTCAACGATCACGTGCAGAGCATCGCCTGCCAGACCTGCCACATCCCCGAGATCGCGCGCGGCGGTGTCGCAACCGCCGTGAGTTGGGATTGGCGCACCGCCGGCAAAACCCGAGACGGCGAGGGCTATCACGAGGAAGGCTACATCCAGGGCAACGGCGACCACCGTTACACCTACAAGTCGATCAAGGGCGATTTCGCCTTCGACGAAAACTTCCCCCCCAGCTATGGCTGGTTCGATGGGCAGATGCTCTACACCACCATCGACACCACATTCGACCCCCGGGCCGAGTCCATCGAGATCAATGGTTTCACCGGCTCGCGCGAGGATCCGAAATCCCGGATTTGGCCCTTCAAACGCATGCTGACTTGGCAGCCCTACGACAAAGGCAACGGCACATTGGTCTACACCCATTTGTGGGGCGAGGACGATGCCGCCTACTGGGGCAACTACGACATGGGCAAGTCGATCGCCAGGGGCATGGCCGACTTCGGGCTGCCCTATTCAGGTGAGTTCGGCTTCATCCAGACCATCTCATGGTGGCCGATCACCCACATGGTCGCACCCAAGGAGCAGGCGCTGGGTTGCGGCGATTGTCATACCCCGACCGGCAGCCGGTTGGCCTCGGTCGAGGGCGTCTACATTCCGGGCCGGGACCGTAACCGCTGGCTGGACATCATCGGGACGCTTCTGGTCGCCGGCACCTTGGGCGGCATCCTCATCCACGGTCTGGTTCGCTTCTTCTCGCCGTCCCATGGTTCCAAGGGAGAGCACCACTGATGGCCACACGCCGCGTCAAGATCTTCAGCCTGTTCGAGCGCTTCTGGCACTGGTCCCAGATGCTGCTCATCGTCACACTCTTGATCACGGGTTTCGGGCTGCACGGATTCCATAATGTCTTCACCTTCGAAAACGCCGTCACCCTGCATACCTTGGCCGCCGTCGCGCTGCTCCTGCTTTGGATCTTCAGTATCTTCTGGCTCTTTACGACGCGCACCTGGCGCCACTTCATCCCCTCCGCGGCGGGGATGTGGGGTGTGCTGCGCTTCTACAGCTACGGCATCTTCAAGGGCGAACGCCACCCCTACCGCAAGGCCTATTGGCGCAAGCACAACCCCTTGCAGGCGCTGGCCTACCTCATGCTCAAGATCGTGCTGTTTCCGGCGATCTGGATCACCGGGCTCGCCTATCTCTTCTATTTCGCGTGGCGCGACCTACCCCATGCCACGCAATGGCTCAGCGGCGTGGCGATGGTGCACACGGCGGCGGCCTTCATGATCCTGGCGTTCGTGCTCATCCATGTCTATATGCTCACCATCGGGCACTCCTTCCGCGAGCATGTGATGCCGATGATCAACGGCTTCGACGAGGTGGATCTCACGCCGGAGGAAGAGGCGTATCTGAGCAAGGATCAACCGGGAGACATACGGTGATCCAGGCTTCGGCGGTCGACGGATCGTACAAATCAATTCGCACCTACGCCTAATGCCGGGATCCAGACGGGTCCATCGGGAACCGGACAGGGACCGCGAGCCATCCTTTGATCGCACGCACGCCGTCCGGGGCGGTTTAGCCCAAGTTTAACACCCCATCACAAGACTCCTTTACTTTCATTGGCTTACGCCGAACGAAGTGGGTGAGTGGCACTACACACATGCCCTTCTTCGGGATGCGGGATCAGACAATCATTTTATGCACACCTCCCGGGGTGGGGTCGCTGCCCAGTGCCCGGATGATCGCCAGCTGCGCCGGTTCGGGTTGGGTGGCCTTGCGCACATGCAGGGCACGCCCGTCGGGACGGCGGAAGGTGGCGGTGCCCCGGCATTGGCCGGCGAGGATCGCGCTTGCCGTTCTTCGCGAGCATCCGAAGCAGGCGCCGCACTTCTTGGCGCGCTCGGAATTCGAGATCCTCGGCTGGAGCTTGGTGCGTTGGTTCAAACCGTTTTGCGAGCGACCGCGCAATGCGCATCTGAGCGTCTTCGTCGCGCCTGAATGGCGTCGCTACGGGTTGGGGCGGGCCTTGATCGAGGAAGCGGTGCAGTTCGCCGTCACGCACGGACTGACGGCATGGGTGTACGCCGGCGGAAGCGATCAGCGTGACTTCTATCGCCGTTGTCCGTCGGTCGAGCACATCAGCGACACACCCTTTCGAATGCGCTGAACAAACCGAGCTGCCGGAAACCATCCCCGTCAACCAAACCCGATCGCGTAGGATGGGTAGAGCGCAGCGAAACCCATCCTCCACCCACTTGGCGAATTCCGGAAAAGTCCATACACGTAGGTTGTGCTGACGATAGGAAGCACAACTTGCTCCGACGGTTGGTTGTGCCTCGCACGGCTCGGCACAACCTACGCCCTGTTGTTCAATATCTTAAACCGCGCCGACTCCAACGGTCGTCAAGTCTGCCGGGGCCGACCCCATCCAAAAACATCGCATACCGCGTTTGGCGCGGTTTAAAGGCGCATGCTGCTCAGCGCATCCGTCAGATCGGACATCTCGATACGGACCTCGATGTGCTCCGTCCGCGCGGAATCCGGCGGCCCGTCCAGGGACGATACGGCCCGCCGCACCGCCGCCAAGGCCGCCCGGTTGCAGACCGCGGAGACCTCCGCACCGCTGAAGCCGGCACTGTCTTTGACCAGCGCATCGACATCGATGGCTTCGCCCAATGGCTTGCCGCGCAGATGGACCTTGAAGATCTCCTGCCGGCTCTCGTCGTCCGGGAGCGGGATGCGGATCACCTGATCGAAACGGCCGGGGCGCAGGATCGCCGGGTCGAGCATATCCGCCCGGTTGGTCGCCCCCAACACCAGAACACCGCGCAGATCCTCGATGCCGTCCATCTCGGCCAGAAACTGGCTCAGGACCCGTTCGCCGACATGATTGTCGCTGGCGCTCCCGCCGCGTGCCGGTACCAGTGCATCGATCTCGTCGAAGAACATGATGCAGGGCGCGGCCTGGCGGGCCTTGTGGAAGATCTCGCGAACGCCGCGCTCGGACTCGCCCACATACTTGGACATGAGTGCCGGTCCCTTCACCGAGATGACGTTGACCTTCGTCTCGCTGGCCACCGCCTTGGCCAGCATGGTCTTGCCGCATCCGGGCGGCCCGTCGAGCAGGATGCCTTTGGGCGGACGGACACCGGCCTGCTCGAACAGCTCCGGATACTTGAGCGGCCAGGCCACCGCCTCTTTGAGCCGATCCTTGGTCTCGTGCAGGCCACCCACGTCATCCCAGGTGACGTCCGGGATCTCGACGAAGAACTCCCGCACGGCGGACGGCTCCACATCGTGCAGGGCGGCGAGAAAATCGCCATTGTGGATCTCGAGGGTCGCCAAACGCTCGTACGGGACGGTCCCGAGGGTCAGGTCCAGCTCGGGCATGAGACGCCTGAGACAGAGCATGGCGGCCTCGCGGCACAACCCCTGCAGGTCCGCCCCGACGAAGCCGTGGGTGACATCCGCCAGATGGCGCATGGAGACGTCCTCGGCCAGCGGCATGCCGCGGCTGTGGATCTCCAGGATCTCGAGGCGTCCGTCCCGGTCCGGGATGGGGATCTCGATCTCGCGGTCGAAGCGTCCGGGGCGACGCAGGGCCGGGTCGATCATGTTCGGCAGATTGGTCGCCGCGATGACGATGACGTTGCGCCGCTGGCTGAGCCCGTCCATCAGGGCGAGCAACTGGGCGACCACACGCTTTTCCACCTCGCCGAGGGTGCCTCGCGGCGCGGCGCGATGGCATCGATCTCGTCCAGGAAGATGATGCTCGGCCCCTTGGCCGACGCCTCCTCGAAGATCTTGCGCAGATGCGCCTCGCTCTCCCCGTAGAACTTGTGGATGACCTCCGGTCCGCTCACGGCAAAGAAGTTGGCCTCCGCCTCGTCCGCGATGGTGCGGGCGATCAGGGTCTTGCCGCATCCCGGTGGTCCGCGCATCAGGACGCCCTTAGGGGCATCGATGCCGAGCCGCTCGAAGAGCTCGGGATGGCGCAGCGGCAGCTCGATCATCTCGCGAATGCGCTGAAGTTGGGGCTTGAGACCCCCGATGTCCTCGTAGGAGATCGGGTTGTGCGCACCCGTGCTCGCCGACGCCTTTTGCCCCTTGGGTCCGCTGATCGTGAGCCGCGTCGTGGGGTTGATGATCACGGTGCCGCGCGGAGCGGTCGCCACGACGCGAAAATCGGTCGAGCGGCTCCCGAACAGGGTCACGCGCACGCGGTCGCCCTCGCGGACCGGCAGTCCGTCGAGCAGACTGCCGATATAGGGCAGATCGCGATCGGTGGGGGTCACCGTCGTCGGCGCCAGCGTAATGGTGTCCGCCGGGGCGTATGCGCTCACGCGCAGGACAACGAATTCGTCCAGGCCGGCGCCCGCATTGTCCCGACTGATGCCGTCCAGCTGCACCCGTCCCAGACCGCGGATGTCCTTGAAGGCCGGCAAGACCTTGCAGACCGCGGGACGCTTGCCTTCGACCTCGACGATGTCGCCGATCGCGACGCCCAGCCGAGCCATGTCGGCCGGATCCATCCGCGCGAAGGCACGCCCCACATCCTTGCTCAGGGCCTCCGAGACCTTGAGCCTCAGCTCATTGGATTCGCTCATAGCGCTACTCGTCCTTGGTTTCCGTATGTTCCGCGGCAACCTTCGGACAGTGGATCTCGATCACGCCGTTGTTGCAGGAGATGGTCGCGGCATTGTCGACGCAATGCGCAGGCAGCATGACCTCTTTGTAATAGGAGCGTTCGCCTTCCCCGGCACGCAGGGTGAGGATGTCGTCGGCGAGCTCCACCAGAACATCGGGGCTCGAAACCCCGGGCATCTCGGCAACCAGGATCACCTCGTCCGGCTCGTCGAAGATGTCGATGACGGGCTCGCGGACCTCCTGGACCACGGCGTGTCCGGTCGTCGCGTCGCGCTTGATGTTGCCGAAGGGCTCGACCTTGACCTCGTCGCGATCTCCGCCGAGACCGGTGCGTACGGTAAAGCCGTAGACCCCTTTGAAGTTGTTGCCTCCGCTCTGGACGTCGAAGTTGCCCGAGCGCTTGAGCTGCTCGCCCTTCTCGGCGAGATCGCCGAGCTTTTCGACCAGATTGGCGAGCCCCCCGAGGAAACCTTCGACGGAGCCGTCCCGGCCTTTGCTGTTGCTCATGGTTCCTGACCTCTCGAGTTGGGGGTTATCGAATGCCCGGTCACGCCTGTCGCTGCGCGGGACGCGGCGTCTACCGGATGCCCTCAAGTCTCGGACTCGGCGACTCCGTCCGATCCCACCGGTGTTCCGAGCGGATAGGCGACCCGGATGTCCGACGCAAGCCAGGGCGTGACGTCATGCAGCATGCCGAGGAAGAGGATGCCGACCTCGCCGGCTTGCAGGGTTTCGTTGATCCGTCCTGGTAGACCCGGGTCCGGGTCGGATCCAGGTCCATGCCCTCGATCAATCGCTCGATCTCGGTCCACATCTGCTCAACCGTGTGCACCCGTCGCCGCCATGCCTCGGCGCCGAAGGCGGTCCGGGTAGCCGACTGCACCGGCGTGCCGAGCGCTCCGAGGTCCACCAGGCTGTGGATCACGGGACAGTAGACGAGCGTCCGGGTCGAGCCCGGAACGATCTGAAGAGTCTCGGTGCGCTCGACTGGATCGGACATGATGGCGCGCGCTCCCTCAGATGACGGCCTCGGCCGCCGCGGCCTGCTTGACCAAGATGGACTCCAAGCGTGCGAGGCGGTCTTCGATGCCCGGCGTCGCCGCGGCGTCGGGCAGCGACGCGGCGGATGCTTGGGACGAGAGCCCCTTGAACATGGCGTTGTCGGACCACCAGTCGATGCCCATCTCGCGGGCCTTGTCGACCGAGCAGATGACCAGCCGCAGCTGGATCGTGAGCAGCTCGATGTCCACCAGCTTGATACGGATGTCCCCGGCGATCACGATCCCTTTGTCCAGGACACGTTCCAACAGATCCGCAACGCTGGTGCTGTTGGTTGAATGGGTGAGTGTAGCGCGCTGAACGGACATTCTTACATCCTCAAAAGAGCTTGCCGAGCGGACCCAGATCGAGATTCAAGTCCTGCTCCTCGAGTCCGAGGAGACGGCGCAGACGGTCGATCTCCTCGGACTGACGCATCAAGGCGAGCCCCAGCTGCTCGATCTCATCCTCGTCCAGATCGCCGCCGTCGACACGGCGAATCGCTTGGCGCTCGAGCAGCACATGAAGCAGCTTCACGACGGTCAAGACCAATTGACCCAGCCCCCGCTGCACACGTTCCGGATCGATATCGATGCGCCGGCCGGCGGCGGCCACCTTGGTCTCCAGAAGGTCCGCCAGCAGGTTGGCCTGCTGCAGGGTCGCCGTGTCGGGTGCCGCCGACGTCGCACCGCTTGGGACCTTGCCGGCTTCAGTGTCGGACATGGAGCATCTCCCGCTTCGCCGTCTCGACCGAGGTGATGACCAGTTGCAGGCTGAGATACAAGAGGTCGACATTTGCGACGGCAATGGTCAGCTCGCCGGAGACCACCGCGCCCTTGTTCAGGATGCGATCGAGCGCCTCGCACAGCGAGACCCTTTGGATCTCGTCCGTGAAGTCCTGCTGTTCGCCGATCGCGAGCATCATGATGCGTCGCCCTTGCCCGGAACTCCGGCATCGAGCCCTTTCGCATCGGTGTCGAGCTCCGCATCGGCATCGAGATCCTCGACATCCTCCCGGGCATCCAGGGCATCGAGCTCGTCGAGCAGGGCCTGCTCGCGGGTATCGAAGGTGTCGTCCGTGATCTCGCCTTGCTCCAAGGCGCGATAAAGGTCGCTCAAGGCGGCCATGATCTCGTCGCGACGCGCACGCTGCTCCGCGGTCGCGGACTTATGGATCTCCTCGAAGATCCAGATGATTCCCTTGATGGGCGCAGCTAGAAGATCGTCGACGATCAACACGGTTTACCTCCGAGGGGACCACCGTTGCACCATCGGCACCGCTGCGACCCCAATTGCAGAACAGATTACGCCGTCAGACCTGGATGTCCATCTCGACGAAGTTGTGGGGCGCCCAAGGTCCGTTGAAATCGAAGGCGTAGTTGTTGTCGAAGGGACGCGCGGCGTCAAGGACGGCCTGCTCGAAGCGCCCGGCGGCGTCGCGATCGACGAGACAGGCCAGATGCATGACCTCCTTCTCGGTGCGGCACTTATTGCGCTTGATCTCGCGGCAGCAACGGCGCATGACGGACTCGACCTGCTCCGTGTACTCCTCGCGATCCTGCTCCAGGAGACGTTCGAAGCTTCGCCCGAGCGTGATCATCTGATCCTGGGGCAGGTTGCCCCCGTCGCGGAAGAAATCGTCCCGCAGCTCCTGCAGCTCCGGATGTGCGCCGACGAAATACTCGAAGATGTTGGGGACGTCCCAGGACATGCGCAGCCCCATCTCCAGTCCGCCATCCACCCGTTTGAGCTGACTCAGAAAAGCGTCTTGGTTGTCCTTCAGGATGCGGATGATCGCGGCCTCGTCGTCGGCCAGCAAACCGAAGGCCGCGGGCAAGGGGGTGACCTCGCGCAGCAGGTGTTTGAGTACCTCCTGATGCGCGGCCATGTTACGCCGCTGGGGACGGATGCGCCCGCCCGAGAGATCGCTCACGACCGCGGCGACATACCCGTTTCCGACGGTGTAGACCTCGTTCTCGTCGAGCCCGATCCGCCCCAAGGACTGCTCGCCCCGATCGGAAATGATCGCGTAGATGTACCGACCCATTGCGGTAGTCTGTTGGCTTACCTGTTGCATCGTTGGATCTCTCGCTCAGGTGTCGGCGGGCGGCCCCACCCGGGCTCAGTTGGGATTGGCGACGATCGGTTGCGGTGGTTCGGGCACGACGAGCGTATCGGCCGGCGCCATCGACCGCAGTTGCCCCTCCTCGATGCGAACAGTCATCAGCGTCTTGCAAACGACGCATCGCAGGGGGCCCTGATAGGTCTCGTAGGCGCTGCCGAGCTCGATCGAATGGCCGCAGGACATACAGCGGATATTCATGTGGTGCACTCTTAAGCTGGTCGACTCAATAGCGGATCTTAACGGTCTCGTCGACCGAGGTTGCACCCGAGGTGCCCTGGCGCCCCACGCCGATGCGTTTGCCCCGTGCTTGAGCAGACGGCGGCGTCGAGCCGCGGCCGGAACCCGCCCGAGCATTACCCGGAAGATCTCCCGGCGCAACGGCTTCCACGCCGAGGATCTGCAGCAGTTGCTCCATCTCCGCGCCGATCTCGGCGCAACGCGCATCGATGGTGTCGACTCTCAGCATGGCACTGGCGCGCTCCTGGAGCCGCCGGTGGCGCTCGGTCTCGAGCGCGAACAGACGCATGTACAGCTTGTGCGGGGCACGCACATCGTCGGCCATGCCCGCGAGGGTCTTGATGTCCCGCACGCTGCGCGAGGGCTGGGTGAACTTGGACATCTCAAGCCTCCTTGTCGAGGCCCTTGGGCGCGACGATCTTGGGTCGGCGCGACCGGCCGCTGATGGTGGCGACGACGTCGTCGACCGGCGATTCGCTCAAGGCATTGCCGTCGCGGCGGACCTTGGCCGAGTCCATATCGAGGATGTCGCGGCAGATGTCGCGGAAAAAGCTGTTGCTCGAGCGGGCGCTGATCTTGCGATCCGCCATGATGCGCGCGATGGCGATGCAGGCGCGCAAGGTCGGGCGATGATGGTTGACGCTCTGCCCGCGCAGCTCGCGGACGATATCGACCACGATGGCGACCTCGCTCAGCGGCAGACCCGATTTGGCTCTGGTGACCTGGATCTCGGTCTCGCGGTCGTAGTGACTGATCTTCATGGTGATCATCCGGTCCATCAGGGCATCTTGGGTCTTGTGCGTACCCGCATACTCCTCCGGATTGGAAGTGAAGATGACCCGAAACTCAGGATGGACCTCGAGATATCCGGCGCCTTGCTGGCGACGGTTGGGGAGATTCAGGATGCCCTCGCCGAGGATACTCAGAAAGAGGTTGTTGACCTCCGGGCGGGACCGGTTGAACTCGTCGTAGATCAGGGTCTCGCCGTTGAGGCAAGCGGTCGTCACCCGGTTGTCGATCCAGAAGGTTCGAACCTCCTCCTGGGTCTTGACCACGGAGTGAATGTAATTGTCGACCAGGGTGTTGCGCCGGTAGCCGTTGTCCTGGCCGACCAGATCGGAGAGCCCCAGCTCGTCGTTGCCGTGAATGAGCTTGACCGGACGGCCGCGCTTCGCCGCGGCATGGAAGGCCAAGGTGGTCTTGCCTGTTCCCGCGGGGCCTGCGAGATGGACGGGGTAGCCGGCCTGCAGATAGGCGGATGCCCGCTCCGCGAGCGCTTCGACCGACGGGGTGCAAACGAAGGTCTCGCTCGCCTCGGGTTGCACGTTGTCGTTGTTCAAGGCGGAGACCTCGCTGGCATCTTGCAGGGGTTGGGCGCTCATGTGTCTTGTCCTGGCATCGATTGGGCACGGGGCCTCCCGGACCCCGTGCAGTGGTGGATTCACAGAGGCTCGCCCGGTCGTGCCGGGTCAGTCCGTCTTGGATCCCTCGTCCCTGGCCCGAGCCGTTTTCGGCTCCGGCTAGCCGGCTTGTCCTGCGGCTTGGCCATCGACTCGACGGGGTCGCCCGGCTGCTGCGCCGCCTTGGCCATCGGCTTGGCCGGCGCCTTCGGACGGACCACGGGGGCAGGCGGCGGCGGGGCCTTCGGCATGCCGCCACGCCAAGCCTCGCGCGCGGAGGCGCGTTCGCGACTTAGATCATCGACCAGTTGAATGGTGTCGCGCCTGAGTCCCGTGACGGCATCGACGATGTCGGACACGAAGGCCTCTCCGGCAGCCCGTACCTCGGTGGCCATCTCGCCTCTGGTACGGCGGAAACCATCCTGCAGTTGCGCAACATCCTCGCGCATCGCGGCATTTTGACTGGCCCGTTCCGCACGCGCCTCGGCGGCCGACTCGATGAAGGCCCGGCGACCCGCTTCGCGCTGCGCGGCGGCCTCGACACGGAGATTGGCGACATCGGTGCCTAGATGGGTCATGAAGGCGTTGCGGTCCGCCCGGTTGGACTGCGCCATCTCGGCGAAATCCGCGCGGAACCGGCTCTGGAGTGTCTCGACGCTGTCCTTCAGGTCGGTCATGAAGGCGAGTGCGCTGGCCGAAATCTCCTCGCGAGTCTCGGCGATCAGGGTATGACGGTTGGTGCGGTCCGATGCGATCTCGTCGCGCAGCCGCCCCATGTCTTCGGTAAATTGGCCCATGGTATGCTCCTTGTATCAGGTTGCGGAATCCGACCCCGAGCAAGCGGGTCACCGCGCAACCCGACGACCGGGCTCGGCGTGGACGGCCGCCTGACCCGGCGGGAGATGCCGCCTCGGGCGATTCCCCGAGCATGAGAGCGGCATCTCCCGAGGTGCTAGCCCCTAAATCAAGCCGGAGCAGCTGCCGGAGCGGTGAGGCCGATGGCCTCTGCATACTTGAGGTAGGTTTCGACGGAGGCGATCACCACACGGGCTTCAATCGCCAACAGCTCGATGCCGACCAGGGAGACCTTCACCCACGCGTCGATCACGATGCCCTTGTCGAGGATCCGGTCAACGACTTCGGCGAGACTGGAGGAGTCGGTGGAGTTTGCTACTTTTGCCATGATCTCAGTCCTAATAAAAGAGTCTGGACGAATACACTGATGTGCGTTGTAAGCGAACCCGGCAGGCCTGGGTCGAATCCCGAGCTCCCTTTACCCCGGCCCCAACGAAGTCGCTCAGTCATCGGATACCCTCGATGATCCTTGCGACTCCTCGTTAGGCGTCCTGCCTATCGGGTTGCTTGATTATTATAGAGCATACGCCATGCCAGAATTCCCAAGGCCAACGCAGATTATTTATAGACTTGAAAAGCAATGGGTTGCTCGTTTTGATTGGCTGCGCATTTGGTCATTCGCTCGATTGAAGCAATAAAAGTATGGAGCAGAGACCATAGTCATGGCGGCTGCTCCATAGACAGGATGCGCCACACCAAGCATTTCGAGGGTGCGAATTATCAATCGAGATCAAGGGATTGCGAATTATCAACAGGAATCATGACGGCGACTGCGTCTGTTTAAACCGCGCCCAGTGCGGTATGCGATGTTTTTGGATGGGATCGGCCCCGGCGGATTTCAGAACCGCTGGAGCCGGCGCGGTTTAAAGTATTAAAAAATATAAAATTTTAAACCGCGTCCCCCGCTAAAGGTCGTGGATTCACCAAACTTCGAGCTCACTCGAAAGTGAGCATCTCGCTCTGGACGCGGTTTAAGAGCCACAGGTTCGCGATTCTTTCCGTGATGAATCGCGGGCTTCAACGAATCGATGAGGCAGGATTCAAATCGCTGGCGACGTGGCCGGGTTTTTTATACGCGGGGCCACGACAAGGCGATGCGATCGATGATGTCGAGGATGTCGCGATGCAGAAACGGCTTGGCGACGAAGTGTTGGATCATGTCGGTCCGAATCAACTCTTCGACCGTCGGACCGTCGGCAAAGAAATACCCCGAGATCATCACGATCACCGGTTCTTCCAAGTGCTGCCGGAGCTGACAGGCCAGGGTCGTGCCGAGGATATCCGGGAGCTTGGCATCGACGAAGACGACCCGATAGCGGTTGCGACGACACAGCTTGATCGCCTCTCGCCCGCTGAGCGCGTGATCGACGGGGAAACCTCTGCATGCGATCAGACGCCCGAGGATCCAGTTGATCGCAGGCTCGTCGTCGACGGTGAGGAAGGTCGGGGGCTGCCCGTCCATCACGGCAGGGCCGGGCTTACGCCTCATCACTGCACGGCGGTTCCGCCAAGGGCAGGCGGACGTGGAAACAGGTTCCGACGCCGACCTCGCTTTGCACGTCGATCCGTCCGCGATGCTGCTCAATGATCGAATAGCAGATGGACAGACCGAGCCCGGTGCCCTGCCCGATCGGCGAGCGAGTATAGAAGGGATCGAAGATCCTGAGGAGGTCCGCCGCGTGGATGCCGACCCCGGTGTCGCTGAGAAGCACCGAAACCTCGTCGCCGTCTTGGTCGACCTCGATGGTGAGCCGGCCGCCCGCAGGCATGGCCGCAATGGCATTGAGAAAGAGATTGATGAACGCCTGCTCGAGCAGACTCGGCACACCGCGCGCCCACAACGGCCGATCGCCGACCTGCATCTCGACCTCGATACGCGCGATCTGCGCCTGATGGCTCACGACCGAAAGGGCCTGCTTCAGCAGGGCAAGCGGCTCCACCAGGGTCATCTTCTCCACGGCGCAAGGGCGCGCAAAGCGCAGGAGATTCTCGATGATCTCGGATGCCTTGCCGACACCTGCGATCGTCTTCTCGACACATTCGCGTTGCAGCTCCGGCTCCAAGGAGTCGTCAAGCAGAAACTGGGCCGCCGAGGAGCAGACCGCCAGCGGGTTGCGGATCTCATGGGCGATCCCGCCCGCCATCACGCCCAGTGCCGCCAGCTTCTGGGACCGCAGCAGCTCGGACTGCATCCGGTAGCGCTCGGTCAGATCACGACCCGCCGCAACCATCCCGATCAGGGTTCCGTCCTCGCTCGACATGGGCGCGATGGTCCAGGATACGGCGAGCCCCTCACCCGATGCCGTGCTCAGCGTCCACTCCTCGTTCAGACTGCCCGGCAACACCGTCGCCCGGGACAAGGCCATCTCGACCTCCGGGCGTTCCGTCTCCGGAAAGAGCTCCGAGAATCCGCGGTGCATCACGACGTCCGCCGGGTAGCCGGTCAAGCGTGCGGCCGCGCGATTCCAACTGAGGATACGCCCGTCGGTGTCGGTGGAGACCAGGATATCGCTCGCACTCTCGACCACGCTGGCGAGATGACGCTCGACACGCTGGATATCCTTGCTGAGACGCTCCTGCTCGGTGATGTCCTCCATCAGAAACATGGCATGCGCGACCTTGCCCTTCGCCGGCAACGGCAACGCCCGAAAATAATAGGTCCGCATGGCCATCCCCGGGGCACGGAAGGTAATCCGCCGGGAGGCGCTCTGCTCGCTGTTCACGAAGACACGTCGTACGCAGTCGAGGATATCGGTCCGCTCGACGATCGCCGCAGGAAAGACCTCCTCGAAACGCCGACCGATGGTCTCCGCGTCGGTGCGATTGCCTTTTCGCAAAAAATTGCGGTTGGCCATCACGATACGCAGACGACCGTCCACCACCAGGATCGATGACGGGATGGCGTCGAAAAGGGTTCGAAACATGATTCCACCGAGCGGCCGCGGATGATCGGGATCGTCCGCGACCGTTTCAATCCAGTGATCGGATTTCGTCATCGATGGCTCCAACAAAGAAATGTAAAGAGATCCCCGTCGCATCCCTCTAGGGTCAGGAGCCGACTCGGGCGCTCACCTCCGCGATCGCGGCGCGAAGCGCGCCGTGATCGATGGGTTTGCGCAGCACGCGCGGCGCGTCCGGCAAGGCCTCGAGCGAGAAGGCCGACGGGGTTTGGCCGGTCATCAGGATCACCTTCAGATCCGGAAACGCTTGCGCCAGCGCGGCGCACAGGGCAGCGCCGTCGAGAACGGGCATCGCCAGATCCGACAACACCAGGTCGAAGTCGGCATCGCGTCGCAAGCGATCGAGGGCGTCTTGGCCATTCTCGGCGAACGAGACCAGCATGCCGTCCAACATCAGCAATCGCCCGACCGAGTCCCTGACACGCGGGTCGTCGTCGACGACGAGGACCCGCAGCAGGGGCTTGGTCGAAGGCGCGTTTGACGACGCTGTCAGGTCGAGCTGCTGGGATTCTTGGTGGTCGATCGGCATCAGGAGACGAAACTCGGTGCCCCGACCGACCTGCGAGGAGACGGCCAGACCCGCACCGGAGCGCATGACGAACTCCTGCACCATGAACATGCCGAGCCCATGCCCGCGTTGTTTGGCCTTGGTCGAGAACAGCGGCTCGAAGAGCCTCTCCAGGACCTCGTCGGCCATCCCGCAGCCGGTGTCGACAACGCGGATCTGGACGTACTCGCCCGGATCGAGTCGACCGACCGCCAGCGGGACAGGGGCATCCCACGCGACGGTCCGTGCGGCGATCAGCAGATCCCCGCCATCGGGCATCGCATCGCGCGCGTTCAGGACGAGGTTCAGCAACGCGGCCTGGAGGAACGCGGAATTGCTCATGGCCGCGAGTCCGGGCTCGAGATCCAGATTGAGGTTGATCTTGGCCGGGAGGAGCTGTCTCAGGATCGTCACCAGCTCGCGAATCGTCTTCTCGAGCGCCACGCTCTCCGGCACGATGCCGCCTGCGCGACTGAGCGAGAGCATGCCCGAGGTGACGACCTTCGCTTGACCGAGCGCACTCTGGGTCTCTTCGATGACCTGTGCCACCTCGGGGTCGCCCTGCTCGCCGCTCAGGATGGCTTCGAGATAATAGAGGTTGGCGTCGATCACCCCGAGCAGGTTGTTGAAGTCGTGCGCCACGCCGCTCGCGAGATGACCGATGGTCTCGCGCTCCTTCGCGCCGATCAGTGCGGCCTGAAGTTGCTCTTCGTAGTGCGAAGCGACGATGCGCTGACCGATCAGCCGAACCAGTTCTCGGTCCGGACCCGACAGCGCGCGAAAGTCGGCGCGTCCCCAAAACCTGATCACCAGGGCACTGGCCCGACCGCCGGGTCCGGTCCACTGCAACGCCATGCGCACACAGGAGACGTAGCCTGCCTGCCGAGCCCCTTCGGGCAGCTGCGAGCCGACCAAGATGTGCGGGATACCGGGCTCCTGCGCGTCCGCGTCCAGCCCGACGCAGGCCGCGGGGACAGACCCGACTTGCGATCCATCGGCGTGCGGATAACGGGCGACCGCGCGATAGGTCCGGTCCGCTCCGATCGCTCCGATGTCGGCGGCAGCCATACCCAGCCCCTCGCACCCCATCTGCAGGAGGGCGCGAAGCTCCTCGCTCGCCGGCAAGGCCCGGCTGGCGAGATCGACCAGCGATTCCAGGTTCTTGGTGTAGTGCAGCAGCACCGCCTCGAGCTCGCGCTTGCGCTCGGTCGCGGCCTGAAACTCGGTGATGTCTTCGACCATCCCGAGCGCCATGGGCCGATCCTCGGCCCGACCGGGCAGCAAGACGACCCGCAGATCACCCCACGCCATCGTCCCGTCGGCCTTGCGATAGCGCTTGGTCATGCGGTAGAGGTTGCGTTGTCCCGCCGCAAGCTCCCGAAACAAGTCAAGCTCCGTCGTCACATCGTCCGGACAGGTGAATTCGTCGAAGTGCATCCCGAGCAGATCCTGCGGGGCATAGCCGAGAAACTCGCCGAGCGCGCGATTGGCCAGATGCACTCGCCCGTCGGGATCCGCGATCGCGATCCCGATGGGCGCATTCTCGACGACCGCGCTCAGACGGGCCTCGCTTTGCTCGAGCTGCTCCTGTGCCCGATGCCGCTCGGTGATATCGACATCCGTGCCACGGTAGCCGAGCAGCGTGCCGTCCTCGGCGACGACCGGAACGGCGTTGCTCAGGACCCAGATCGTCGAGCCGTCGGCGCAACGGATGGGATTGACGAGGTCGGTGAAGTGATCCAAGCGCGCGAAACCCGGCATGACCTCGGCCTTGACGCTGTCCCGCAACAGCTCGGGCACCAGATCGAAGAAGTGCTTCCGGTCGACCAGCGCCTCGCGGCGGTAGCCCCAGACGGCCTCGACCGCCGGACTGAGATAGGTGTAGAGACCTTCGGCGTCGACCTCCCAGCTGACGATCCGGCTCTGCACCGCGAGCTGGTCATAGCGCCGGTTGCTGTCGCGAAGCTCCGAGTAGCTACGGGCGCGCTCGAACGCGCTCACCAGGATGCTGGCAAAGACCCGCAGGAAGCGGACCTCCGCCTCCGACCAGTCCCGCGGCGCCTGCACCGCATCGAAGCCGACGAAACCGATCAGGAGATCATTCTGCAGCAGGGGCACCAGCACGACCGACAGGATCGCTTGGAGATCAAGGACCTCGCGCTCCCTGGCCCAGGCGTCCGGGAGCTCCGCCACCCGCGGGACGACAACGGCCTGTCCGGACTCGAGGAGCTGCATCGAGGCGGAGAAGTGCTCGATCGGCATCTGCTGCAGATGCCCGATCATCGGCTCGATCCCCGGGGCGACCCACTCATGGCTGTTGCTCATGGTGTCGGCAACGCGATCGAATCGGAACACATAGGCCCGATCGGATCGGGTTAAGCCGCCGAGCCGCTCGAGGGTTCGGTTGACCAGCGGGTCGAGATCCTCGTCGTAGACCTCGACGAAGGCCGAGGCCAGCCCGAGCAGCTCGCGCTCGAGGGACTCGCGCCGCATCAGCTCGATCTCGGCCTCTTGGCGGACGGTAATATCCTCGTGGATACCCGCCATGCGCAGCGGCCGACCGTGCGCGTCGCGCGCCGAGACGCGCCCCTGATCCTGCACCCAGATCCAACGGCCGTCGTCGTGCAACATCCGCAGCTCGCAACGGTATTGGTCGGTCTCGCCGCCGAGATGCCGCGCGACCGCGCTCTCGGACCTCGCGAGATCCTCGGGATGACAGAACATCCGCCAGGTCTCGATCGTGGTCGGCTCGAGATCCTCGAGGCGGCGGCCGATCATCTCGGCCCAGCGCGGATTCACCGTCAATGCATTGGTGACGAGATCCCACTCCCAGGTCCCGACCTGTGTCCCTGCGATGATGTCGGCGAGACGGCGACGCTCCTCCGCCAGCGCCGACTCGGCGGCCTTGCGCTCGGTGATGTCTCGCCCGATCCCGACGATCGCGTCGACGCGGCCCTCCGCGTCGAGCACGCCGCGGTCGACCCATTGCAGCCACCGCCAACCCAGCGCCGTCTCGGCGCGTTGCTCGATCCGACAGGTGTAAGGCGGGTTCTGCAGCGTACGCATGGCCTCCGCCGTGTGTTCTCTGTCCTCGGGGTGGACGCGCGGCATGAAGTGATGGCCGATCAGCTCGGCCTCGTCGCGACCGAAGAGCCTGCAATAGGAGGGGCTGACATACGCGAATCGACCGTGCGCATCGGTGCGGACCACCAGATCGTCGATGTTCTCCACGACCAGACGATAGCGCTCCTCCTGCGCCCGCAAGGCATCCTCGACCGCGCGCTGCGAGGTGATATCGAGGGCAGCTCCGGAGAAACGCAACGGTGTTCCGTCATCGGCGAAATACGCTCGACCTTCCGCGCGGAGAATCCGCTGCACGCCGTCGAGACCCTGCACCCGATGCTCCACGGCAAAAAGACCATCGGGGCGGGTGAGGACGGCCTCCATTGCCGCCCGGACGCGCACGCCATCCTCCTCGGGCAAGACCGCGTAAAACGCCTCCAGGCTCGGCGTGACGGCGTCGGGCGCATACCCGAGCAGTCGAAACGTCTCGACGTCCCAGGCGAGCCGGCCACTGACGTAATCGAAGTCCCAACTGCCGAGATGCGCGATTGCCTGCGCCTCGCGCAGCGACGCATCGCTCGCGGCCAACCGTGCGAAGCTCTCGGCGAGGCCGTTGGCCATGACCCCGAAGGCGTCGATCAGTGTCCGTCCTTCGGCCAAGAGCCCGGGCGACGGGATGGGCAGGGTCTCGCCCGCGACGACCCGAGCGGGCACCTCGGCAGCGATCTGCACGAGCTGCTTCAACGGACGCACCAGCAGCACGGCGAATCGGTCGGCCAGCAGGATCGCGATCCCGGCGATCGCCAAGAGGAGCGTCAGCAGACGCAGCACCGTGCGCTGCAGCTCCTCGATCAGCGGGGCCGCACTGAGCTCGATCGACAGACCCGCGCCCACTGTCGGGTCGGTAAGCGGCAGGATCATGCGATAGCGCGCCTGCCGCCAGAGCGCCATCCGCGAGGGATGCCAATCCTCCGGCACGAGGATCATCAAATCCTCCGCCGCGGTTCGGGCGACGCGCCGCTGCGACGCACCCGCGGTCGGCCCGATGCCCCCGAACAGCCCGATCGGACGCACCTCGAGCTTGGCGGAATCGGGCAGTGTGTTGCCGAAGAGCCGGGTCATCTCCTGTACATGGCTCAGGATCCGGGCCGCTTCGCTCGTGGTTGCGGGTGGGGCCCTGCCGAGATCGTGAATGGCGAGCACACCGAAAATCCTCAGACGATCGGCGAGATCCTGCTCCAAACGGTCCTTGAGATCACGATTCTCCCAGGCAACAAGGAAGATCGACGGCAGCAGAAACCCCAAGAGGAAGAGCGTGAACAACACCTCTCGTGTCGAGAGGCTGCCCGGGCGACGTCTCGCCGCGGCGACGACCATGATCACCAGCCCCGCCAAGGCCGCGTTCAGGATACCGTTCAGGGACTGCTTGACCGCGACCACCAGGGTCTGGTGCCAGACCATCCCCATGACCAGACGATAGAAGAGCAGAACCAGGGGGACGCCGAGCAAAGCCCAATAGAGCGCCACCGAGAGACCGAGCATCGGCACCTCGCGGGCGCGTCGTCGCGCGTGATCCCGATGCCAGCCCACGAAGGCCGCCTCGGCCAGAAAAATCAGCAACGCGAAGGGATGACCCCAAAGGAAATAGGTATAGACACCGGAGGCGGCGGCGACGATCAGGCCGGCACGGGTCCCGAGCCAGACAATGGCCAAGAGCACGGCCACGGACCCGAAGAGGATGTCCAGACCGAAGAAGAGCGTGAGGTTGAAATGGTTGCCGGCCAGGGCGAGCACGGCCAGCAGGAGCGTGAGGGCAACGGTGTGGACCCGACTCATGGCAGCGCCGGGGCTAGCCGGGTCGGCGAGGCTGGACGGCTGTTTCACTCCTGTCGCTCCGCATTTGCTTGTTCTTGCACCTTTCCCTAGCGACATCCGGGATGCCCATGCCCTTGAGGGCCGGACCGAGCGGCCCGGCGCTACGGGACCGCGGCGCGGTCATCGCTCTGCGGATCCTCGACCCGCTGCGGACCCGGCGGGCGCACCGCCCGACTCGCGCTGATCCGGCCCACCGATCAAACGCTCGAGCGTCGCTTCGAGGCGTTCCGGGGCAATCGGCTTCTGCAGAATTGCATCCGCACCCAAGACTCGGCACATGTCCAGGACGTTGGTGTGGTGCCCGCGGACCACATCACCGCTCACCGCGACGATGCGCGTCGAGGGCGCGATTTGGCGCATCCGCTTGATCACCTCGAACCCGTCGAGCTCCGGCATATAAATATCGACAATCAGCAGTGCAGGGGCCGCGTCTTCGCAGAGCTGCAATGCGGTGCGTGCATCCGTGAAGGTCTCGCAGCGGTAACCCCAGGCCGTCACCATGCGTGCGATGGCATGCAGCATGCGTTGGTCGTCATCGACGACCATGATGGTTCGCCCGATCTCGCCCCCGTTGATGCGCCCGGTCGGCTCGCTCGGCACGAGCGAAGACTCCGGCTCCGGGTCCGGGTCCGGGTCCGGGTCCGGGTCCGGGTCCGGGTCCGGGTCAGGTTTAGACCCGGGTTCGGAATTGGCATCCGTCTTCGGCACGGAGAAGTTGCTCGCCAGCAACTCCGCTGTCATGGGCTTTCCGAACAGATAGCCTTGCGCGAAATCGACGCCTGCTTCAAGCAACAAGCGCCGCTGCGCCTCCGTCTCCACCCCTTCGGCAACCACCTGCAGCTCCAGCGTCTGACCGAAACTGATCATGGCGCGCAATAATTTCAGCGCTTTCGGTGAATCGAACATCTCCGAGACGAACGACAGATCGATCTTCAACGTGTCGAACGGGAGCTCGGCGAGCGCCCGCATCGAGGAATAGCCGATCCCGAAATCGTCGATCGCCAACGACACGCCCATCAGATGGATCTGAGCCGCCACGCTGCGCACGATGTCGGGATAGGCGGTTGCCGCGCTCTCGGTCATCTCGATCTTGACGGCGCAGATTCCCCCGAGCCCGTCGACCAAGCGGCGCACCAAGACCAAGGCCCGTTCCTGCTGCAGGATCAGCGGCGAGAGGTTGACCGCGATGAAGGTCAGACCCGACGCGGCAAGCGTCTCGCGCGACTCGATCAGGCGCTCGAACAGGGTCTCGGTGACCTCGTAGATGAGCCCGCTCGATTCGGCGAGCGGAATGAACTCGCCCGCACCGAGGATCTGTCCGCTCGGCAGCCGCAGGCGCGCGAGCACCTCCGCGCCCTTCAACCGCCCGTCGGCCGGCGCGACGATGGGTTGAAAATACGCGACGATACCGCCGCTCCGGATCTGCCATTCCAGATCCTGCCGAGTGATGCCGGCCCCGGCTTGCGGGTCTTGGTGCGGCCTTTGCGATGCCGCCTTGACGCCCCTCTGCAGGATTGCGGGAAGATCTTTCACCATCCGGGACTTGGAGACCGCCCCGAGGACCTCGATTCCGGTCGAGCGGGCGATGCGTCGCGCGGTATCGAGCAGATCGTCGCCATGTCCGGAAAGGAGAACGAGGGGAATCCCGGGGTGGGTCTCCGACAGCCAGTGGATGACATCGATGCCGTTCTCCCGGCCCAGACCCAGATCGAGGAGGACAAGCTCGGGGGAATCGGACGCAAGCGCGGCCTTAAAGGAGGCGATCGACACGTGGAAATCCACGGCATGCCCGAACCGCTTCAGGAAACGTCCCAGAACGGCCTCGATTCGAGGATCGTCATCGAGACAGATCAAACGCATGGTGACTCTCCTTTCGGGACAAGACGTCGATCCCGACTCCTCGCCTATTCTCGGGCGATGGCAGTGCACCCGGCGGAGTCAAGGCGCTTCGAGACAATAGGGCATTAGGCCAAGCCAAACTCGATTGCTGCAAGTAAAGATTTATGAAGGGTTACCTGATTAAACCGCGTCTCCGCAAAGGTCGGTGAAATCCCCAAGGCCGAATACAACATGAAAACGACGCATGTCGCTCTGGACGCGGTTTAATCAGGTCCTGGCATGCAGCCGCTCTTCCAAGATGTCGGGGACGGGCTTCGGTCGGCGTCCATCGAAACGCACATCGGTGCACTTTCGGTTGCGGGCTCTCAGGGTAATGCAGTCGGGAAAGCGCCGATACTCTGCACATGGGCTGCGCGCGAGTTGCTGCCTTGGAGCCCGGCCGCTCTGGCTGGTGCCTCATCGAGGGCCGGGTGGCCGGGTGCTTTCGAGAGGTCCGCGAGGAGCTTGGGCAGATCGACGGACGATCGTTGCTCTCGTTGTATTTCCTGGTTCCGCGTGCGCAGGGCGAACACTTTGTCGAATGTCTGCGGCAGGACGCGTCGAGTCTGCGCGGGACGGGGCTCTTGACCGGTCCATGGCCACCCTACAATTTTGTTGGAGCCATCGATGACGATATCCGATCACTGGATTGAAACGGTCGCGGGCGATCCCGATCATCTGCGGCCGCTCGATCGCGCGGCCGCACGCTTGACCGGCTACCCGGCGGACGTCGTGATGCACCGCGGATTCTCGGAGCTCTTTCCGGAGACGGAACGCCCGGAGGTCGAGATGGCCTTGTCCCGGGCGACGGTGTTGCCGGGCAGTCTGAACGAGGAGTGGACGCTGAGCACGGCATCGGGTGAGGGGCTCGCCGTATCCTGGACCATTGCGCCCATGTCGAGCGAGGACGGAACCCTGATCGGGATGGAGAAGATGACCCTGGTGGAGCCGCTTGCCCTGCTGAAGCAGGCCCTTTCGGTCGTGAGCCATCAGGCGCAGATCGCGCGTATCGAGGTCGAGATGCAGGTCGGCGATCGGCCGTTGTGGGCGCGCGGTGTGCCGAGTCTGCTCGAGCAGGCGTTCATCAATCTCTTTCTCAATGCCATGGCGGCCATGCCTGCGGGCGGCCGGCTCACCATCGCGGTCGACCAAGACGGCGACGAGGTTTCGGTGCTTCTCAGCGACACCGGGGTCGGCATCCACGCGGCGGACCTCCTCAGGATCTTCGATCCCTTCTACACCCGCTCGCCGATCGGGCAGGGCACCGGGCTCGGTCTGTCCATCTGCTATTCGATCATTGAACAGCATCGCGGACGGATCGACGTGCAAAGCGAGGTCGGCGTCGGAACCTGTTTCTGCGTCCGCCTGCCCTTGGCGGAACCGCCGTGCAGTGATGAGGCGTAATCCCGGCCCTGCCGTGATGGACGGGCAGCCCCCGACCTTCCTCACCGGACTGTTGCCATTTCCGAGCCTCGGCGGGAGGGCCTCGAGGTGCCCCGAGCGACGGTGACGGACTTGGGATGTTGCCGGGGACCGCGCCGATCGTCATGGTCCGGGCAGCCCAAGACGTTGCGCCTGCTCGGCGAGGTGTGTCTGTGGTACACCCCCGGAATGGCCGCAGCTGGCCTTCATCAACGAACAGTTCGTTCGCCAATGCGGCGATACCCTGTTCGCGGCTTCACCGCCCGAACGCAAAAGCCCCGACCTGTCGGCCGGGGCTGTGCGCGTCATTCCAGCCCGATGCGCAGGCTCAGAGCGATTTCTTGCAGAAGTACCAGTCCACGCAGTCGTACTCGCCGCCCGCGACCCGTGCGTTCGTCTTGCAGAAGTACCATTCCACGCAGTCGTACTCGCCGCTCGCCACCCGTGCGTTCGCCTCGTCCAAGCTGCCCGGCGGCGGGACGATGACCTGCTCGCCCGGCTGCCAGTTCTCGGGTGTGGCGACCTTGTAGGCGTCGGAGGTCTGCATGGCCTTCACCAGACGCAGGATCTCGTCGATCGAGCGGCCGTTGCTCATCGGATAGTAGAGCATGGCCCGCAGCACGCCTTGCGGATCGATCACGAAGGTCGCGCGCACTGCCGAGGTATCGCTCGCCCGGGCTGAATCATGCCGTAGGCGCTTGGCGACCTGCATGGAGAGGTCGGCGATGATCGGAAAACCGATCTCCACGTCGAACTTCTCCTTGATGTTGCGCACCCAGGCGACGTGGCTGTAGTGGCTGTCGATGGAGAGGCCGAGCAGATCGCAGTCGAGTGCCTGGAAATCGGCATGGCGGCGGGCGAAGCCCATGAACTCGGTGGTGCACACCGGGGTGAAGTCGGCCGGATGCGTGAAGAGCACCAGCCACTTGCCGCGGTAGTCTTCCAGGATCTTGCGGCCATGGGTGGTCGGGGCATCGAAGGCCGGGGCCGGCTCGTTCAGCCGCGGCATGGCGGGGGCGGTCATGGTCTCGTTGATCATGATCATGGGGCGATCTTCCGGAGTTCAGTGGTTGCTACGGGCATTGGTCATAACTCCGACCACATGGACGGCTGCCTGCGTCGTCAGGCCATCCTGGCCTTACAGAATCAGGGCTGGAAGCCCTGACTTAGTCGTGTTCGTCAGCCACACTGGCCGGGACTATGATCAAGGCCGTTGTTGCGTCGTCCCTCGCATGAGGTTGACGCTAGATTAGCGATCGCCGATGAACACAAGAAGTCGTTTTTTTGCGATGGCGATCATCGTCCAAGACGAGTGATTTATCTCAATCGATTGCCGAGAGCGATTTATCGAGGAGCGAACGGCCGATTCTTTCCGTGGGGCCGGCGCAGCGTCGTGGTGGATCCGGACCGCGTCGGGGTGTCGGGGACGCTCGCGCCGACGGTCTTGGGCCTTCGGATTGCGGCAAGCGGGGCGATCGCGTCGGCGTCCCGCAATCCCCCATACGGCTGCGCCGCATTCGGGCATCGCTGCGGAGAACGCCGATCCGTCAGCAGACACGGGCTGACCGCGAAGATCCCTTCGGCCCGACGAGCTCGAGGTGACCGGCGCCGGCCACGCGCAGCCGGTACAGCCGGCCGCGATGCAGGATGCGCAGCTCCCCGGCCGGGTCGAACAGCTCGGCGCTGAAGACGGCGTCTTGGCCGTCGGGCCCCGGCAGCGACCTCCCGGGATGCTCGGCGTGCTCGACCCGGGCGCTCATGAGGCGCTCTGCGCTTCGGCGGCGCGGCCCATCACCGGCAACGCGTTCGGGCCGGCGTGCCGTGCAGCGGGTGTGCGATCCAGCGCGGACGAGGCGCCGGGCGGAGGTGTCGCGGTGTGGGCGCCCATCAAACCGAGCAGGAGGACACCTGTTGCAACCGTACTGACGAGAAGCGCGCGCATGACCATGGCTCCAGGGTCAACACGCCGGCAAGGGCGTGGTGACCCGATCAGGTGATCGGGATGACGGGGCAGGGCATGGGAGCCCTCCCTTAAAGCAAATGATAATCGTTATTGTTGGGAATGCAAGACCGATCGAAGCTATCGGGTAAGCGGGGTCACGCGAGGTCGGGTCGGCAACAGGCACATCGCGTCCGCAGTCCTGCACTTAAACCGCGCCCAGTGCGGTATGCGATGTTTTTGGATGGGATCGGCCCCGGCAGTTTTTGCCGATGTGCAAAAAGGCCTTCCGTTTTTTCTTGGGGATGTCGATCCGTCTAAGCGGTGTTGGCCGGTAGTCCTCCGGCTTCCTTTACCCGCTCGCCCGCGGGTCGACCCTTGCGGGCCGCTGTCCACCGTCCTTGCGGGGGCGATCGGGCTTACCACGTTTCGCATGTGTACCATTCCCGAAGGGGTTAGGCTCCGCCTCTCCGCCGGCAGTGCACCATCTGCGCGGGGCCAAACAAGGGAGCCCCGACCTGACTGCTTACCTTTTGGTCCATGAAGAGATTGTTGAGCCTAGGCATCGCACCCGGCTTTCCAGGCTCGCGACGGTGGCTTCTCGTCTTTTCGCGCATCTGCGACCCGCGCAGCTCATTGTTTATAAAATGCGCGCGCCTAACTTAGCGCCATTCGTGGCCGTACCCGTATTCGAACACCTGTCCAAATTTCGGGGTTCGCATGTACGGTTGCATTTGGCTTAAATACCTGTTTTTAAATAACCCATACGTTCTCCTGAAATACGGGAGAGCCCCGATCTCAAGCAGTTGGGTAATAAAAGATGGCACTTGCCTGAACCCCGTCAGCGCTTGGAAGCCGTCCGCTAGTTTAGTCGCAAACCGGCTACTAACCTCTTTTGTGATCAACTTGACGACCAGCTTCTCAAGATCATCGCTCAAGCGAGGACAATGAATCAGATCATTCCTTCCCTGCTGCGCCCGTTCCAGCACTTCACTGGGCACAATGCGAACAGACATTTCCATTATCTTTTCTTCTTCATCACTGACCGTCAGCTGTATATTCAGGCCTTGATCATCGGTTGGTCCAAAACGGAGTGTTTCGGTAGGCGATCAAGCGCCATGAAGGAGTGGCAGGAGCGCCGGGGAGGCGTACCCTTGGAAGTGCAAACTGACCGAGGGAGATGCCGTTGTCCGATGCCCCTGCCTGTGTCGACTCTAGTGCAGATCGACGCCCCACGCCAATCCATGATCGCTTGGATCGCGCCAATCATCGGCATGCGGTGGCGCAAGCCCAGCAGGATGGGCAGAGTCAACGCGCGGCGGTCAGCGGCGCCGGCGTGGCGCGCAGCACCCTGCGTCACTGGAACGCGCCCCCTGCGATCGCGGCACCGGCGGCACCGGCGGCACCGGCGGCGCTGGCGGCCTTCGTCGAGACGCCCGAGGGCGTGGTGTGGCTGCGCCGGATCCTGGTTGCCGCACACTGGAGCATCAGCGAGCAGGGCGGCGCGGGCGTGCGCGTGGTCTGCGACTTTCTCGAGCGCAGTGGACTGTCGGCGTTCATCGGCGCCTCCTACGGCGCGCAGCAGGCCTTCCAGACCGACTTGGAGGAGCAGATCGTCACCGCCGCCGCCGAACTGCGCGGGACGCTGGCTCAAGCCATGCCCCATCGCACACTGAGCATCGCCGAAGATGAGACATGGAAAGACGGCATGCGTTTGGTGGGCAGCGATGCGGTCTCGAACTTCATCCTGCTCGAGCACAGGAGCGATGCGCGCTCGGCGGCGGCCTGGACGCAGGCGCTCGAGGATGCGCTCGAGGGGCTGAATGTCACCGTAGTGCAAGGCACCAGCGATGAGGCCAAGGGGTTGTTGGCGCATGTCGAGCGTGATCTGGACGCACACCATTCCACGGACCTGTTCCATCTGCAGCATGCGGTGAGCCAGGCGATGAGTCTGTCGCTGAAGCGCGCCGAGCAGCAGGCCGAGACGGCGGAGGCCGAGGCGAAGGCGCGCTGGCAAGAGGAATGCGCCGCCGAGCAGGCTTATCATCGGCGCCGCCACGGCCCGGGACGCCCGCCGGCGTTCGCCGCGCGCATCGACGAGGCGCTGAGCGCCTCCGTCCAAGCCAGCCTCGCGCGCGAGCAGGCCCACGCGCACCGCGCCGAGGCCAAAGCCCTGATCGGTGCTTTCAGCGAGGTCGATCATCCCTACGAGATCCAACAGGGACAGGCGCAAACACCCGAGCAGTTGGAGGCGCGTCTGGGAACGCTGTTTACGCGCCTGGAGGCGATCGCCGAGGAAGCGGATCTGTCCGAGCGCCTGCGTGCACATCTGGCCAAGGCGAAGCGCTTGACCCATAGCCTCGTCGCCACGCTGACCTTCTTCTTCATGATGGTCAACACCCGGGTACAGGCGCTGGACCTGGCACCGGCGATCGAGCAGGCGATGCTCGACGACCTGATCCCGGCGCTCTATCTGGAGCGCGTCGCCGCACGCAGCACCCGCGCCGAGCCGCGTCATCGACTCCGGGCACTGAGTGCGCAGCGTCTCGCCCCGCTGCAGCAGCCCTCGCACCCGATCCAGTCGCTGGATCTGCAGACCCGTCACCATCTCGAGCAGGTCGCCGGGGAGTGTGCCGATCTGTTCCAGCGCAGCAGCTCCTGTGTCGAGGGACGCAACGGCTTCCTCGCGCTCTATCAGCATGGGCATCACCGACTCAGCCCGCGCAAGCAGCAGGTCTTGACCGCCCTACACAACTTTGCGATCAAGCGGCCCGACGGCACCACGGCCGCCGAGCGCTTCTTCGCTCAGCCCCACCCATCTTTGTTCGACCAGGTGCTCGAGCGCATGCCCTGGCCCGCCCGACCGGCGCGACGACGACCGCGCCCGGCAAGGCAGCCGTACCTCGTCCCTGTGGCGGCTTAGCAACAGTGGACCAATCGATGATCAAGGCCTATATTCACACTCAGACAGTTCATCTGCCGGATCAGCTTTTCCCGCTCTTCCGGAGAACTGTTTGCTTTCAGTCGCTCGCCGTGCCGCTCCATATCCATGATCTTCTTCACTAGACTGGAATCGATCTTCGGAAAAAAAATATTCAAAAAGCGATAAAAAGGGAGCAGCTTTTCTGTGGAAACAGTGTTTGCGCTAAGATAAATCGGCGAGAAGTGAATCGGATCGGCATGCAACAAAGACGCTTTGCGGGTCATATCATCGGCCCTCAAGTATTACATAAGTGAAGTGGGCGCCAAGATCAGGACAATTTCTGCCTGAAGTTAAGCCAGCCTGCTCGTCTCGATTGCTGAAGTAGACCCTACTAAGTCTAGGGCAATCGCATCACGCTTTCCTAATATCGGTGTGCTCTGATGTGATACGATTGGCCTGGCCCATGCGATGCATAATTTAAACGAACGGGTTGCCGCTTTACAGTAAAGAAATGTGAATCCATGTCAGGGCTATCGCATCGATGCATTAGCGAATACTGCTGGATAACCGAGTCATTCATTCCAATTCGTGACGAGATACGGTTGGAACAACACCCTGCCCAGCGGGGGCAACGCCGGGGATGCCGGGGTTCGCTCTGCTGACCCCGGCAACGCGCCCGACCAGCTGCCGTCATCGCCCACGAGATCGCGCACGTGTTGGCGGACCACTCCAACGAGCGCTTGACCCAAGAGCTTGCGGTCCAGGGCGGGCTGATGCTGGTGGATCTGTTCGCCGAGGAGCCGGGAAGTCGCAAGCACGAGGTGCTGCGCGGGGCGCTGGGCATCGGGGCGAAGTGCGGTTTGCTGCTGCCCTACAGCCGAACCCACGAGCGCGAGGCGGCTCGCATCGGCCGCGATCTGATGGCGCAGGCCGGCTTCGATCCCGTGCCGGCGTTGCGCTCTGGCGGAACATGGCCGCCGCCGGCGGGGTCAGCCGTTGGCCTTCCTCTCCCCCTCCCACGACACGCGCATGGAGGAGCTGGACACGGGCATGGAGCAGGCCGTCGAGATCTATCGGCAGGCCCGTGCCGCGGGGCGTGAGCCGGAGTGTATGCCGCAGTGAGGAGGACGTCGGGCATCCCGTGCCGTCCCGGACGCCCTCTAAACCGCGTCCAGAGCGAGATGCTCACTTTCGAGTGAGCTCGAAGGTTGGTGAATCCACGACCCTTAGCGGGGGACGCGGTTTAAAATTTTATATTTTTTAATACTTTAAACCGCGCCGGCTCCAGTGGCTCTGAAATCCGCCGGGGCCGATCCCATCCAAAAACATCGCATACCGCACAGGGCGCGGTTTAAATGCAAGCGTGAACCAAAGATTGTCCAGAGATTCGTTGAGGTCGCTGCCGAGGAAGAACCCAACCCGCATCAACATCTCGGCGATAAGGCGCGTTCCGCTCCCGCCGACACCTCCGATGGCCACCGGAGTCTCGATTTGCACGTTCGAAACCATAAGATTCGCCTAAACCGCTCGCGACGGCTCGATTCCGCCCTTCGCAGGTTTCGCGTCGAAGGTCCACTGCTGCTGCCGAGGACCCCGACACCTCTGCGGTTACCCGCACCCTGAATCGAGTGCTCCCGGCCGCCGCGGTCGGGAGCGCTCCACGCGCGAGTCCTTTGCTGGGGCCAAGCATCTTCATCCTTGAAATGACGCGAACAGGGGACTCTGTGTTACTGGTTTCTCAGGCATGCGTTGAAGATGTCGGATGCATCTTGGTTATCGGACTCGGTGCTGCGGAAAACCGGCGAACCCATCTCTTGCCAGAATTCACCCGCCCCGGCGGATGGAGGATTGCTGCAGTTCATACGGCACCGCCGGTGACTGGTGAGGCCATTCAGGAAGGGGCCATTCATCGCCCCGGCAGGGTCGGTGAATCGATTGTTGTCGGTATCCGGAAACTCGGCCGTAGGATGCCTCCAGCTCAGGAACCATCCGCCTCCGTCGGCACCGGCGGTAAGATCGCCTCCGATATATTTCGACGCCTGATCGCCCGGCGTCGTATCGGTCTCGTACCACTCGACCGAGGCAATCTGCTGGATGACATCGCCATTGAAAGGAGCCGCTACAGGGTAACCGAAGGCGATCGTCAATTGGGATGACGGCCAGTTGTAGGTCAGTCCGGAATAACCGGTGATATCCCCGATTGCGCTGAAGCGCTCGTCTCCGGTCGGGTTGGTGATCAGGCAGGCGTAGTCATAATCGTAGTCGCCCCTGAAATGATAAGCGTTGGCCGCATAGACACCCCTCGTCGCCCAGCAGCCTATTCCATTTAGAGGTCCGCTTTGGTTGTAGCCCGGACAGAAAAGGAAGTTTGTTCCCCAAGTCCCCCGCCCATTGCTCACGCAATGAGCAGCCGTTGCGATTACACTGCGTCCGATCACGGTTGCGGAGCAGACGCGATCTTTTCCGTCCAGCGTCAGAAAGAGCTTTCCGTGAATGGATCTAGGCCATACCTGATAGGAACCCTGCATGCTCCAGCGCTGAAAAGGGGGGTAAGGCCCATCCTGAGGATTCGCTGGTGGGGAGCCGAAGGTTGACTGAATTTGGTTCGGCATCGCGCTGTCGAGTGCGATGGCCGAGGTATCAAACGTCTCGAAATCCGAATCCTCGGAAATGGGGGGCGGCCGGGATGAGGATCGGTGGATCGGAATGCGTTTCAAAGACCTCGGTCGACTGCATTGATTGGCTGTCGGTGTCGGGTCGTCTTTGAAGCACGACCGGGAGCGCCTTCTCCATTCGCTCCGAGGACCAGTAAGTCTCAGTACTCAGAGATTGCGCTGCAATCAGATCCACCGGCATTGAAACCGTGCCTTCAGGAGGAGCAGAGGATACCTTTGAGGACAGGGTAACTGCCCCCAAGATGATCACCGTGACAAGTTGTACCCTATTCATTTGATTGATCCTTTTCTTTATGTTTAGGGGGCGAAGCGTTTCCTTCGTGTGCCGTTCAGAATATCCGAGCATTATGCTCGTACACAAACTAATTCATGTATGATTTCGGTTTCAAGTAAAGAAATGTAAAGTAACGTAGCCGTAACATTCGGATTTGCAAAACCATACGTTGTGATGCCCTACGCTTGATTAGGGTTATGGGCGAAACGATGATCAAGGCCCCCGTGCGGTACGTTCCGCCGCGTCCAGGATCTCCTGCAGCCTTTCGTTCGGCTCGGTTGGCCAGTGCGCTCAGTGTGGGCCGCAGCTTTCGCCGAACGACGGGATCGCCATGATCTCCAAGAGCAGGGTGGGGTGATTGCGCAGCGTCGCGGTGATGGCGGTGTAGAGGGTCACATCGTCGTCGACCGGATCCTCGTCGCCGCTGCTCCAGGCACAGAACCACGTGGTGGCGAAGCCGATCAGCCAGGCGAGCTGAAATCCGAGATGTCCGAGCGGGGGCAGGTGCCGGGGGTCGAGCGGATCGGTGAAGCAGAGGGCACCGAGCGCGAACCAGTCACCGCCGATGCCATGTTCCGGAGAATCAGTCGCGTCGAGGGGGCAGGTGCGCGAGGGTCGGCGGCAAGTATCCATGTCCGAGTGTCCATAACCGTTTCGTTGACGGATGAAGTCTAAACCGCTTTCGTCGTTTTTTGAAGGGGATGACTCGCCGACGGATTCGACGGCAAGGCTCAAGGATTTTTCCGACCTTTGCTGAGACGCGGTTTAAGATCGACACATCGAAGACACATCGAAGCGTTCGGCCGCCCCTTCAGGGCTTGAGTTGGATGGATCCTTATCCCGGGGCGTTGCCCCGGGCTCGCGAGGTGAGCCCCGTTGGGGCATCGGAATCGGTCATTCGCTCTCGAGCCTCAGGCGGTAGCCGTGGCCGCGTACCGGCCAAATCACGAGGGTGCCGATACCGCCGTCACGCAGCTTGCGCCGAATGTTGCCGATGTGGACATCGAGCGTGCGGTCTTCCGGGGTCAAGGGCTCGCGGTGCAGCAGATGTGCGCGGCTCACGGCCCGTCCGTGCTGACGCATCAAGGTCTCCAGGATACGGGATTCCTTCTCGGTCAATCGCAGGGAGACCCCGCTGGACAGGTCGCTCAGGCTCTGGGCGCTCGGGTCGAGCCTCACCGTGCCCAGTTGGATCGCCTCGTGACGGCTCGCCTCGAACGTGTGCCGTCTGAGGACGGCTCGGATGCGTGCGAGCAGCTCCTCGACCTCGAAGGGTTTGGTGATGTAGTCATCGGCACCAGCATCCAAGCCGTCGATGCGATCTTGGAGATCATCGCGTCCGGTCAGGATCATGACGGCAGCGGGGGTGGAGCCGACGAGCTCGCGGGTCAGATCCATGCCGTCCTCAGCATCCAGATTGAGATCCAGGAGCACAAGATCCGCGCCCTCGTGACGATAGAGTCGGCGCATCTCGGATCCGTTGGCGGCGACCGACACCGCGTAACCCGCGTGCGTCAGATGACGCGCAAGGACACGACTCATGCGCGGGTCGTCTTCGACGACGATAATGGTGGCAGGAATACTCGTCTCCTTAGCTCAAGCTTAACACTTCACCCTAAGACTCCTTTACTTTCATTGGCTTACGCCAAACGAAGAAGTGGGTGAGTGGCACTACAAACATGCCATTCTTCGGGATGCGGGATCAGACAATCATTTTATGCACACCTCCCGGGGTGGGGTCGCTGCCCAGTGCCCGGATGATCGCCAGCTGCGCCGGTTCGGGTTGGGTGGCCTTGCGCACATGCAGGGCGCGCCCGTCGGGACGGCGGAAGGTGGCGGTGCCCCGGCATTGGCCGGCGAGGATCGCGCGCAGGCTGGACCACAGCTCGGTGATGCCGTGTGCCTGCAGGCGCCGCCGGATGATCTGGACGAACTGATAGGCCAGCACGGTGATGAACAGGTGTCCCTCGGCCCGCTCCGCGGTCTGATGGTAGACCGGGCGCAGACCCAGCTCCGACTTCAAGGAGCGGAACACCGCATCCAGGTCGGTGAGCATGACGTCGATCCGCCACAGCTGCTCGGAATTCCACGTCGGCTCGTTGGTGCGCAGGCAATAGACCCCGGGGTGCGTCAGGAGAGTGCCGTCGACCGGTGCGCGGACCCGCGCCGGGATCGCGGCATTGCACCTGGATCTCGGCTACCGATCGGGCATCGGCGCTCGCGGCACGCTCCTCGTCACACCTCTTTACGGAACTTGTTTTGAATCCGGCGGATTCCAATGCCTATCATCAACATTGTATATCCTGCTCGCCGTCCTGTCGCCGGCCTCGCATCGACGGACTGCCCGCCCCCGAAACCGATGCGTTGCCCCACCGAGAGCGGCCCTGTCTCGTCCGGCGGAAAACAGGGCGATCAGCCTGACGGGGATCGTGTCGCGTGCCGGGATCCGGAACCCTACGGCGCAACACGTCCGGATGGCTCGGTCCACACGTCGGAAGGATCGCCCGCGACATACGAAGTCCGGATCGAGGAAAAGCCTTTGTCGGCGCTGACGTCATCGGAGCGCCATCGCCTGCGCATTCTCACCGACGGCACCGGCGACTCCCACATGCTTGCCGTTCTTCGCGAGCATCCGAAGCAGGCGCTGTGCTTCTTGGCGCGCTCGGAATTCGAGATCCTCGGCTGGAGCTTGGTGCGTTGGTTCAAACCGTTTTGCGAGCGACCGCGCAATGCGCATCTGAGCGTCTTCGTCGCGCCTGAATGGCGTCGCTACGGGTTGGGGCGGGCCTTGATCGAGGAAGCGGTGCAGTTCGCCGTCACGCACGGACTGACGGCATGGGTGTACGCCGGCGGAAGCGATCAGCGTGACTTCTATCTCCGTTGTCCGTCGGTCGAGCACATCAGCGACACCCTTTCGAATGCGCTGAACAAACCGAGCTGCCGGAAACCATCCCCGTCAACCAAACCCGATCCTCCCCGCTCCAACGCCCCACTCCCGGCACCGACAGAGCGTCAGCGAAACCCATCCAGCCCGCGCCAAGCGCATCGGACCGAAACCCGGCAAGGCGGCGGTTTGGAGGATGGGTTTCGCTGCGCTCTACCGGTCGTCTGGTTTGGGTGTAGGTGGGTGTAGGTGGGTGTAGGTGGGTGGAGGATGGGTGCGCGCTAGTCGCTGCCTTGGAGCCCTGCCGCTCTGGCTGGTGCCTCATCGAGGGTCGGGTGGCCGGGTGCTTTCGAGAGGTCCGCGAGGAGCTTGGGCAGATCGACGGACGATCGTTGCTCTCGTTGTATTTCCTGGTTCCGCGTGCGCAGGGCGAACACTTTGTCGAATGTCTGCGGCAGGACGCGTCGAGTCTGCGCGGGACGGGGCTCTTGACCGATCCATGGCCACCCTACAATTTTGTTGGAGCCATCGATGACGATATCCGATCACTGGATTGAAACGGTCGCGGGCGATCCCGATCATCCGCGGCCGCTCGATCGCGCGGCCGCACGCTTGACCGGCTACCCGGCGGACGTCGTGATGCACCGCGGATTCTCGGAGCTCTTTCCGGAGACGGAACGCCCGGAGGTCGAGATGGCCTTGTCCCGGGCGACGGTGTTGCCGGGCAGTCTGAGCGAGGAGTGGACGCTGAGCACGGCATCGGGTGAGGGGCTCGCCGTATCCTGGACCATCGCGCCCATGTCGAGCGAGGACGGAACCCTGATCGGGATGGAGAAGATGACCCTGGTGGAGCCGCTTGCCCTGCTGAAGCAGGCCCTTTCGGTCGTGAGCCATCAGGCGCAGATCGCGCGTATCGAGGTCGAGATGCAGGTCGGCGATCGGCCGTTGTGGGCGCGCGGTGTGCCGAGTCTGCTCGAGCAGGCGTTCATCAATCTCTTTCTCAATGCCATTGCGGCCATGCCTGCGGGCGGCCGGCTCACCATCGAGGTCGACCAAAAGGGCGACGAGGTTTCGGTGCAGATCAGCGACACCGGGGTCGGCATCCACGCGGCGGACCTCCTCAGGATCTTCGATCCCTTCTATACCCGCTCGCCGATCGGGCAGGGCACCGGGCTCGGTCTGTCCATCTGCTATTCGATCATTGAGCAGCATCGCGGACGGATCGACGTGCAAAGCGAGATCGGAGTCGGAACCTGTTTCCACGTCCGCCTGCCCTTGGCGGAACCGCCGTGCAGTGATGATGCGTAAGCCCAGCCGTGATTGACGGGCAGCCCCCGACCTTCCTCACCGGACTGTTGCCATTTCCGAGCCTCGGCGGGAGGGCCTCGAGGTGCCCCGAGCGACGGTGACGGACTTGGGATGTTGCCGGGGAACGCGCCGATCGTCATGGTCCGGGCAGCCCAAGACGTTGCGCCTGCTCGGCGAGGTGTGTCTGTGGTACACCCCCCGGAATGGCCGCAGCTGGCCTTCATCAACGAAGAGTTCGTTCGCCAATGCGGCGATACCCTGTTCGCGGCTTCACCGCCCGAACGCAACAGCCCCGACCTGTCGGCCGGGGCTGTGCGCGTCATTCCAGCCCGATGCGCAGGCTCAGAGCGATTTCTTGCAGAAGTACCAGTCCACGCAGTCGTACTCGCCGCCCGCGACCCGTGCGTTCGTCTTGCAGAAGTACCATTCCACGCAGTCGTACTCGCCGCTCGCGACCCGTGCGTTCGCCTCGTCCAAGCTGCCCGGCGGCGGGACGATGACCTGCTCGCCCGGCTGCCAGTTCTCGGGTGTGGCCACCTTGTAGGCGTCGGAGGTCTGCATGGCCTTCACCAGACGCAGGATCTCGTCGATCGAGCGGCCGTTGCTCATCGGATAGTAGAGCATGGCCCGCAGCACGCCTTGCGGATCGATCACGAAGGTCGCGCGCACTGCCGAGGTATCGCTCGCCCCGGGCTGAATCATGCCGTAGGCCTTGGCGACCTGCATGGAGAGGTCGGCGATGATCGGAAAACCGATCTCCACGTCGAACTTCTCCTTGATGTTGCGCACCCAGGCGACGTGGCTGTAGTGGCTGTCGATGGAGAGGCCGAGCAGATCGCAGTCGAGTGCCTGGAAATCGGCATGGCGGCGGGCGAAGCCCATGAGCTCGGTGGTGCACGCCGGGGTGAAGTCGGCCGGATGCGTGAAGAGCACCAGCCACTTGCCGCGGTAGTCTTCCAGGGTCTTGCGGCCATGGGTGGTCGGGGCATCGAAGGCCGGGGCCGGCTCGTTCAGCCGCGGCATGGCGGGGGCGGTCATGGTCTCGTTGATCATGATCATGGGGCGATCTTCCGGAGTTCAGTGGTTGCTACGGGCATTGGTCATAACTCCGTTGCGCCAGGCAAAGCCTGGCGCAACGGGACTATGATCAAGGCCGTTGTTGCGTCATCCCTCGCATGAGGTTGACGCTATATTAGCGATCGCCGATGAACACAAGAAGTCGTTTTTTGCGATGGCGATCATCGTTCAAGACGAGTGATTTATATCAATCGATTGCCGAGAGCGATTTATCGAGGAGCGAACGGCCGATTCTTTCCGTGGGGCCGGCGCAGCGTCGTGGTGGAACCGGACCGCGTCGGGGTGTCAGTGACGCTCGCGCCGACGGTCTTGGCATTCGGATCGCGTCAAGCGGTGCGATCGCGTCGGCGCCCCGTAATCCCCCATACGAGCTGCGCCGCATTCGGGCATCGCTGCGGAGAACGTCGATCCGTCAGGAGACACGGGCTGTCCGCGAGGATTCTTTCGGCCCGACGAGCTCGAGGTGACCGGCGCCGGCCACGCGCAGCCGGTACAGTCGGCCGCGATGCAGGATGCACAGCTCCCCGGCCGGGTCGAACAGCTCGGCGCTGAAGACGGCGTCTTGGCTGTCGGGCCCCGGCAGCGACCTCCCGGGATGCTCGGCGTGCTCGCCCCGGGCGCTCATGAGGCGCTCTCCGCTTCGGCGGAGCGGCCCATCACCGGCAACGCGTTCGGGCCGGCGTGCCGTGCAGCGGGTGTGCGATCCAGCGCGGACGAGGCGCCGGGCGGAGGTGTCGCGGTGTGGGCGCCCATCAAACCGAGCAGGAGGACACCTGTTGCAACCGTACTGACGAGAAGCGCGCGCATGAAACCCGGTTCGCTGCGGGGTTTACGTCTGGAAATGCAACGCAATAACATCGTGCGCAGTGCTTCGGCCGAGCCCTTGCGGTTGCCGCGACCCGCGGTGCAAGAGCGAAGGATCGCCTCCGCGTATCCTGTCCGAGCCGCCAAACGGATCCTCGCGACCCTCGCGACCCTCGCCGATCCCGACAGGGGCGACCGCCATCCGGCATCGCCCGGATTCGACCGTTTGGCCTGGAGGTGTCAGCCATGAGCGTGCAGTCCGTGATCCCGAGCGACGCGCCGCTCGGGCTCGGCAGCCCAACCGACGCCGTGCAACGGGCCGATACCCTGGCGGACCTGACCCGGATCTTCGTGCCGGAGATCCAGATCTGTGTCCACTCACCCCCCGGCAGACCGAACATGCACGGCGCACTCGCGCACCTCCACGCGAGCGGAGTGTCCGGCCTGCGGGCGGTCGTCCGGCTCTCCGCCGGTGGCGTACCCGACATCGAGGCTCTGCCGCTTGCGCCGACGTTCGCGCATCCGGCGCTCATACGCGAGCTCGCCTTCCTGCTGGAACTCTACGGCGACCTGCTCGGCTGCGAGCACATCGAAGGAGTTCATGGATGAACGACGCCCCCCCAGCCCGATTGCGTAGCGTGCGGAGCAGAGGGCGCGAAGGCCATCAAGGGTTGTCCGCCCCGCCATCCTTCGAGCGCAGCGAGCCTCGTTCCAGGTAGCGCTTCAGTGCAGTGACGACCATGTTGCTGAGCGTGCGGTTCTCAAGTTTGGCTTGCGCCTTGAGTAATTCGATCAACGCGGGATCGACGCGGACATTCAGTGGAACTTTCGGCATGGCTGTATTGCTTTATATTTACGTAAACAGTACGATAGCACACATGAACCAGCGTTCGCACCAATTTCGTTGTTATCCGACAGAGGCCCAAGCCAAAACGCTCGGGCAGTGTTTCGGTGCTGCGCGCTGGGTTTGGAACACGGCATTGGCGTGGCGCTCGGCGGCCTACAAGATTGACGGCGAACGCGTCACCGGCGTGGACTTCTCGCGCGAGCTGACGTGGCTCAAAACATTGGAGCCGTATGCGTGGTTGCGCGACGTGCCTGCAACCGTGTTCGCGCAAACCCTGCGCGACCAAGACCGCGCCTTTGCGAACTTCTTCGCCAAGCGCGCCCGTTACCCGCGCTTCAAGAAGCGACGCGCGGCGGCGTCGATTCGCTATCAGATCGATCAGCGCAGCGTCATGAACGTCTACCGGGCCGGCGAGCTGCTGAAGCTGCCCGGTCTCGGCGCGCTCGACATCCGGTGGTCGCGCGTCCCGGGCGGCGCGCCCAAGATGGTCACGGTGCGCGTCGATGCGTGCGGACGCTGGTTCGTGTCCTTTATGGTCGAGGAGCACATTGAGCCGTTGCCTGCGAGCACGTCCGGCGTCGGCGTCGATCTCGGCGTCAACGACATCGTCGTGACCAGCGACGGGCGCAAATCCGGGAATCCGCGCCACCTGAAGCGCTATCGGCGTCGGCTGAAGCTCGCGCAACGGCGGCTGTCCCGCAAGCGCAAGGGCTCCAACCGCTGGCGTAAGCAGGTGAAACGGGTTGCCCGCATTCATGCCCGTGTCGCCGACACTCGCTCGGACCATCAGCACAAACTGACGACCGGATTGATCCGCGAACATGGCGTGATCGCGCTCGAAGACCTGAATGTGCGCGGCATGACCGCAAGCGCAAAGGGAACCGCCGAGGCGCCCGGCAAGAAGGTCGCTCAGAAGGCCGGGCTGAACCGCTCGATCCTGGATGCGGGGTTCGGCGAGATCCGCCGACAGCTCGAATACAAAGCGCAGTTTTACGGCAGGACCATCGTCCTCGCCGACCGATTCGCGCCGACGAGCAAGACGTGCTCGGAGTGCGGTGCGTATCAGGCCGACATGCCGCTCAAGGTCAGGGTATGGACATGCCCGGACTGCGGTGCGGTGAACGATCGAGATTCCAATGCCGCTCGAAATATCCTGGCAATGGCTGCGGGCGGTAGGCCCGTCGATGTGCATGGAGGGCGAAGAACTCCAAGCGCCACGACCAACAGTGGTTGTGGAATGCTGGCGCCCGTTGAGATGCGAACTCATCCGGAATGTGTCGGCGCGAGTCATGGACGATGAGCGACGACACATTAGGGGCGGACTCCAAGGTATGCGCATCGAGCGTCTGGAGCGCGCCATGTGTCCCGGCTGGCATGTCGACCGCACCGGCATCCGGCTGCTTTGCACTTGGTGCGGCCCGGGAACGGAATGGCTCGACGATCCGGGGATCGACCCGCGGGGTCTGCCCGGCAGTGCTGCGGGCGCCCCTGCAAGCGGCCAAGCCCGGCCCTTCGACATCCTGCTGCTCAAGGGCAACGCCTGGCAGGACAACGCGGCCGGCGGGGCGATCCACCGCTCCCCGGAGGTAGCGCCAGGTTCCGAGCCGCGGATCCTCGTGGCTCTGGATGCCCTCCGGGACGACTAACTCGGCGCGCGTCACCCGACGTCCTCCTCACGGCGGCGAGCACGCGGGCGCACGCCCCGCGGCACGGGCCTGCCGATAGATCTCGACGGTCTGCTCCATGCCCGTGTCCAGCTCCTCCATGCGCGTGTCGTGGGAGGGGGGAGAGGAAGGCCAACGGCTGACCCCCGCCGGCGGCGGCCATGTTCCGCCAGAGCGCAACGCCGGCACGGGATCGAAGCCGGCTTGCGCCATCAGATCGCGGCCGATGCGATCGGCCTAGCGCTCGTGGGTTCGACTGTAGGGCAGCAGCAGCCCCTACTCGGCGCCGAGACCCAGCGCCCCGCGCAGCACCTCGTGCTTGCGACTCCCCGGCTCCTCGGCGAACAGATCCACCAGCATCAGCCCACCCTGGTCCGCGAGCTCTTGGGTCAAGCACTCGTTGGAGTGGTCCGCCAGCACATGCGCGATCTCATGGGCGATGACGGCGGCGAGTTGGTCGGGCGTGCGGGCGACACGCAGCATGCCGATATGCACGCCGATCTTTCCTTGAGTGCTGTCAGTCGAGTTGCTGGTGTGAGCGACGGCTGGGCCCCAGGAGCGGTCGGTCAGTGAGTCCAGGTCTGCGTTCGCTTGACGTCATATTGCAGTCTCTGAAGCGCCTGAGAACTCGCGGGCTGCAGGCGCGAGGTCGGGAAACCTGGGCCACGCGCAGCTGGGTGGATCGCAGCGTTTCGAATGTTTCGATTGTGGGCGAGATTGCACTATACTTCGCCTCAAGTGATTGAACAGAGGAACCGAGCGATGAGTCATGCTGCACCGGTTTACCCCGGGGTGCGGATGCCAACGGAGGCCGAGGCGTCGTTGGCACTGGAGAGTAGCCGTTTGCTGGCCGCGTGCATTGGGCGAGGCGAGTCGGCTCGGCTGCGGCTGATCGATGGCGAGACCGATGTGACAGTGCCCGTCTCGGCGATTCACATGCTGGTCGACATCCTGAATCAGATGGCGCAGGGGAACGCGGTGTCACTGGTTCCGATTCATGCGGAGCTGACGACCCAGCAGGCTGCCGATCTGCTCAATGTCTCCCGCCCCTTCCTGGTCAAGCAATTGGAGGGCGGCGCCATTCCCTTCTACAAGGTCGGTCGGCATCGTCGTGTCCGTTTTTCCGATCTGATGGCCTATCGCGAAGGGCTCGATCAACAGACTGCCGATGCCGCAGATGAGCTTGCGGCCCAGGCTCAGGAATTGGGTCTGGGGTATTAGGTGGCGAGCTTCACGGTCATCTACGATGCGTGCCTGTTTTACCCGGCGCCGCTGCGGGATTTGATGATCCGGCTGGCTCAGACGCGGCGTTTTCACGCCCGCTGGACGGAGGAGATCCAGCACGAATGGTTGACGGCCCTGCTGCGACACCGGCCCGAGCTCGACGAGGCCAAGCTGCAACGGACGATGACGCTCATCAACCAGGCCGTTCCGGATTGCCTGGTCACGGGCTACGGGGGCTTGATCGACCAGCTTTTCCTTCCCGATCCGAACGACCGGCATGTGCTGGCGGCCGCCATCCGGTCCGGTGCCCAGGTCATCGTCACGATGAATCTCCGAGATTTTCCACGGGAGGCGCTCGCCGACTTTGACATCGATGTGCGTCATCCCGACGACTTCATCCTCGATTTGGCCGATCTCGATCCGGCGGTTGTGACGACGGCGGCGAAGCTCCAGCGTGCGGCACTCAAGAATCCACCGCTCACGGCGGAGACCTTCATCGACACGATGCGACGCCAGGGGCTGCCAGGCGTCGCCGGGTTCCTGCAGAGCCAGATCGCCCTGATCTGAGGGTCTGCTTTGTCCATCCGATAGAAGTCCAATCGAAGCCTGTCGATCCAGTCATGGCTCACGTCTACGGCACCTGTTCTCAGACTCGGAAAGCCCGTGTACTGACGCGTGTTGACGCTGGAGGGGCGCTGGAATGCCTTGGCACGGATTTTCATCCCGATGCGTGACTTGGACGAGATTGCCGTGCTTCAGGCCGAGAACGCGCGCCTGATCGCGCTTCTCGAAGCCCACGGCATCGAGTGGCGCCAATCGCCCGAGTCCAGGCGGACAGAGTCCGAGCAGGAGCAATCACCGCTCTCGACCGCCGAGAAAGTGGCCCTGTTTCGACGCCTCTTCCGCGGTCGCGACGATGTCTATCCGGTCCGCTGGGAAAGCAAGAAAAGTGGTCACTCCGGATACACACCCGCCTGCGCGAACGAGTGGCGAGAAGGCATCTGCGACAAACGAAACATCAAGTGCTCCGATTGCAGCCATCGCCAACTCCTCCCACTGACCGATACCGTCATCTACGGCCATCTGGCGGGCAAGCACACGATCGGCGTCTACCCCCTGCTCGAGGATGATCGCTGCCATTTCCTCGCGGTCGATTTCGACGAGGCGGAATGGCGACAGGACGCACTGGCATTTGCGCAGTCATGCGATGCGCTTGGCGTCCCGGTCGCGCTTGAGATTTCCCGCTCGGGTGAAGGCGCACACGCCTGGATCTTCTTCGCCGATGGCGTTCCGGCGAGCGATGTCCGACGGCTCGGCGCCGCCCTCATCAGCCACACGTGCGCGAGGACCCGACAGCTCAGGCTGAGCTCCTACGACCGGCTCTTTCCCAATCAGGACCGGCTGCCCAAAGGTGGCTTCGGCAACCTGATCGCCTTGCCCTTGCAGAAGGCGCCGCGCGCGCAACAGCGCAGTCTCTTCGTCGACCGCGACTGGTGCGCCTATGCAGACCAGTGGACCTTCCTCGCCTCCGTGCGACATATGGGGACATCGAGCCGACGATTCTGAAGGCGGTCGGCGGTGCTCAGCCACTGGATGTGAGCTTCATCGACGAGGAGGATCTGGCGCGGCCATGGAAGCCTCCAAAGCCGCCGAGCAAGAGGCTCCCTGGTCCTTTACCGAAGCGGATTGGGATCACGCTGGCCAACGGCGTCTACCTCGAAAGAGCACAGCTACCACAGCCGCTCGCGAACCGCCTGATCCGGCTTGCCGCCTTCCAGAATCCGGATTTCTATCGGTTGCAGGCGATGCGCCTGTCGGTTTGGGGCAAACCTCGGGTGATCGGCTGCGCCGAGAGCTACCCGCAGCATCTGGCGCTGCCGCGCGGCTGCCTGGATGCCGCGCTGGAGCTTCTGAGTGACAACGGGATCCAGGCGGACCTGCATGACGAGCGGTTTGCTGGACACGCAATCGCATTGCACTTCCAGGGCGAGCTGCGCACCGATCAGGAAGCCGCCGTCACGGCCATGTTGAAGCATGAGACGGGTGTGCTCAGCGCCCCGACCGCCTTCGGTAAAACCGTCGTGGCCGCGGCGCTCATCGCCCGGCGGGGAGTCAATTCGCTGATTCTGGTGAACCGCACGGACCTGCTCGAGCAATGGCATGAGCGTCTGCTGGCGTTCCTGGACGTCGGACGCGATCGGGTTGGCATCATCGGTGGCGGCAAGACCAAGCCCAGCGGTCAGATCGACATCGCGGTGATGCAATCCCTTTCGCACAGGGGCGAGATCAAGTCGCTCGTCGAGGACTACGGCCAGGTGATCGTCGATGAGTGCCACCACATCAGCGCACGATCCTTCGAGGCGATCCTGAAGCGCGTCAGAGCCCGATATGTCCTGGGACTGAGCGCAACACCGACACGCCGCGACGGGCAGGATCCCATCATCTTCATGCAGTGTGGACCGCTGCGGCACACGGCCGCCACGCCGCCCGATGCTCCACACGACCTCGCGGTCATCCCCCACGAGCTGCAGACACCGATCGAGCTGCCGGCGGATGTCGCCATTCACGGAATCTTCCGCCAACTGGCGATGGACGGGACGCGCACCCGGGCCATCGCAGCCACCGTTCTCGAACGCTTTCAACAGGGACGTAAGATCCTGGTGCTGACCGAGCGAGCCGACCATTTGTCGTCTCTGCGCAAGGCTTTGGACGGCATTGCACCAGCGCCTTTTGTCCTGCATGGCCGAATGCCGCGTCGGCATCGATCCGAGACGATTGCGCAGCTCAATGCACTCCCGCCAGAGGCGCCAAGGGTGGTGCTGGCCATCGGAAAACTTGTCGGAGAGGGGTTCGACCACCCACCGCTCGACACCTTGGTCTTGGCAATGCCGATCTCCTGGAAGGGAAGCTTGCAGCAATACGCCGGCCGACTGCATCGGGAGCACGCATCGAAGACCGACGTCCGCATCATCGACTTCGTCGACACCGGCCATCCAACATTGCTGCGAATGTGGGCTCGACGGCAACAGGGCTATCGGGCGATCGGCTATCGCATCGCGATGCAATCTGAGTTCGCTGGCTGGTGATCGTTCTCACCGGTCGCCGCCGTCGAGTGAGTCTTTGAAGCGGGGCATTTCTTGCCGCTGACGCAGTCAACAGAGGTCGCCGTGTGTGCGCGATCGTGCCCCTTGTAAGACGAGAGCAGCATCCGCTCTCTTGAGGTTGCTCCAAATTACGGACGTCGACGCGGCGGCTCTGGGATGGGATCCGGTCACCCCGATACCAGGTCGGGCTGTCCGCAACCAGGATCGAGCCGACACCGCCCCGGTCTGCTTGACCATCATGACGAGTGTCGATCACCGGGCGGTCGGAGCCCTGGCGGCGTGCCGGACGACGGGGTGGCGAAAAGCGTCGGCAGCACAGGATGCCATCCCGGATCGACAAACCGATGACCGTGACCGGATACTGCGAGCCACAGGCATTCCAGCCGCCGACCACGTCCACCAAGGCGACGCCACCGAACAGGTAAGCCAGATCGCGGGCGCTTGCGTAGGACGAAGTCCGGTGGGTTCCGAGCAGCGGAGAACGCGAACATGACGTCGGACATCGAGATCAGGAACGAGACAAGCGACGATATCGCCGCGATCGCCGAGGTGACGATCGCGGCGTTTCGCGACCTGGAGATCAGCAACCAGACCGAACACTTCATCATCGACGCGCTCCGCGCCGCCGAGGCACTCGCCCTCTCGCTCGTCGCGATCGTCGATGGCCGTGTCGTCGGCCACATCGCCTTCTCGCCCGTGACCTTGTCGGACGGTACGGGGGATTGGTACGGACTCGGCCCGGTGTCGGTCTTGCCGCAGGTTCAGCGCCGAGGCATCGGCCAAGCCCTGGTGCGTGAAGGCTTGTCGCGGCTCAAGGGCATGCAGGCGCGCGGCTGCTGCCTGGTGGGGCATCCGGAGTACTACCGAAGGTTCGGGTTCGAGAACTGCCCGCAGCTCGTCCTCGAGGGCATCCCGCCGGAGGTCTTCTTCGCAGTGTCCTTCGAAGGGACGCTGCCGCGGGGAACTGTCGCGTTCCACGAAGGATTCGGCGCGGTCGGTCCGGCGCCCTGTGCGAACGAGATGTGACGGCGGGGCGAGACGCGCATGGCGCGGATCGAAGGGGCCGGATGCGCCGCCTTGCGGTCATCCTCCCTGAAGCAGGCCCACCAGCTCATCTCGGACACGGTGTCCTCGATCGGACCTTTTCTGTCGGCGTCACCGGCCACGTCGAAACACACCTCGCCCGGCGTGGAGAACAGCTTCACCAGCATCGGGTAGGCGGCACGCTCCCGAAACTGCGTCAGCAGGTACATCGCGTACATGTGGAGCATGGCGCCGTCGGTCTGCGCGACCTTGTGCGGATCATCGGCCGTCGCCTGCAGGCACTCCAGGAGAAGCGGCGTCATCGCCTCGCGTTGCGCCATGGCGGCCCGAACGGCTGCCTAGGGGAAGGTGCGCTCGTGGGTTTCGAGCTGCGTCGTGATGTCCTCGATCGTCATGCCGGGGTTGCTCCAGTGCAGTGATGCGACGGAGCGCGGGCTCCGCAGCAGGCGTCCGACGTGTTCGGTACGGGGCGGAGCAGGTGTGTTGATTGCCGCAAAGACGACGATCCCCGACCAAGCGTTTTAAAGAGCCGGCACAATCGATGCCGGTCGCCGGTCTCTCGCGCAAGGTCTAGAGATCGCTCAACCCGGGGTAGTCGGTATAGCCCTCCGCACCGCCCCCATACAACTTGTCTTCCTGCAGCGCATTGAGCGGTGCATTCTCGCGCAATCGGCGAACCAGGTCGGGGTTGGCGATAAAGGGGCGGCCGAAGGCCACGAGGTCGGCCCGACCCTGCGCGAGGGCCTGTTCCGCGTCGTCCTTCCCATAGCCGTTGTTGATCATCCAGCAGCCCTTGAATCGCTCGTGCAGGGCCTCGTAGTCGAACGGGCGCTCGGCGTCTTCGGGTTCGCGGGGTCCGCCGGTTTCACCTTGGATGACGTGCACGTAGGCCAGTCCGAGCGGGGCCAGTTGATCGACGAGATGGTTGTAAAGCGTTTGTGGATCACTGTCGCGCGGGGTGTCGTTGAACGTGGTCATTGGGCTGAGGCGGATACCGGTGCGCCCGGCGCCGATCGCGTCGGCCACGGCCTGCATGACCTCCACGACAAGACGCACGCGGTTGGCGATGCTGCCGCCATAGGGGCCTGCGCGGTCGTTGACGCTGTCTCGCAGGAACTGCTCGAGCAGGTAGTTGTTGGCGGCGTGGACTTCGACCCCGTCGAACCCGGCGGCGCGTGCGTGGTCGGCGGCGTGCCGGTAGTCCTGGATCAGCCCGGGGATCTCCTCGTCGCGCAGTGCGCGCGGTTCGGAGACCTCGACGAATCCCTCGGGCGCAAACGTCATGGCGTTGGGCCGGCGGTTCGTCGACGAGACGGGAACCTCGCCGTCCGGCAACAGGGAGGTATGGGAGATACGTCCGACGTGCCAGAGTTGCATGAAGATCAGCCCGCCCGCGGCGTGCACCGCATCCGTGACCTTGCGCCAGGCGGCCACCTGCTCGGCGCTGTAGATGCCGGGAGTATCCAGATAGCCCTGTCCCAGGGGGCTGATTTGGGTCGCTTCGGTGATGATCAGACCGGCGGTTGCGCGCTGCCGGTAGTAGGTGACCGTCAACTCGTCCGGCTTCAGACCGACGGCGCGGTTGCGCGTCAGCGGTGCCATGACGATGCGGTTGGGCAGGGCGAGATCGCCCATCCGGATCGGGTCGAACAGTGAAGGCATCGTGGTCCCCCGGGGGTGCTGTTGGTTGAAACGGTTCGGTTGTCCGCCGAGCGTCGGCGCGATCGACTCGACACGCCGGCAAGGGTGGAGCGGATCGGCACCGAGCACAATGCCACCGAGCGGATCGCCTGTCGCGGCGTCAATCGCTTTCGCGGCTTGCCGGAACAGCCCGGTGCGGCGCAACGACCGCTCTTGGCCGACACCGCCCGGTTCGGCGTCCCGGTGGAGGCGTCATTGCCTTGCCCGACTGGAACGTCGGCGCTTCCCGTGCGCGGCCGGCTCAATCCTTGCCACCGTGCGGTACATGCGCATTGGGCTCGGGCCAAACCCCGCTGGCGATCGATCCACGCCGGCGTAGACTGATTGCTCATGCGTCGATGCCGGTGCGTCGGCGCGTGGTCGAATCCGCAACCTGCCGGGAGCCCTTGCGTCCTACCCGGACAGGGTTTCCCGGATGGCCGGAGTCGGCCTGTTGACCCGGATCGGATCGTCTCGTCCGGCAGCGCAATCGCCCATGAGACGTCTCGAATGCCGCGGATCACGGCCGGGTCGAGCCGGTTACGCTGCACTCGCGGGGATCATCGGCGCCGTTGACTCGTCCGTGTCGGGCTCGGCCGCGCGATCCACCCGCCTGTCCCATCACCCGGAGAACCCCGATGCGCTGGAAGTCCGCCTATCGCTCCTTCTACTACGCGCAGGCACCCGAGCCCGAGGACCTGGTGCTGGACCCGGCCGAGACGGCGCTGCTGTGCATCGACGTGCAGAACCTCTATCTGGAGATCCCGTCCGATCCGCAGGAGGCCGCGCGCTGGTTCCCCTTCCATCGGCGCATGCGCGAGATCGTGATCCCGACATGATCTACTGCCAGGTGCCCGGCAGCGTGGAGCTGCGGGAAATCATGGGGCTTTGAGTGCGCGCGGTCATGCGCTCGCGCGGGCCTCGTCATCTCATTGCAGCGAGGACACGAGGATGAACCCGACACGCGCCCGGATCGGCGACGCCCTGATCCTGATCCTGCTGGGGTGCTGCATGGCGAGTCACGCGGCGACGCCGGCCACGCGCGAGACGATCACCACCCCGCCGCCCGGCAGCCCGGAGCGGGGCGCGATCCTGGATGCGTTGCGCGCGGAGCTGACGCACCTGACGGGGCCGGATCTGGTCTTCGTCGTCGCGGTGCTGCGGGTGCGCGCGGGCTGGGCCTGGATCGAGGCCGCCCCGCGATCGCGCGACGGGGCGCGCCGCTACGAGGACGTCACCGCCCTCCTGCAGCGCCGGGACGGGCGCTGGGTGGTGCAGGTCCTCGGCCCCTGTGACGAAGATGACCCGGCGGCCTGCGCCGCGGACACCGACCCCGAGCGGCTCCTGGAGCGCTTCCCGACGCTGCCGCCGGGTCTGGTGCCGCGCGAGGGTGCGCCCGACACGACGGCGGACGGCTGCGCACCGCCGCGTCTCGTGCGCTCCTCGCGGGACTGGAGTGCCGTGTTCGCCGAGCTCGACCGGACCCCTCCGCACGTGTCGTCTCCAGCGTGGAGCACACTCTCGGGCGACCTGCGCATCCAGGGCACGGTGATCCTGGAGAGCGGGCAGATCCCGCGCGACCCGACCTGTCTCGAACGCGACGAGTGTCGGCAGCGTGTCGTCCTGGCGATGCCCACGGCCGACCTGCCGGGCGTGCGCTGCACCCGCACGCTGGAGTCGGACACCGAGACCTTCTGCGATCGGATGGAGCTGCGCGACACCCTGGTGCGTTGGCATGCCGGTCGCTGGAGCATGCCGCCCTGGACCGCCTGGACGATCCCGATGGTGCAGTTCCTTCCGGCCTGCGCCACGCCATGCCCACCCGGACACCGGCGCTGCCCGACGGATCGGATCTGTCGGAGCACCGACGACGAGGAGTATTGCCTGGGTTGCCTGCAGAAGGCCCCGGATGTGTGCGCCTGTCGCGATGCGAACGGCGAGCGGCCGGACCGCGCCGCGTGCCGTTTTATGGTGTCGCGCGATCGCATGCTGGAAGGCCGGTGTCGGCAGGGGCGCTGTGTGCCCGACGAGCCCGAGCAACGATGAGGAGCCCGGCGAAGCGACCCGGGTCCAGGGTGGCCGCCGGCGCCGGACATGGGCCTGCGGCATCCGATGCGCCCGGCGCATGCAGTCGCCGGCGAGATCGAAACGCGCCCAAGTCAGGGCAGGCCCGTCACGCGTTTGTCGACGAGGTAGACCTGACCGTCGATCTCCATGGACCGCAACGCCTCGAGTCGCTCGCCCGAGCACAACACACTCAAGGATTCACCCGTGACCGGGTCGTAGACGATGCCGTGCATGGAGCAGCGCAGGTGCTCGTGCTCTGCATCGAAGACCGTGTCGTGCATGCAGTCCAGGCGCCGCACCATGTGCACGCACTGATTCAAGTAGGCGTAGACCTGGCCGCCGTGTCGCAACACGATGGCGCTCTGCGGCTCGTGCTTGAACAGCACGGGGATGATGCGATGCTGACGATCCGCCAAAGCAGCGCTGGCACAGACCGGCAGCTTGCGTTTGTCGAGCGCCGAAGCGCGCTGGGTCGGTGTCGTGCTCACCGATCAGGAGCCCGGGTTCGCATTCAGATGTGCGGCCAGGGCGCTGTCCATGGTCACGGCATGCACTGCGAACCAAGCCGGCAAGTAATCGCGCACATAGGCTCGGCCCATGGCCAGTTTGCCCCGGGTCGAGCGTCGACCGATGGCTCCGAGATCGCTCAGCACACGCCGATGATCGCTGCGATGTTCCTGCAGCGCCGGAAACCGAGTCTCGATCATCCACCGATCTTCCTGGTCGAAATGCGCCACGGTGTGGTCGACGAGGTGTTCGAACATCTCGAGGAAGCGGGCTTGATCGGCCTCGGCCATGGCGTTGATCAAGGCGATGAACTCGCCATGAACATGATCCATCGTCTGCGCACCTAGGCGGAAGCGGGTGTCGTCGGGATCGATCAGGAGCCCGCTCATTGCAGCTGTTCCCGGCGATGGGCGATGGTCTTGAACAGCTTGCGAGCGACGTAGGCGGCGAACTCCTCGCTGTTGTCGTAACCCTGTTCCATCGCCAGGTTGGCCAGCTCGTCGACGCATGCCCGTAAACGGGCGATCTCGCTCGATTCTCGGCCACACGTCAGACAGCGTTCGCCATTGTCGCGGCAGGCGTTCTTGCCATGACAGGGTTCGAAGCGGGCCATGGCTCAGCTCCCCCCGGGTCGTGTGGCGAAGGTCTGCCGGCCAGCGTTGCAGCGGCGGGCGACCGCACGCCGGAGTGCGTCGTCTCGAGCAAGGGGGACATCCGCGCTCAAGGTGCGTGAAAGCGGTACGGCATCTGCCTGCGCTCTCGGTTTCCGTATAGGGTTTGGTGGCATGGGATCGCTCTCTGCTCTGCTGTTGTGCTTTGACTGTCCTTAGCAAACGACGGACTTTCCTTTCATTGGCTTACGCCAAACGAAGAAGTGGGTGAGTGGCACTACACACATGCCCTTCTTCGGGATGCGGGATCAGACAATCATTTTATGCACACCTCCCGGGGTGGGGTCGCTGCCCAGTGCCCGGATGATCGCCAGCTGCGCCGGTTCGGGTTGGGTGGCCTTGCGCACATGCAGGGCGCGCCCGTCGGGACGGCGGAAGGTGGCGGTGACCCGGCATTGGCCGGCGAGGATCGCGCGCAGGCTGGACCACAGCTCGGTGATGCCGTGTGCCTGCAGGCGCCGCCGGATGATCTGGACGAACTGATAGGCCAGCACGGTGATGAACAGGTGTCCCTCGGCCCGCTCCGCGGTCTGATGGTAGACCGGGCGCAGACCCAGCTCCGACTTCAAGGAGCGGAAGACCGCCTCCAGGTCGGTGAGCATGACGTCGATCCGCCACAGCTGCTCCGAATCCCACGTCGGCTCGTTGGTGCGCAGGCAATAGACCCCGGGGTGCGTCAGGAGAGTGCCGTCGACCGGTCGGCGTTCCCAGCGGATGGCTTGGGCATTGACCCCGCCGGCGTCCGGCTCGATGGTGATGGTGTAATGCTGCCCGACGCCGTGACTCTTCTCCTTCAACCGCCCGATGCGCTCCAACAGCTTGGCGATGCGCTTGGTGGTGCGCGGGCGCGCCAGTCCCTCGTGCAGGGCCTGCAGGGCCGCCTCGAAGCGCGTGCAAAACCGCTCGGCGATGCCTTCTTCCTTGTGTGCCCGGCGCTCGGAACAACAGTAGAGGCGAACCTCCCCGCCCTCGGCGTCGAGGACGCGCTGCACGGCGACGGGATCCCCGCCGGCGGTCTGGATCGCGATCGCCGCGTCCGCATCGAATTGGCGTTGACGCTCCCGGCTCACCACCAGATAGCGATAGCCCTGCGCGCGCAGCCACACCAGGTTCTCCTCGGTGGCGATACCGCGGTCCATCACCACCAGGGCGCCCGCGGGGCGCCCGCGGGGGCGCCCAACCCGACGAGCATGCCCTCCAAGGTCGTGCCCTCCACCACGTTGCCGTCGAAGACCTCGGAGCGGCGCACAAAGCCGCTGGCATCGAGCACCAGGCCCAGGGTCACGAGCGGGCAGTCGCTGCGTTTCTCCTTGGAATGGCCGTGCTTGGCCCGGGGATTGCCCGCCGCCTCGCCTTCGAAGAAGGTGTTGGTCAGATCGTAGAGCGTGACCGTCCAATCCAGGCCGAAGAATTCGCTGACCCGGGCGAACAGCGTCTCCTCGATGCTCGCGCGGTGGCGCAGCAGGGCATCGGAGGCGCGATGGAAGCGCATCAGGTTCATGGCCTCGAAGTCGACGTCCAGCAGTTCACCCAACCCGCTGGTCTCGACCAACCAGCGCCGGGTGGCGCGCTCGGAGCCCGGTGCGGCCATCCGGGCGATGATCGCCCCGAGGATCGCGGTGCGCTCGGGCGCGTTCAGGCCCAAGGTCTCGAGCAGGGTGGCGAACTCCAGCTGCGCCATCGCCCACAGCCCGACCGACTCCACCCCGACCGAGCGCGGGCGGCTGAAGATCAGCGAGTCCACCTCGATGGTGTCGACCTCGGCCGGTGCCGCCGGGCTCGGCGCCGCGTCCGGTACGGGCGCTTCGGGTGTCGGCGACGGTGCGGGAGTCGTGACCGGCTGCCGGGCCAGCAGTTGGGCGCCGAGGCGCTGGGCCTCGCGCTCCACCGGGGGCGAGAGTGTCCCCTCCAGCAGCACGCCCTGACCAGCGAGCAACTCCTCCAGGCGCACGCACAGCGTCGGCCACTCGGCCGGCGGCACCGCGAAATGGCGCCCGAGGTTCAAGAGGGTGATCTGGCGGACCTTGCCGCCGACCCGCGTGGAGCGCACCAGGCGGTGGGTGTGGTAGCGCTCGCCGGTGGCGCTGTTGCGGGTATGCGTGCGACGGATGTACATGCCCATGCGCTGCCGGGTGCCTAGGGTCAGGCCGAAATAATATGGCACTACTTTTCAGGGCGAGGCTGCCGTGTACATATGGATCAATGGGATAGATTGCATGCCGGCACGAAATCGGCCCCGGCCGTGTTAAAGATGGGTTAGGCATCCAAGACATCGCGGGCGAGCGCGAGCCCTCCGGAGCCGACCGATGCGGATGCCAAATACGCCGGACGGCGGTTAGAATGCACCCGGTCAAACGCCTCTCATCCCGACCTCCGGATATCCCACATGAAGTTAGTCTCCAAGCTGTTGTTGCTGATCTGTGTTTTTGCGCTTTCGCCCGCGGTGGCGCAAAGTCGGCAACCCGTCCCGGATCCGCCCGAAGTCGCGGCCAAGGGCTACCTGCTGCTCGATTTCAACAGCGGGCAGATCCTCGCCGAGATGAATGCGGACGAGCGCTTGGAGCCGGCGAGCCTGACCAAGATCATGACGGGTTATGCGGTGTTCCGCGAGATTGCGGCCGGCAAGGTTGCCCTGACCGACAATGCCTACGTCAGCGAGCGGGCCTGGCGCACCGGCGGGTCGAAGATGTTCATCGAGGTCGGCAAGCAGGTCACGATCCAAGATCTGCTGATGGGCATGATCGTGCAGTCGGGCAACGATGCCAGCGTCGCCCTCGCCGAGCATGTCGGGGGGAGCGTCGATGCCTTCGCGGGTCTCATGAACGCCCATGCACAGCGCCTCGGGATGACCGGCAGCCATTTCACCAATCCGCACGGCTTGCCCGATCCGGAGCTCTACATTACCGCGCGCGACATCGCCACGGTCGCCATGGCGATCATTCGCGAGTTCCCCGAGTTCTACGCCTGGTACAGCACGCGCGAGTTCACCTTCAACGGGATTACCCAGCAAAATCGCAACCCCATGCTGCGTCGCGACGAGACCGCGGACGGCGTGAAGACCGGCTATACCCAGGCCGCCGGGTACTGTCTGGTGTCCTCGTCCAAGCGCGACGACATGCGGCTCGTCTCGGTGGTGATGGGCTCGCCCACGCCCAATGCGCGGGCCGAAGCCAGTCTTGCCCTGATGAACTACGGTTTTCGCTTCTACGAGAGCCATCGCCTGTATCCCGCCGACCAAGCGGTCGAGACCTTGCGCGTTTGGATGGGCGACAAGGAGATGCTCCCCGTCGGCCCGGAGGCGGATGTCTTCGCGACCTTCCAGCGTGGGCGTTACGCCGAGCTCACCGCACGCCTGGAAAAGTCGATGGATAGCCTAACCGCCCCCATCGAACGCGGTGCGCAAGTCGGCGAGATCGTGGTCATGCTCGGCGAGGAGGAGCTCAATCGGGTGCCTTTGGTTGCACTCGAAGAGGTCGGTAAGGGCGGTCTTTGGCAGATGGCCAAGGACAGCGTTCTCAGATTGTTCTGATCGGATCAGGCTGATATCCAGGTGCGAGATGGCCGAATCTAAGCCCCCGTCGAAACCGCTCCCATCCCGGGCGCCGGCTCCGAGGCCGGAGACGTCCGATCCCGTCTTCGTCTTCCCCTGCCGTTTTCCGCTCAAGGCGATGGGCCTTGCCGACGGGCATTTCGAGGCATTGGTGATCGAGATCGTGAGCCGGCATGCACCTCGACCCGCGGCGGCGGACGTGAGCGCCCGCTCGAGCAGCGGCGGCAAGTGGATCTCGGTGACCCTGAACATCCAGGCCGAGAGCCGCGCGCAGCTCGATGCGATCTACTGCGACCTCACCGCACACGAGTCGATCGTTTGGGTGATATGAGCGCGGAGAGCGATGGCGTGCGTCCGCTCTTGGTGCGTCGGCTGCGGGGCTATCGGGAGTATCTGCCGACTTTGGAAGCGATGCGCGGATTCACCGACCTACGCGGCCCCGCCACCCCGGACGAGATCTGGCTGCTCGAGCACCCGCCCGTGTTCACGCTCGGCCAAGCCGGCCGCGAGGAGCACCTGCTGGATCCCGGCTCAATCCCGGTGCTCAAGGTCGACCGAGGGGGGCAGGTCACCTATCACGGTCCCGGACAGTTGGTCGTCTATGTCCTGCTCGATCTGCGCCGGGCCGGCCTTGGCGTCAAGCGGTTGGTCGGTCTCCTGGAGCAGGCCGTAATCGACCTGCTCGCAACCCTGGAGGTGACGGCCGAGCGCCGCGCGGATGCGCCCGGTGTCTATGTCGCGGGCGCCAAGGTCGCCTCGCTGGGTCTGCGCATCCGCAACGGCTGCAGCTACCACGGACTCGCCCTGAACGTGAGCCTGGATCTCGCCCCCTTCGGTCGGATCAACCCCTGCGGTTACCCCGGCCTTGCCGTCACTCGGCTGTCGGATCTGGTCCCGGGCGTGTCGATGCCCGAGATCGAGGCCGGCTTGGTCCAGTTGCTTGCCGCCTCGCTCGGAATGACAGCGACGTCGCGCGCGGTTTAATGCAGCGTTCGGGGCGGCCCCCGCTCGCCGTCCTTGACGGGCAATAGATCGACGAATCGCCCCTTGGCCTCGGTGAAGTGCTGGAACTCCGGTCGGCCAAAGGTACGCTGCGTCTTCGAGGCGCCCTTCGGTTCGATCGGGATCTGGGTCACCCAGAGACCATGCCGGGTCTCGAGCGCGAAGGAGGCGACATCGACCCGGTAGGGCGAAGCGCCGATCGAGCCGTATTCCTCGATGATCTCCTTGAACTGCCCGACCTTGCTCGGCGGCAAGGACCAGGCTTCCATGATCATGAAGATGAAGTCGGCCTCGTGCAGCTCGGCGAGCCGGCGAATCATGGCGGCCGCGGCGTCCTTTTCCTGCTCAGTGGCGGTGCTCAGCAGGACCGGAAAGGTCTCTCCGGTCGTGAGGTTTCCGACGAACGCGAAGGGGCTCAAGCTCTCGCCGCGTTCGAGGATGTCCCTGGCCGTTTCGATCAGCGGGGTAATGATGTCGAGATAGGTTGCGGGAAGTGCGCTCATCACGTGACGTCTCGAATCAATGCACGCCGGCGACCGGACGCATCTCCTTGTCGCAAACACCGCCGACACTGGCTGTTCGTGTGGTGGCGCTGCCGCGGCAGGACTCGCCCCGGTCCTGGATGCTGCAGGTGATCTCCACCGGTTTGCCGGCGGAGAGCCAGCTCGGGACCGTGCGGTAGCGTCCGACGTTGCCCGAGCGGCAGCCGCTCGGGATCCCGTAGGGCGGGCATGACTTGGGCTTGCGCAGCGAGACCTTGCGCCCGTCGACGATGAAGCCCGGATAATTGTTCTCGGTGCGGACGATATCGCGCTCCGGGGTCTCGTCGAAGCGGAACACCTCGAACCGATAGCCATCCCCGCTCGCGGGTCCGACCTTGATCCGGGTGTTGGCGATCAGGGCGAAATCGTCCCCGTTGCGCGCGACCGCGCCTGTCATGTACTCGACGCGGTCGTGCGTGGGGAAGCACTTGCCCATGGCCGGCGCGTGATAATAGTGGCGCATCGAGGTCAGATCGGCCAGACGATTGTCCGGAAAGATCGCCTGCAGATCACGCTCGCTGCCGAAGAGGATCCGTTCGGCATCCCCGACCGACTGGGCGTACATGGCTTGGAGCTTGGCATAGCGGTCGTTGTCCGCAAGGTCGGGCCGCAGGTAGCAGGCGGTGAGTCCGGAGATCTGGGTCAGGTATTCGTCCCAGATGTTGTACTGCGACACCGAAGAGGAAACGCCTTGGAAGTCGCCCGGGGACTTGCACCCCTGCCGGCTCAGACACTGACCGACCGCGCGGTTACGGATCGAGAGCACGATGATGTTGCGCTCGCAGGCCCCGTAGGCGTTGCAGCCGCGCTCGAGATGGCCCTCGTAGATGGCCGTTCGCATGACGTAGTCGAGATGCTTCGCACGCGCGAGCGTGGCCTCGGACCCGAGCCGCCCGTTGCTGCGGATGAAGTCGCCCCAGGCACGGTCGAGCGCGGCGCGGCGGCCGGTCAGGTTGCGATTCGCACTCTCGCATTGGCTCGAGGCATGGAAGCTACGCACGATGCGGTCGAGCTCGCTCGCACCGCCCGGGCTGCCGGCACGCCCGCTCGAGGGCGGATCGAAGAAGGGCGGCTTCTCGAGCGCATAGAGCTCGCGCACGTTGATGACGTTCTTCACGCTCGACGGGCAGTGATGGTTTTGCACCTTCATCGACTTGCGCGCCGCGACGGCGCTCCTGAAACGCTCGGTATCGCTTCGGCTCGCCTTCCTCGGATCGACCACGACCTCGAACCCCACGAACGGCGTCCCTGAACTGTCGGTCAAGGGCTTGCCGTTTCGGATCATCAAGCAGGGGATCACGGAGGTGCCTTGGGTGAGGGTTCCGGCGGGGGATTTCGCACCCGAGCGCGCGAAGCTGTCGGCGTTGTAGTAGGGCACCTCCATCGGGCCGTTGAACTTGTAGAGGGTCATGACCGGGGTCGCCGGGATGGCCGCCTGAACGGGGATGGACGCGGCGAGCGCAAGGGCGCCGAGCAGATAACGCATTCTTTAGGCTCCTGAGATGGATGGGTTGGTGTGTGGGTGTACGCATCTAAACCGCGTCCCCGCTAAAGGTTGTGCATGCACCAAACGTCGAGCTCACTCTAAAATGAGCATCTAAACCGCGCCGGCTCCAGCGGTTCTGAAATCCGCCGGGGCCGATCCCATCCAAAAACATCGCATACCGCACTGGGCGCGGTTTAGCTCGGGACGCGGTTTAGATCAAAGCCTCCCGGCTCGCTTGATCGCGAGATAGCGCTCCACCAAGGCGCCCGGCAGCTGCGCCGGCAGAAGGTCGAGGATGTCGACGCCCAGATGGCGCAAACGCTCCCGATGGTGTCGCCGCGTGGCGAGCCAGCCGTGCACCGCGTGCAAACGCAGTGCGCCGGGCAGGTCCGCGATCTCGGTCTCCAGGCTCCGATCAAGGGCCGACTCGCGCAGGTCCGCGACCATCAAGAGGTGACGCCGTCGCAGCAGGCGTGCTGCACGCTCCAGCCCGGACTGATCCTCGTCTCGGCTGTTGGTGATCATGACCACCAAGGCCCGTCGCGGCATCCGATGCAGCAGCTCGCGCGCCGCCTGCAGAGGATCCGAAGCCTCGAGGCTCGGCTGGATGTCGTAGACCCGTTCGAGCAGCCGACGCATGCTCTGCGCCTCTTTGCGCGGTGCGCACCAGCGTCGCGACCCGCCGTAGGTCATGAGTCCCACGGCATCGCCGTGCGCGATGGCGACGAAGGCGACCGTCAGCAGTGCACTCAATGCCTCGTCCAGATGGGAGCGCTCGGCATCGCGATGGCGCATCCGGCGCCCCGTATCGAGCAGGAAGACGAGATGTCGGTCGCACTCGTCTTCGTACTCTCGGGCGATAAGCTTACGCATCCGCGCCGTCGCCTTCCAGTCGATCCGTCGTAAGCCGTCGCCCCGATGATAGTCGCGCAGTTGAAGAAACTCCGCCCCTTCACCCCGTCTCGGTCGGCGTCGCTCCCCGGCGGAGGTGCGCCGATCCTGCATCGCGGGCAGGGCGTCGCGGCCGATGCGGGCGAGATTCGGGAAGACCTGCAGGGTCGTCGACAGGGTTAGAGCGCGTAGACCGACCCAGAGGCCGAGCGGCGAGCGCAAGGCGAGCTCGCAGCCCGGGATGGCGAAGCTCCCGCGCTGCGACGGGGTCAGGCGATAGTCGATCCGTGCGGTTGTGCCGGCCTCGAGGGCGACCTCGCGCGGCAGACCCTGTACCGCGAACCTGCTCGGATGCAGATCATGGAGACGGAATCGAAGGTGTCGGGGTGATGGATTGGCGAGCGTGAGCCGAACCCGACCCGGCGCACCGAGCAACAGGACACCGTGCATGCGGCCGCACAGATCGGGCGAGGGTAGCCGGGCGAGGGCCAGCAGGTCGGCGGCGGCAAACACCCCGAGCAGGATACCGACGCCTTGCCAAACAAGGCCGGCCAGCGGAAGCCAGACGGCGGCCAGGCCCACCGAGGTCCAGCCGGCGAGTGCCAAGACCAACGGGGCGCGTGGTCTGATGCCGAGCCAGGTCTGGAGTGGTCGGGGGTCGCTTCGCGTGAGTGCAGACTCCTCGGCCTTCATGGATATCGGCACGGATGCGGTTTACGTCCGCGGGGCCGGTACGCCGGCGAGGAGGTCGCGCAGGATATGCTCCGGGCCGAGACCCTCCATCTCCAGATCGGCGCCGAGTGCGAGCCGGTGGCGCAGCACCGCGGGGGCCATCGCCTTGACGTCGTCGGGCGTGACGAAATCTCGGCCGTCCGCGAGCGCATGTCCGCGCGCGGCGCGCACCAGGGCGATCCCGGCGCGGGGACCGGGTCCGGTCTCCACGCCGGGCCAGTCTCGCGCCGAGCGGACCAAGCGCACGGCATAGGCGAGGACGCCGTCGTCGATGCGCAGCCGCGCGGTGACCTGCTGCAGATCCAGCAGATCGGTTGCGCTCAGGACCTCGCGCACGCCCGAGACGTCGAGCCGGTCGCCGACCCGGTCGTGCGTCACTTGGCGGACCATGGCCAGCTCTTCGCCCGCATCCGGGTGATCGACGATCACCTTGAGCAGGAAGCGATCGAGCTGCGCCTTGGGCAGCGGATAGGTCCCCTCGTGCTCGATCGGGTTCTGGGTCGCAAACACCAGGAAGGGCGGGCTGAGTGCAAGCGGGGTGCCCTCGATCGTCACCTGTTGCTCCTGCATGGCCTCGAGCAGCGCGGCTTGCGTCTTCGCGGGCGCCCGGTTGATCTCGTCGCCGAGCAACAGGTTGCAGAAGATCGGGCCGCGCCGAATCCGGAACGCCTCGCTCTTCATGTCGAAGACGGCATGCCCGGTGACATCGCTCGGCATCAGGTCGGGGGTGAACTGGATGCGCGAGAAGCGCCCGCCGACGGCGGCGGCGAGCGCGCGCACCAGGAGTGTCTTGCCGACACCGGGCACGCCTTCGAGCAGCACATGACCGGCCGCGGCCAAGGCAACCACGGATGCCCGCACGACCCGAGGTTGGCCCACGAGGGCGCAGCCGATGGCGGCTTCGAGCGCGGCGAGCGTATCGGCACAGCGTTGGACGTCTGCGGCAAGGGTCATGTCAGGTCGGTCCAGGCCGGCGCGCGTGTGTCGTTCCCGAGTCCGATCCAGCGCACGTCCAGCGCATACGGCGTGAGTGCCTCGGGCGGCGGCGCGCGCAAGGTCTCCTGCGCGGGCGGGGATGCGGGTTCGACGACGCAGCGTTCGGCCCGTCGGGCGGCGGCTTCGGCCAAGTCGGCAGGCAGACCGTCGTAGCCGCCGCCGCTCGGTCGCCAGTCGTGCAAGGTTGCATGAAGGGCATCGGCGTGCGCGGGATGCCAAAGCGTCAGCGACAGCGGGCCTTGGGCGGGCAGTGCGGGGTGCAGCCCCTGCCAGGGCACGAAGCTGCGATAGCGCAGACCGAAGACCTTCGCCGGCCCCTGCGGATCCTGCTCCGGACGCCAGGGAAGCCGAACGTCGCCGACCGCGATCCGCCAGTCGGCGAAGTCCTCCGCGGTCGTCCCCTCCACGGCCCGCAGACGGATCTCCACGCGCGTCGTGCTCGCATCCACGAGCCGCGAGGTCTCCTGATCCTGCCGACCGACATCGCCGATCAAGGGCCAGAACTCCACCGCGCGACGGATCGTCAGCTCGCAGTCGCGATGCCGCACTCGGGCGATCAGACGCAGGCTGTTGCGCCTCAGCAGCTCGGCCAAGGGCGGCGCGAGGCCGAGGCCCGCCGTGCTCAGATCGCCGAGCACCTCCTCGAGGTCGCGTTCCAGGTAGTAGGGCAGGGCATAGCGGTCGTGCAGGTCGTCGCCGTGATCGCACAGCGGGGCATCGAGCTCTCGGACAGCGAGCATCGCGATGATGGCGCGCAACAGGGCGGCGAGCGCCGCGGCACGCTCGGGCGTGTGCTGCATGCGCAGGGCACGCAGCTCGACCAGCCCCAGTTTTCCACGTCCGGGCACATAAGGGTTCCAGAGCTTCTCGATGTTGAGCTCGGCGCGGTGGCTGTTCCCGATGGCATCGGTCAGCAGTTGCGACAATCCCGACCAGAGCGTCTCGGCGTCGGGAGGCGGCCCGCGCTCCAGCAAGGCGAGTGCGAGGCCCAGCTCGCGGAAGGCATCGCGCCCGCGCTCGTCGGCGCGCACCGCTTGCCCGGAGCCGCCGATGTGGTCGTGGGCGAAGAGATAGGACAGGGCGGGATGTCGGTTCAGATAACGCACCAGACGCGGCAAGACGCGCGTCGCGACGAAGAAGGGGCTCTCCTGCGGGCTGGGTCCGCCGAAGGTGATCTGTCCGCCGCCGCCCGAATCCGCAACCGAGCCGTTGTAGTAAAGACGGTAGGGGGCGAGTCCGAGCTCGGTGCTTGCGCCGTAGAGTGTACGCGTGGCGGCGAGCAACCCGGTGACGTCGGGATAAGGTGCCATGTTGATCTCGATGACCGCCGGATCGGGCGTGATCGTGGTCCAGGAGACGGTCGCATCGACGGGTGGCGGGTGGCCGGTCAGCAGGAGTGCCGGCAGGCCGGCGTCGGTGGCCGCCGTGCCGATGGCCGCGAGGCAACGTGCAAATTGCTCGACCGTCTCGCAATCGGGCAGTGCGATCCGGGCGACCTTCGTGTCCTGCCAGGTCATGCTGTCGAGAACGAAACAGGGCAGCTTGTCCTCTGACTCGCCCGCGTCGAGCGCGTCGTCTCCGACCGCCGTGCCGGCGGCAGGCGGAAACCGGGCGAGCACATGCAGACCACCCTCGTCCCCGGAGAAAGTCCGCACATCGCAACCGATCTCCTGCAGGTGTGCAGAGAGATTGCCGTGCAGGATGCCGAGATCGACGTCGCTCCGGGGCGGCGTGCCGAGTGCGGGGTCGGGCGGTCCGTGCCAGAGCGGCGTGCCGTCGCGCCGCGCATAGAGACCGAGGCTCCAGCGCGGCCGATCCTCGCCGGGATACTGCCGGCCTTGGGTGCGTAAAACCAGGCCGCCCATGCGGGCTTGCAGGGCGCACAAGAGTTGCTCGGCGCGGGTCTCCTTATCCTCGCCGAGCGCGGTACTCAGCCACTCGGGGGCCTCGGAGAAGCGATCGGTGAAGGTCGGCTCGGTACCCACCCAGATCGCCAGTCCCATTGCCGAGATCGCCGCCGCGACGGCCTCGTCATGTGCACGGACGGCCCGATCGAAGTCCGTCGCATCCCGGTCCGGCTCGCTCATCGCCGGGCCTCGCCGTCCGCGTCTGCACCGACGCGGACGCTCTTCGGCACACGGGCGGCTTCGCGGTCGATCCGCGATGCGGCGAGGTCCGAAGCGACCGGCCGCGCGCCGATCCCCTGTGCGGTCTCTGTGATCTCGCAGTGCATGCCCGACAACCTTGTAAGGCCGGGGTATCGGAATGATCCCCGGTCGATCTCGCGCAGGATCATGCCATGGGTTCAGGCGACGGGGACAGTCCCGAGGTGCCGGGCGGCTGAAGGGCATGGGTGCATCATGCGGTTGATGCGGACCCGGAACCTGCCGCGGCGGGCTCTCGGGCTTGCCCGTACCTCTCATCGGGACTAGCATCGACCGCGGAATCCGCGCTGGACGACAGCCGTTTCGCCGTCAATCCCGCACGTCCGAGATCCTCGGTGCGGGACTCGCGGGCGAGCCAGTCCCCGCCGGTCATCCCTTTTTCCGTCGACGAGGGGCCATCATGCGTCCGAGCAGCGCGACCGCGACCCGTTTTCACGTGGATTTGATCAAGCCCTCGCACTACGACGACGCCGGCTATGTCATCCAGTGGGTCAAGGCATGGATCCCGTCCAACTCGCTCGCGAGCCTCTACGGGCTGACCCGCGCCGCCGATCAGTCCGGGGTTTTGGGCGAGGGCGTGCACATCGAGGTCAATGCCTACGACGAGACCAACACGCTGGTCCCGGTGAAGCGGATCATCCGTCGCATCCAAGACAACGGCGGTCGGGGTCTGGTCTGCCTGGTGGGTGTCCAATCCAACCAGTTCCCCCGTGCCATGGATCTGGCGCGACGCTTTCGGGCGGCAGGGCTGCAGGTCGTGATGGGCGGCTTCCACGTCAGCGGATCCTTGGCGATGCTCCCGGGCGTACCCCCCGAGCTGCAGGAGGCCATGGATCTGGGCGTCACCCTCTTTGCCGGCGAGGCCGAGGAGCATTTTGCCGACTTGCTCCGGGCCGCCGACGCACGGCGTCTGGAGCCGCTCTACAATCACATGGCGGAGCTCCCGGACCTGCAGGGCAAGACCATGCCCTATCTCCCGCCCGAGGTGGCGCGGCGTTATGCCCCCATGCCCGGGACCTTCGATGCCGGGCGCGGCTGCCCCTTCCTTTGCAGCTTCTGCACCATCATCAACGTGCAGGGCCGAAAATCCCGCTTCCGCGACCCGGACGACATCGAACGGCTGCTGCGCGCCAACCTGGCCCACGGGATTCGCCACTACTTCATCACCGACGACAACTTCGCGCGCAACCGCAACTGGGAGCCGATCTTCGACCGCATCGCCGCCCTGCGCCGCGAGCTCGGCGTGAAGCTCAACTTCACCATTCAGATCGATACCATGTGTCACACCCTGCCGGGGTTCGTGACCAAGGCGCGGGCGGCGGGTGTCTCGCGGGTCTTCATCGGGCTGGAGAGCGTGAACGCGGACAATCTCAAATCCGCACACAAGAAGCAAAACAAGATCGCCAACTACCGCAACATGCTGCTCGCCTGGCAGCAGCAGCGCGTGACCACCTATTGCGGTTACATCCTGGGCTTTCCGGACGACACGCCGGAACGCATTCTGAACGACATCGAGACGATCAAGCGCGAGCTGCCGCTCGACATCCTGGAGTTCTTCTGTCTGACGCCGTTGCCGGGCTCCGCCGACCATCAGGCGCTGCATGCGCAGGGCGCGCCGCTCGACCCGGATCTGAACCGCTACGACCTCGAGCATGTCTGCACGACCCACCCGAGGATGAGCGCGCCGCAGTGGCAGGGCGTCTACCGCCGCGCCTGGGACAGCTACTACTCGATGGAGCACCTGGAGACACTGATGCGGCGCGCCGCGGCCTTCAACCGCAATCCGAAACGCATCATGGAGATCGCACTGGAGTTCTACGGCTGCTTCAGGTTCGAGCGGGTGCATCCGCTGCAGGGCGGGTTTCTGCGTCGCAAGATCCGCACGGAGCGGCGCTCGGGGCTGCCGATCGAGTCTGCGTGGGTCTTTTACCCGCGTCGGTTGCGGGAGGTTACGACGACCTACGGAGGCTTGATCGCCTACGCCTGGCGGGTGTGGCGGCTGTATCGGCGGGTGAAGGAGGACACGCGGCGGCCGGGGTACCGCTACGTCGATCAGGCGATGCAGCCGATCGACGAGACGATCGATGAAGGCTCGGAGGCAAGTCCGGCTATGAGGTCGGCTGCCGCGTAGACGCGGCAGCCCGTGCGAGGGCGACGGCCGCGTGATGCGCGGCCTTGGGGTATAATGTAGAGCTCACTCGAAAGTGAGCATCTCGCTCTGGACGCGGTTTAAACGGAGTGCGTGTTCAGCCACTTCCCGATGGCGGGGGTGACCTCTTTCTGCGCCTTGCCGCTGACATAGATGCCGATGTGCCCGCCGGGGAAGGCAAGCTCGGTATAGTCGGTGCTGCCGGTCAAGCCGTTCAGCGCCTTGGAGGCATCCGGCGGCACCAAATGGTCCTGCATCGCATAGATGTTCAGGACCGGGCAGGTGACGTTCTTCAGATCCACTTCCCGGCCCGCCAGCATGACGCCGCCGTTGATGAAGCCGTTGCGCTGATAGAAGTCCTTGATGAACTGGCGGAAGGTCTCGCCGGCCTGATCCGGGCTGTCGAAGATCCACTTCTCCATCCGCAGGAAGTTCTTCACCTTGTCCGGGTCGTCGAGCACGTCGACCATGTTGACATACTTCTGACCGGTCAAGCTGAAGGGCTTGAGCGACAGGAAGGTCCAGTTCAACAGCTCGCCCGGGATGTTGCCCATGGTATCGACCGCGAGGTCGATGTCGACGTTCTGGACCCAAGCCGACAGCAGGTTGTCCGGGGTCTTGAAATCCACCGGGGTGACCATGGTCACCAGGCTGTTGACCTTGTCCTGATGCATCGAGGTGTACATCAAGCTGAAGGCACCACCCTGGCAGATGCCGAGGAGGTTGATCTTCTCGACCCCGTGCGCCTCGCGGATGTGATCCACGCAGCGGTCGATGTAGCCGTTGATATAGTCGTCGAGCGTAATGGCACGGTCGGCCTGATCCGGGTAACCCCAGTCGATCAGATAGACGTCCTGACCGGTCGCCAGAAGACCCTTGATGGTCGAGCGGTCCTCCTGGATATCGGTCATATAGGGCCGATTCACCAGGGCGTAGACAATCAGCAGCGGGACCGGGTCGGGGGTGACGCCTTCGGGCGTGTCGTAGCGGTAGAGCACCAGCTTGTCTTCGGTGTAGACCGGTTCCTTCGGGCTCACGCCGGTGTCGATCTTCTCGGCGTTGAGCAGGTTTTCCATGCCTTGGCCGAGCTTACGGGAATAGTCCAGCATTTCTTGGGTGAGCTTGTCGGGCCGGATATCGATCGGGATCATCACGGTTCGGTTCCTCGCGGTATTCGTTGGATACGCGTCTGCGGCACCCGGTTCGTCAGGGGCCGCAGGGCGCGTGATTGCTGTGGTGACGGCCGGAGCTAGTCGGTGCTCTTGGTCGCGGCCTTCTTGCGCACCGGCTCCTTGGCGGCGGGTGCGATGGACCTGATGGCCGTTGCGGGCGACTCGAGCGGGGTGCCGGCGAGGGCCGCAACCTGCCGCTCGAGTGCGCGCAGACCGAGGCTGAGCCTCTTGTTCTCGCGCCGGGTCTCCTGCAGACGATCCTGAAGGGTGCGCAGCTCGTTGCGGCTCGGCATGTTCATGGCGCCGAGGTTCTCGTCGACCAAAACGCCCATGCGTTTCTTCAGGGCCATCTGGGCGTTGACGAGGTGACCGTGGATCCGGGCGTATTCCGGTGTCGCGACCTCTTCGGCGTAAACGGCCTCGCAGGACATGACCCAGTGATCATAAAGGGCACGAGCCGAATCGATGCTCTTGCCGCTGTCGATGACCTCTTGGATGTAGCCACCCATGCGCTGCACGGATTTGGTGCCGAGCTGGGCATAGAAGCCGTTGTATTCCTGCAGCGCCTTCTGGTAATCCATGGAGGCACGGATCAACTCTTGGTACTGGCCCTGCTCCTCGCGGGTATAGCCCAACCCGGGCGCGGAGAGCACGCGGCTGAAGCTGTCTTTGACCTGATCGTGCGGCATGTAGCGCAGGGCATCGCCGGGCATCGGCGACATCGAGGACATCATGCGCTGCCAATTGTCGAGCGGCATCTCCCAGAACGACATCATGCGTTGCATGACGTTGCCGCCGTCGTCCATCGAGCCGCTGAAGCCCTTCTGAATGTCTTCCAGCGCCTTCGTCCAGAACGCCATGCCGTCGGCCGGGGAGGCGGTGTCGCCCGGCTTGCCGGACGCAAAGGCCTCCCCGAAGCGGAAAAAGACCTTACCCTGCTCCATCATTTTTTCCATGAAGTCTTTGGAGGCATCGGGCGCGGCCGGCGCGAGTGCCTTCCACCAGGTATCGAGCGCACTCTCCCACGGGTTGGTGAGCTCGCCCATGCCGCCCTGCGTGCCCATCGCCTTGCGGCTCATCTCGGTCCAGCTGTCCCAGTACTTGCGTTGCAGATCCATCCAACCGTCGTTGAAAAAGCTTTCATTACTCATGGTTTTGCCCTCCTTTGGGTCACTTTGCAGCACACGTTAGCACGCCGATTTGTGCACTGCAACAAAGCGGCGTAAACTCGGGGTTGTTCTATCGGCGCGAGCGGGGCATTTTAGATCCCGCGGTCGGGTCTTGCGCATCACGACCCGCCACCTCCGAACAGGCGTCCACTCCAAAACTCATAAGGCATTCACACCATGAGCGACAACATCGTGATCGTCGATGCGGGCCGTACCGCAGTCGGCACCTTCGGCGGCAGCCTCTCTTCACTCCCCGCGACCGACATCGGGGCCGCGGTGCTCAAGGCGTTGATGGAGCGCACCGGAATCTCCCCGGATCAGGTCGACGAGGTCATCCTCGGTCAGGTTCTCACCGCCGGCGTGGGCCAGAATCCGGCGCGTCAGACGACCCTGAACGCGGGTCTTCCGCACTCGGTACCGGCCATGACCATCAACAAGGTCTGCGGCAGCGGCCTCAAGGCCGTTCATCTGGCGATGCAGGCGGTGGCCTGCGGCGACGCCGATATCGTGATCGCGGGTGGCCAAGAGAGCATGAGCCAGTCCGCGCATGTGCTGCCGCGCTCGCGCGAAGGGCAGCGCATGGGCGATTGGTCGATGAAGGACACCATGATCGTCGACGGTCTTTGGGATGCCTTCAATCAGTATCACATGGGCGTGACGGCAGAGAACATCGCCAAGAAATACGCGTTCACCCGCGACGCCCAGGACGAATTTGCGGCGGCATCGCAGCAGAAGGCCGAGGCGGCGATCAAGTCGGGACGTTTTGCCGACGAGATTATTCCGGTTGCCATACCGCAGCGTAAGGGCGACCCGGTCGTCTTCGCCACGGACGAGTTTCCGCGCCCCGGCACCACGGCCGAGACGCTCGGCAAGCTGCGTCCGGCCTTCGACAAGGCCGGCACGGTCACCGCCGGCAACGCCTCGGGTATCAACGACGGAGCGGCGATGGTCGTGGTCATGAAGGAGTCCAAGGCCAAGGAGCTCGGTCTGAAGCCGATGGCCCGCTTGGTCGCCTTCGCAAGCGCCGGTGTGGATCCGGCCATCATGGGCACCGGCCCGATCCCGGCGTCGATGAAGTGTCTGGAGAAGGCCGGTTGGACGCCCAAGGACCTCGATCTAATCGAGGCCAACGAGGCCTTCGCCGCGCAGGCGATGTCGGTCAATCACGAGATGGGCTGGGATCTGAGCAAGGTGAACGTCAACGGCGGTGCCATCTCGATCGGCCACCCGATCGGTGCCTCCGGTGCTCGCGTGCTGGTGACCCTGCTCTACGAGATGCAGAAGCGCGATGCCAAGAAGGGTCTCGCGACACTCTGCATCGGCGGCGGACAAGGTGTGGCTCTGGCCGTCGAGCGAGTCTGATCCGAACCCGGGCGGGGAGTCCCCCGGCGAGGGATCGTCGGGCCCCGCAGGTCGTACCCCGTCTCGACTGGGGTACACTTCTTCGGACTGAAGGACGATAAGGCCCAGATGCCCATGAAAGACGAGCGCATCATCAAGAAGTACCCGAATCGGCGCCTCTACGACACCGAAGTCAGTCGTTACATCACGCTCGCGGACGTGCGTGATCTCGTCATGAGCTGCACCGCCTTCAAGGTGGTCGACACGGCGAACGACAACGACATCACGCGTTCCATCCTGTTGCAGATCATGCTCGAAGAGGAAAGCGGCGGCGAGCCGCTGTTCAGCGCGACCATGTTGTCTCAGATCATCCGCTTCTACGGCGGCACCCTCCAAGGCATGTTCGCCCGCTATCTCGAGGGTTCGCTGGATCTCTTCTCCAAACAGCACCACGAGCTGGTCCGCTCTTTGGGCGAGACCCCGTTCGATGCCATGACGCGGATGACCCAGAAGAACGTCGAGCTGTGGTCCGAGATTCAAGGCGAGCTGATGCGCGCAGCGGGCTTCGATCTCGGTGGCGATCGCCGGGGCAAGACCGATCGCAAGGCACCGTCCCCCGCCGATGACAAGGAGAAAGACAAAGAACCGTGACGGATCTGCCTGAGCGCAGGAGGATCGGACTGCCGCATCATCAATGCTTTCGATTGACGGATTCGGGGTTGACAGAGGCTGATCGGACGACTATTGTGCACTGCAACAATTGCTGCACTGCACAACATATCGGAGCAACTTTCATGACAACCAACGACACCCTGAACACCGTCAACGAGCTCACCAACAAGACCGTCGAGCGCATGAACAGCCTCGGCGAGCTGAACGTCCGCATCTTCGAGAAGATGTCTGCGCGCCAGATGGATGCCATGAGCCTTTACATGGAGCACGCCATGCGCATGATGAAGCTGGCGACCGAATCCAAGGGCTACAATGAGTTCTTCACGGGCCAGGTCGAGGCCACCAAGGAGCTCAGCGAGCGCGTTCTGGCCGAAGGCAAGACCAGCATGCAGGCCGTCAGCGACGTGCGTGACGACTACCGCACCTGGTTCGAAAAGAACATGGCCGACGTTTCCGCCGACCTGAGCAAGAGTGTCCCGGCTGTCTAATTCGACAGTCCGTTCCACTTGACTGGACCCGGCAGCCCAAGGATGGGCCACCATTCGCAAGTCCCCTGCATAGGGGGCTTGCGAATGGCTCGTGATTGGAAGATCTTGAACCTCGTGAGCGGATCGCGTGGTGATCGCTCCGGACTGCAACGAACATCACACCAATTAAAACCCGGAGGAAAGAGACATGGCTCGCATTGCACTCGTGACCGGTGGTATCGGCGGAATCGGCACCTCGATCTGCACGCGTCTGGCACAAGACGGCTGCACGGTCGTCGCCAATCATCATCCTTCCGAGGCCGCTGCTGCGGAAGCCTGGAAGAAGGATCGCGAGACCGAAGGCTTCGCCATCGACACCATCGCCGCGGACGTGTCCTCCTTCGAAGACAGCGCGCGCATGATTAAAGAGATCACCGAAAAACACGGCCCGGTCGACATCCTCATCAACTGTGCCGGCATCACCCGCGACAAGACCTTCAAGAAGATGGAGCATGCGCAGTGGGATGCCGTGATGCGGGTTAACCTGGACAGCGTCTTCAACGTGACGCGCAACGTCTGGGAAGGGATGCTGGATCGCGGCTTCGGACGGATCATCAACATCTCCTCGGTCAACGGTCAGCGCGGTCAGTTCGGTCAAGCCAACTATTCCGCCGCCAAGGCCGGTATGCACGGCTTCACCATGGCCTTGGCCCAGGAAGGCGCATCCAAGGGTGTCACGGTGAACACCGTCTCGCCCGGCTATGTCGAGACCGCCATGACGCTCGCAATGGACGACACGGTGCGCAACAGCATCATCTCGGGCGTCCCGATGCGCCGCATGGCTCAGCCTGCGGAAATCGCCGCGGCCATCGCCTTCCTGGCCGGCGACCAGAGCGCCTACATCACCGGCGCGAACCTGCCGGTCAACGGCGGTCTCTTCATGCACTGAGACGCTCGTCACATCGAAACCGCACCGGCGTCGGTAGAATGGGACCCATGTGAGACTAACTTCGCCGGAGACGATGCTTCGACGAGGCGCGGTTTAGAGATCGAACGTCAGAAAGCAGAACATCGATGTTTCGGGCCTGCCGGCGACACGCGGAGCCCGAGACTTTAAAAATCGATACCAGTGTCCTCCTCGTCTCTCTCATCATGAGACGTTTCCAGCCCGGCACCCTGCCGGGCTTTTTTTTGCCTCGGGAAATTCCGCTCGGATCGGCTCCGGAAACAATCCTGCTGAATCCGCTACCCTGTCGATGTGGGCATGAGCAGGTGGTGCCGGATGACTCGCGACCTCATCTCGCCCCTCGGTGCAGACTCGGCAGCCGTTGGATCAGGATATGACCGACCTCGACACACTCTACACGATCGATTATTCGGCTTGGGCGGAACGCCACGTCCAATTGCTGCGTGCCGGGCGCTACTCGGAGCTGGACGTCGAGCATCTCGTGGAAGAACTGAGCGACATGGGAAAGAGCGAGCAACGCGAGCTCGAAAACAGATTGACCATCCTTCTGGCTCATCTGTTGAAGTGGGAGTATCAGTATCGGACCCTGTCCGAGCGCTGGCGTGAATTCAAAGGCGACTGCTGGCGCGCGACCCTCATCGAGCAGCGCAACCGGCTGGAAAAATTACTGAAACAGGCTCCCGGTCTCAAGGCGCGATTGCCCGCAACCATCGGCGAGGCTTATACCGACGCGGTTCAGTTGGCCAGCGATGAAAGCGGTCTGCCGTCGGACACCTTTCCAGACCATTGCCCCTACAGCGCCGAGCAACTGTTCGACAAGACCTTCTACCCGGCGCAGCCCGAGGGGCAGGCCCACCCCGGACACACTGAACCCTGATCGATCGGCAAGTACCGGAACCCCGCCCCTTCGTCTGCGAGACCTGACACTCGACAGAGGTTTCCACCATGCCCGAGCTGCATCCGCAATGCGTCACCGACCCGGACGGTAAGCGTCTGTCGGTTCTGCTGCCCATCGCCGAACATGCGGCGCTGATGTCCTATCTCGAGGACATCGAAGACATCGGCGCTGCCGAGGAAGCGTTACGGAAAATCGAGTCCGGCGAGGTCCAGCGATAAATCAGACGCATGTCGACCGCTCGCGGGCGATGGCCCGATACCCGATGTCGCGCCGGAACTGACAGCCCTCCCACCGAATCTTCTCGATGGCTTGGTAGGCTCGGGATTGGGCCTCGGAAACGCTGTTCCCGAGTGCGGTGACACAGAGGACGCGTCCGCCGTTGGTTAGGGTCTCAGCTCCTTCCGCCTTTGTGCCGGCCTGGAAGACCTTGACGTCCGAGGCCAGCGCGGCGTCCAACCCGCTGATCGGGTGGTCGGTCTCGTAGCTGTCCGGATAACCGCCCGCCGCCATGACCACGCCCAGCGCGGGGCGCGGATCCCAGACGGCCGTGACCTCATCGAGACGGCCGTCGATCGCGGCGAGGCAAAGCTCGACCAGGTCGGATTCCAGACGCATCAAGAGCGGCTGGGTCTCGGGATCGCCGAGCCGGCAGTTGTACTCGAGCACCTTGGGTGTCCCGTCGGCGGCGATCATGAGTCCCGCGTAGAGGAAACCGACATAATGGATGCCCTCGGCGGCGAGCCCGGCGACCGTCGGCTCGATCACCTCGCGCATGACGCGATCGTGGATCGCCGGAGTGACGATCGGGGCGGGGGAATAGGCGCCCATGCCGCCGGTGTTGGGTCCGCGGTCGCCGTCGTCGCGGGCCTTGTGATCCTGCGACGTGGCAAGCGGAAGGATGTGCGCACCGTCGACCATGACGATGAAGCTCGCCTCCTCGCCGGTCAGGAATTCCTCGATCACCACGCGGTTGCCCGCGCTGCCGAAGCGCCCGGCACCGAGCATGTCCTGGACCGCCGCCTCGGCGGTCGCAAGATCCTCGGCGAGGATGACGCCCTTACCCGCGGCGAGGCCGTCGGCCTTGATCACGATAGGCGCGCCGACCCGACGCAGATAGGCGAGCGCGGGTTCGATCTCGGTAAAGACGCCGTAGGACGCGGTCGGGATGCGATGGTGCGCGAGGAAGTCCTTGGTGAAGGCCTTCGAACCCTCAAGCTGGGCGGCGTCTCGGGTCGGTCCGAAACAGCGCAGACCGGCCGCCTTGAAGGCGTCGACGACGCCCGCAACCAGCGGTGCCTCCGGGCCGATGATGGTCAGGTCGATCGCCTGCTCGGTTGCAAAGCGCACCAGTGCAGGCACGTCGTCCGCCGCGATCGGCAGATTCTCCACCTTGGGTTCGTGCGCGGTTCCGCCATTGCCGGGCGCAACGAAAATACGTTCGGCCAGCGGCGATTGTGCGGCCTTCCAGGCGAGGGCGTGCTCGCGCCCGCCATTGCCGACGATCAGGATCTTCATACCTATCTCTTCACCTTTTAAACCGCGCCTAGTGCGGTATGCGATGTTTTTGGGTGGGATCGGCCCCCGCAGCGCAACGAGCGCTGGAGCCGGCGCGGTTTAAGCTTGAAACGAGACGACGCCGCGTCGGCTCGACTGGATGAATTGGACGATGGCTTGGGTCTCGGGTCCGGGATACTCCTGCTCGGCACGGACCAGTGCCTCGCCAGGACGTAGGCCGGAACGAAAGACCAGCCGATAGACGGCCTTGATGCGCGTGCGCTGCTCCTGCGAGAAGCCGCCGCGGCGCAAGCCGACCACGTTGAGCCCCACGATGCGCGCCCGATGACCGTCGACCAAGGCGAACGGCGGCACGTCCTGCGCAACCCCCGTCACCCCGGCGACCATCGCATAGGCGCCGATCCGACAGAATTGGTGCACGGCGACCTGCCCCGAGAGGAAGGTCCGATCCGCGACCTCGACATGACCGGCAAGCGTGGCCGTGTTGGCGAAGATGTTGTGATCGCCGACGATGCAGTCATGGCCCGCATGCGAGAAGGCCATCCAATAATTGTGGCTGCCGATGCGGGTGCCGGCCTCGGACTTGATGCCGCAGCTGATGTTCACCCCTTCCTTGAAGTGATTGTGGTCGCCGATCACCAGCGGCCGCGAGAGCTCCGGCTTGAAGCCGAGGTCCTGAGGCTCCGAGCCGAGCGTCGCCCCGTGACAGACCCGGTTGTGCGCACCCATCCGCGTCGCGCCGAAGATGCGCACGCAGGACTCGATCCGACAGCCCTCGCCGACGACGGCCCCGGACTCGATGATCGAATAGGGACCGACACTGACCGAGGGATGCAGCTCGGCACCCTCTTCGATGATGGCACTCGCATGGATGCCCATTGAACCGCGTCCTGTGTGAGTCAAGGAGGTTATGGAGTCGATCGATGTCGCACTGATCCGAGAGCTTTGAGCCGACGCGGTTCAAGTGATTAAAGAATTCAAAATCTCTTGAACCGCGTCGACTCCGGCGTGAGTTGGTTGCTCCGAGGCCAAGCCGAAACGAAAACACTGCATGTCGGGCCGGACGCGGTTCAATGCCTGAAGTGACGCATCCCGGTAAAGACCATCGCGATCCCGTGCTCGTTGGCCGCGGCGATGGTCTCCTCGTCGCGCATCGAGCCGCCGGGCTGAATCACGGCCGTGATGCCGACCGCCGCGGCTTGGTCGATCCCGTCGCGGAAGGGGAAGAAGGCATCCGAGGCCATGACGGCGCCAAGGACCGCGAGACCCGCTTGCTCGGCCTTGATGGCGGCGATGCGTGCGGAGCTCACACGACTCATCTGGCCGGCGCCGACACCGATCGTCATGGCGTCGCGGCCATAGACGATGGCATTGGATTTGACGAACTTGGCGACCCGCCAGGCGAAGAGCAGATCGGCCAGCTCCTGCTCGCTCGGTGCGCGCTCGGTGACGGTCTTCAGCGACTCGGTCAGACGCAGGTCCGCGTCCTGGACCAGGAGCCCGCCGTTGACCCGCTTGAAGTCGAGTCGATGGACCAGCTCGCTGTCCCACTCGCCGCATTCGAGCAGGCGGACGTTCTTCTTGGCCGCGACCGCCTCGCTTGCCTCGGCGGTCACGCGGGGCGCGATGATGACCTCGACGAACTGACGCTCGACGATGGTTCGGGCCGTCTCGCCGTCGAGCTCGCCGTTGAAGGCGATGATGCCGCCGAAGGCGGATTCCGGGTCGGTGCTGTAGGCGCGCTCGTAGGCGTCGAGCAGGTTGGTGCCCAGGGCGACGCCGCAGGGGTTGGCGTGCTTGACGATGACGCAGGCCGGACCCTCGGAGAACTGCTTCACGCACTCGAGCGCCGCATCCGTATCGGCGATGTTGTTGTAGGACAGCTCTTTGCCTTGGATCTGGCTGGCGGTGGCGATGCTCGTCTCCAAGGCACCGTGCTCGACATAGAAGGCCGCGTTCTGATGTGGATTCTCGCCGTAGCGCATGGATTGCTTGCGACCGAGCTGCAGGCTCAGGGTGCGCGGGAAGGCGCCGGGGACATCGGTCGCGAGCCGTGCGCCCAGATGGTTGGCGATGGCACCGTCGTAGCGGGCGGTGTGCTCGAAGGCCTTGACCGCCAGATCGAAACGCGTGGTCTCGCTCACGCCGCCGTGCTCGGCGATCTCCGCGGCGATGCGCGGATAGTCGGCCGAATCGACCACCACGGTAACGCTCGCGTGGTTTTTGGCCGCGGCGCGCAGCAGGGTCGGGCCGCCGATGTCGATATTCTCGATGGCTGTCGCCAGATCGCAGGCCGGGTCGGCCACGGTTTGCTCGAAGGGATAAAGATTCACGACCACCAGATCGATCGGCTTGATCTCGTTCTCGCGCATGACCCGGTCGTCGACGCCGCGACGACCGAGGATTCCGCCGTGGATGCGCGGATGCAGTGTCTTGACCCGACCGTCCATCATCTCGGGGAAGCCGGTGTAGTCCGAAACCTCCATGACGGGGATGCCCGCTTCGGTCAGGAGTCTGGCGGTCCCGCCGGTGGAGAGGATCTCCACACCTTTGGCTGCAAGCTCGCGAGCGAAGGCGGCCAAGCCGGTCTTGTCGGACACGCTGATCAGGGCGCGATGAATGGATGGCATGTGGGTCAATCCGGGTCTGATGATCTGAAAGGAGGCCGGCGGCGCGGGGTCAGCGTGCGCGCTCGATCCCGTAAGCGGCGAGTCGTTTGCGCAGCGTGGCGCGCGTCAAGCCGAGGATCTTCGCGGCCTGGCTGAGATTGCCGTTGGTGTGGTCCAGAACGGTCTCGAACATGGGGCGCTCGACCTCCTCGAGCACCAGGACGTAAAGGTTGACCACGTCATGGCCGGCCATGTTCTCCAGATAGAAGCGCAGGGCATCCTGCACACACTTGCTCAGCGGGTCGGTGCGACCCGCCTCCACCACCTGCAGCCCCGTCGATGTCGTTTCGGATACGCTGTCCAAGGCAACTGAATTCATGCTGCTTGATTCTCCGTTTCGGGGCATTGCTCGAAGAACGCGGCGACCCGCGACAACTGCTCCGCCGGGGTTTCTGTCCCGTTGACGATGTCTCTGAAGGCCGCTGCACCCGGTAAGTGACGGCAGTACCAGGAGATGTGTTTGCGTGCGATCCGCACGCCGGCATGGGCGCCGTAAAACTGATACAAGGCATCGAGATGCTCGCGCAGGAGCGCATGAATCCAGTGCCTTTGCGGCTCGACCGGCAGGGTACCCGAGGTTAGGTAGGCCGCGACGTCGCGGAAGATCCAGGGACGCCCCCGGGCCGCGCGTCCGATCATGATAGCATCGGCGCCGGTCCAGTCCAGGACCTGTTTCGCCCGTTCGGGGCTCGCGATGTCGCCGTTGGCGATCAGCGGTATCGTCACGGCCGCGCGGATGACACGGATCGTGTCGTATTCGGCGGGCACCCCGTAACTGCAGGCGCGCGTGCGCCCGTGAACGGTCAAGGCGGCGATCCCGCACTCCTGCGCGATCTGCGCAATGCGCAGGGCATTGCGGGTCTCGGGCGACCAGCCGGTGCGGATCTTCAAGGTAACCGGGACAGGGACCGACGCGACCACCGACTCCAGGATCCGTCCGACCAGGACCTCGTCGCGCAGCAGCGCGGAGCCCGCCGCGCGTTTGCAGACCTTCTTTGCCGGACAACCCATGTTGATGTCGACGATGTCGGCGCCAAGGTCGACATTGATCCGGGCCGCTTCGGCCATGTCGAGCGGATCCGCGCCGACGATCTGCGCCGAGACCGGACCGGCCTCGCCCGCGTAGTCCAGACGCCGCACCGACTTGCGGGTACCCCAAAGCGCGGTGTTCGACGAGACCATCTCCGCGACCGCGAGCCCCGCCCCCAGACGCCGACACAGCGCACGGAACGGTCGATCGCTGATCCCGGCCATCGGCGCGAGGATCAGATTGTTCTCGAATCGGTGAGGGCCGATGGCGAAGGTGCGGTGCATGGGATGACTCGGGACAGCAAACGTGTCGGAAATCAGTTGAGCATCCGAACGAATCGTTGTCGTTGTCGTTGTCGATTACGACAACGACAACGCTATAAGGTGACGGAGGTATTTCGTCGAGTTGGTTTACTGCTCGCTGAGCCGTTCCTAAACCGCACCGGGCGCGGTTTAGATGCGCGTCCCGCCGATGAGCGCCCAATCCTCGCGCAGGCGTGTCGGCGCAAGCGCGATCCGTTCGGCATAGGCCGCGCGGACCGTGTCGACCTGCTCGACGAGCACGCCCGAGACGGCCAACGCGCCGCCCGGTCGCAGCGACGCGACGAGTCGAGGCGCCAGCGCGATCAGCGGCCCGGCGAGGATGTTGGCGATGGTCACATCGACCTTCAGGTCGGGTACCTCGTCCGGCCCGTAGATGGCGAGCCGCTCGGCCACCCCGTTGGCGAGTGCGTTGTCCCGCGTCGCCTCCAGGGCCTGAGGGTCATGGTCGACCGCGATTGCACGTGCAGCGCCCAAGCGCAGCGCCGCGATCGCCAGGATCCCGGAGCCGCACCCGTAATCCAGGACCGTCTTGCCGGCGAGCGGGGTACCGTCGAGCCACTCCAAGCAGAGCGCAGTGGTGGGATGGTGCCCGGTCCCGAAGGCCAACCCCGGATCCAACGCGACCACCACGGCCTCGGCGATCGCCTCGGGATCATCCGGATCCTGCCCGTGCGGACAGACCCAAAGACGCCGACCGAAGCGCGTCGGCTTGAAGGTGTCGAGCCAGACCCGTTCCCAGACCTGATCCTCGATCCGCTCGACAAGAGGCGGGCCGGTCACGCCGGCACGCGGCTCATGAGCCAGCTGTTCGACCAAGCGGCCGACCAGCGCCTCGCTCTCGGGCTCCGCATCGAACAGCGCCGAGACCTTGACCAGCGACCAGAGCGGCGTCTCCCCCGGTCCGGGCTCGAGCTGCGGCTCGTCCGCCGCATCCGCGAGCGTCACCGAGAGTGCTCCGGCATCCTCCAGAAACGCGGCGATTCGCTCCGCGTCCGGCTTCGACACCTCGATCGAAAGCTGCAGCCAGGCCAATTAAATCGCGTCCGGCAGAATATGCGCTGTGTTCATTCGGTCTCGATCTCGCAGCAGTTCGTAAACGTCGGAGTCGACGCGATTTAAGTGATAAAAAGCTTTGGATTAAATGCGTTGCGCGATGGCCGCGGCGAGTCCGATCCGGTCCCGAAAGCCCTACTTCTCAAGGCGAAGCCAATCCATTCTTTGGTCTTAAATGTCCTGAACCGCGTTGCGCCGAGCCATCAAATCGCGCCGAGGCTGGCCTTACCTCGAACATTGCCTGTCGCTCCAAACGCGGTTCAGCATTACATGCCGAGCTTTTTCTCCAGATAGTGGATATTCGCCCCGCCAGCCAGAAAGGCCCCATCCTTTAAGATCGAGCGCTGCAGCTTGATATTGGTGTTGATGCCGTCGATCACGGTCTCGCGCAAGGCATTGCACATCCGCGCAATCGCCGACTCGCGATCCTCGCCGTGGGTGATGAGCTTGCCGATCATGGAGTCGTAATAGCGTGGCACCGTGTAGCCGGTGTAGATGTGCGTTTCGAGTCGCACGCCGGGACCGCCCGGGGCGTGGAACTCGGTGATCTTCCCCGGGCTCGGCATGAAGGTCTCGGAGTCCTCGGCGTTGAGACGGCACTCCACGGCATGCCCGCGGATCACGATATCGTCCTGCGAGTAGCGCAGGTGCTCGCCGGCGGCGATCAGGATCTGCTCTTTGACGATGTCCACGCCCGTGACCATCTCGGTGACCGGGTGCTCGACCTGAACACGTGTGTTCATCTCGATGAAATAGAAGCAGCCGTCCTCGTAAAGGAATTCGAAGGTTCCGGCGCCGCGATAGCCGATGGTGCGGCAGGCCTCCGCACAGCGCTCGCCGATCTCGTGGCGTTGCGCCTCGGTGATGCCGGGCGCGGGCGCCTCTTCGACGACCTTTTGGTGGCGGCGCTGCATGGAACAGTCGCGCTCGCCGAGATGGATGGCGTTGCCGTGCTGGTCGGAGAGGACCTGGAACTCGATATGACGCGGGTTCTCCAGGTACTTCTCCATGTAGACCATGTCGTTGTTGAAGGCCGCGGCGGCCTCCGCCTTGGTCAGGGAGATGGCGTTCAGCAGGGTCGCTTCGGAATGGACGACCCGCATGCCGCGACCGCCCCCGCCGCCGGATGCCTTGATGATCACCGGGTAACCGATCTGACGGGCGATCTCCAGGGTGCGTTTCTTGTCGTCGTCGAGCGGCCCGTCCGACCCGGGCACGCAGGGCACGCCGGCCTTGTTCATGGCGGCGATCGCCGAGACCTTGTCGCCCATCAGACGGATGGTTTCGGGTCGGGGGCCGATGAAGATGAAGCCGGAGCGCTCGACCCGCTCGGCGAAATCGGCGTTTTCGGACAGGAAGCCATAGCCCGGGTGGATGGCGACGGTGTCGGTCACCTCGGCCGCGCTGATGATGGCCGGCACGTTGAGATAGCTGAGCAGCGAGGCGGCCGGGCCGATACAGACCGACTCGTCGGCCAAGAGGACGTGCTTGAGGTCGCGATCGGCTTCGGAGTGCACCGCGACCGTTTTGATGCCCAGCTCGCGACAGGCGCGCAGGATCCGGAGCGCGATCTCGCCCCGGTTGGCGATCAGGACCTTCTCGATCATTGCAGGCATGGTGGCGATGTCTTTGCTGAAGGAGGCGCGGCGCATCGAGGATCGCGCCGGCGCTTGACGACGGGGGCACTGCCTCCGCCCTTATTCGATGACGAACAGAGGCTGGTTGTATTCGACCGGCTGACCGTTCTCGACCAGGATACGTCTGATCGTCCCGCCTTGCTCGCACTCGATCTGGTTGAGGATCTTCATCGCCTCGATGATGCAGAGCGTCTCGCCGGACTTCACCGTCTGGCCTTCCTCGACAAACGACTTGGAGCCTGGAGACGGCGCACGATAGAAGGTGCCGACCATCGGCGAGCGCACGATCTCGCCCTCCATCTCCTCGGCTTCGTCTTCATCGGAAGCCTTTGTGGCCGGCGCCGCAGCCGGCGCGGCGCCGAAGGCCATCGGCATTGATTGAGGCATGTACATCGGCATGGCGCCGCTGCCGTGTCGGCTGATGCGGACCGATTCCTCGCCTTCGTGAATCTCGATCTCCGCGACGTCGGATTGCTCCAACAGCTCGATCAGCTTCTTTACCTTGCGGATATCCATGGTCAGTGGTTCTCGTTGGAAAGGTCCGGCGCGAGCCGACCGGCCGCCGCGCGCAATGCTGAAAAGTAGCCTTCGGCCCCGAGTCCGCTGATCACCCCGACGGCGATGTCGGAGAAATAGGAGTGGGCCCGAAACGGCTCCCGGGCGTGCACGTTGGACAGGTGCACCTCGATAAAGGGAATCCCGACCCCGAGCAGCGCATCGCGCAGGGCGACGCTGGTGTGGGTGAAGGCGGCGGGATTCAGGATGATGAAGCGAACCCCTGCATGCGCGGCACGGTGGACCGCCTCGATCAGGACGTGCTCGGCGTTGCTCTGGATGCACTCCAGCGTGAAGCCCTGAGCCCGTGCCGCATCCTCCAAGCCCTGGTGGATCTCCGCCAGCGTGGTGCGGCCGTAGTGCTCCGGCTCGCGGGTTCCGAGCAGGTTGAGGTTCGGTCCGTTCAGGACCAGGATCGCCGCCATCCGGTCAATATGCTCCAACGCGTCCGAGACTCAGTGTATCCGCCGGTCCCTTTGGGATCGGCAGCAAATCGGCGCGAATTGTGCGGATTTTACGCGATGTTGTCCAGCTAAGACGCGTCCTCGTCGGGTGCCGGACGATCCTCCGCCCGGACCAGCGCGTCGAGCTCGGCCTTGAGCTCGGCGGCCGTGACCTCGCCGGTGCGGCTGAAGACGCGGCGCCCGCGGCGGTCGAAGATGACCGTGAAGGGCAGTCCTTCGACCCGGTTGCCGAGCCGCTTCGAGAGGGCCACGGCCTCCGGGGTGGCCATCAGGATGGGGTAGTTGACCGGGTACCGGGCGACGAACGCCTCCACGTCTTCGAGGCGATCCACGGCGATGCCGACGACCTGCACGCCGGACTCGCCGAGTGCCTCCTGCGTCTGGATGAAGAGCGGCATCTCGCGGATGCAGGGTGGGCACCAGCTCGCCCAGTAGTTGATCACCACGACCTTGCCGGCCCATGCCTCGCTGCTCACCTCCAGGCCGGCGAGGTCGGTCAGGCCGAAGTCGGGCAAGGTCTGAAGGGGCGCAGACTGGCGGACCGACGATCCCGCCTCGGGTTTCGGGGCGTCGATCCAGCGTTGGCCGACGACGGCGACGCCGATGCTGATCCCGCCCGCAAGCAGAATGACCATCCCTACTCGAACGGCGTTCATGGCACGGCCCGGCGCAGGTGCTCGACGAAGTCCTTGGCGGGCTTGAAGCCGACCAAGCGGTAGTTCTTGAGCTCTGCTCCTGCGGTGTCGAAGTAGAGGATGGCCGGTGGTCCGATGATGCCGAAGTGCTTCATCAGGGCCTGATCATCCGCGTCGTTGGCCGTGACGTCGGCCTTGAGCAGGACGAAGCGGTTCATCTCCGCGATCACCGCCGGGTCGCTGAAGGTGTAACGTTCCAGCTCTTTGCAGGTCACGCACCAGTCCGCATAGAAGTCGAACATGACCGGTTTGCCGAGCGCCCCTGCCTTGGCGACCTCGCGATCGAGGTCGTCCACCGTCTTCACCCGCGTGAAGACCGCCTCCGCGGCGCCACCACCACTGCCGCCCACGGCGAGCCCACGCAGCGGCTGGACCGTATCCTTCCCGCCGGCCGCCGCGCCGAGCAGCATGAGCGCGCCGTAGATGAGCAGGAAGACGCCGAGCCCCTTCCAGAGCTTGCTCCAGCCGCTTGCACCCTGCGGCAGTTGGGTCAGTGCGCCCATGTAGACCGCCGAGCAGATGAGCAACAGCCCCCACAGCAGCATGGCCACCGCCGGCGGCAGGATCCGCTCCATCATGAAGATGGCCACGCCGAGCAGGGCGACGCCGAACACCGCCTTGACCGCATCCATCCAGCCGCCGGCGCGCGGCAGCAGCTTGCCGGCCGAGGTGCCGATGGCGATCAGAGGCACGCCCATGCCCATACTCAGCGCGAACAGGGCGATGCCGCCGAGCACCGCGTCCCCGGTCTGGCTGATGTAGATGAGTGCGCCGAAGAGCGGCGGAGCCACGCAGGGTCCGACGATCAGCGCGGAGAGCAGGCCCATGATGGCTACACCGATCAGGGTGCCGCCTTCCTGCTTGTTGCTGATCTCGGCGAGCTTGGATTGGAAGCTCGACGGCAGCTGCAGGTCGTAGAAGCCGAACATGGACAGCGCGAGCAGCACGAAGATCAACGCGAAGGAGGTCAGGACCCAGGGGTTCTGGAAGGCCGCCTGCAGATTCGCGCCGAAGAGCCCCGCCAAGACGCCGACGACCGTGTAGGTCAAGGCCATCGCCAGGACATAGACCAGCGACAGTGTGAAGGCCTTGCGTGTGGTGATGTTCGGACCCTGTCCGGCGATGATGCCCGAGAGGATCGGGATCATCGGGAAGACGCAGGGCGTGAAGGCGAGCAAGAGCCCGAACCCGAAGAAGGCCGCAATCACCACCCAGACGCCGCTGTTGGCGAGGACGGAGGCGATCCGGTCCTGCTCGGAGACCGTGTTGTCCACAACCGGCTCTGCATCGGCCGGCGTGGCCGCCGCTGCGGCCGTCGGCAGAACCGCCGTCACCAGCGCCTCCGGCAGGCTCAGGGTCACCCTTTGCGTCTGCGGCGGATAGCAGATGCCGATCTCGGCGCAGCCCTGATACTTCGCGATCAGGGTCACCTCGGTCGGCTCGCTCGACCCGCGCAGCAGGGGCAGGGTCAGATCGACCCGGTCGTGATAGACCTCGACATCGCCGACGCTGCCGTCGGGAAGGATGGAGTCCTTCTTGATGTCGCCTACGGGCCGCTCGAACGCCCCGATGGCGACCTCGCTCCCGTCCTCGAGCGCCAGCTCGAGCAGGTGGCTGTAGAGATAGGTCCCCTCGGCGACGTCCCAGGTCAGTTGCAGCCGGTCCGGGCCGGCGACCTCGGCCGAGAAGAGGAACGCCTCCTCGGCGGGGAGGATGTCGTCGTCCGCACCCAAGCCGAGCGACTGACCGAAGCCCGCCAAGGCCTTCGCCGACTGCTTGCCCTGAATCGGTGACGGGGTCTCGGCGGCGACAGGCGTTGCGGCAGCGATCTCCGGCAGCTCGAGCAGCAGGCGCTGGCGATGCGGCGGGTAGCAGAGTCCGGCATCGGCGCAGCCCTGCGAGGTGGCCTCGAGGGTCAGGAAGTTGCCGGCGCCGGTCGAGCGGGTGACCGGCACCCGGATCTCGACGCTGTCGCGATAGACCTGGACCTTGCCGAAGAACTCGTCCTCCTTGGTCTTCCCGGCGGGCATCTGCGGGCCGCCGGTCGAGATCCCGACGGTATCCGTCTGGAACCCGAACTTGCTCTGATACATGTAGTAGCCGTCGGCGATCTCCCAGCGCACTCGCACCGCGTCCGGTCCGTCCGCCTCGCCCGAGATGCGGAAGGCCTGATCGGGCATCAGGAATTCGTCCTCCGCCAGCGCTGCCGGCGCCGCCGCAGCGACGAGCAGCCAGGCCAAGGCGAGGCTCAAGAGCCGTCTCGCGGCGGATGTCCCGCGCAACGGCCGATGTCCCGGACCCTGTTGTTCGTTTGCGGTGTCGTCGATGGCAGCTTGGCGCCGCTCGACGGCGGCCCCGATCCCGGGGCTCAGTCGTTGTGGTCGGTGCATGTCGTTACCCAGCTCAGATAGTCGGGGAGTCCCTCGGTGACGGGGACCGCGATGATTTCCGGAATCGCGTAGGGATGCAATGCGCGCAGGCGCTCGGTCAACGCGGCGCCGCGCTCGGTCGTCGTCTTGATCAAGAGCAAGACCTCGGGATCGCGCTGGATCTGACCATCCCAACGGTACACCGAGGTGATGCCCGGCAGTAGATTGACGCAGGCGGCAAGGCGCTCATCGACCAATGCCTCGGCGATGCGCCCGGCCGTGGCCTCGTCGGGGCAGGTGCAGAAAATCAGGCGGTGGTCTGCCGTCATGTGCTGGCTCGGCGGCGTTTCATAAGATTCGGGGTTCCACTATCCTGCAACGGATCGGCCTGTTTCTACCATAATGTTTGTCGGTTTAAGGGATCTCGGTCGACCGAGCGCGGACCGACCGACCACTTCGGGAGACCATTATCGTGCCTTTTTTGTTTCTGCTGATCGTCATCGGAATTCCGATGATCGAAATCTACGTCATGATTCAGGTCGGCTCCGAGATCGGGGCGTTTCCGACCATCGCCCTGGCTATCTTCACCGCCATCGTCGGGATCTGGCTCGTACGCCACCAAGGCTTCGGTCTGCTGATGCGGGTGCGCGAGATGACCGACCGCGGCGAGGTCCCGGCGCTGGAGGTCTTGGATGGCGCGCTGCTCCTTGTCGCGGGACTCTTTCTCCTCCTTCCAGGCTTTCTGACCGACACAATCGGGTTTGTGTTGCTGGTCCCGCCGCTGCGGCAATGGATCGTCGGGCGCTATGTCCGGGTGATCCCGGTCAGGCCCGGTGCGCACACAGGAGGTGAAGAGGGTCCGCGGGTCATCGAAGGCGACTACCGCCGGGAAGATTGAGGCCCGTCGAACCCTCCGGCGCTTGACAGACGAGGATAAGGCTCTACTATTAGCACTCGTTTGAGATGAGTGCTAACAGAGCGCGCCGAAACGGGCTGCTCACCCGCGCTCCGAACCCGTCAACCGCACGAGGAGACCACCACATGAAGATTCGTCCCCTGCACGACCGCGTCGTTGTCCGTCGCATGGAAGAAGAGCGCACGACCGCCGGCGGCATCGTAATCCCGGACTCCGCCACCGAGAAGCCGATCCAGGGCGAGATCATCGCCGTGGGCAAGGGCAAGATCCTCGACAACGGCGAGAGCCGTCCGCTGGATGTCAAGGTCGGCGACCGCGTCCTGTTCGGCAAGTATTCCGGCACCGAGGTCAAGCTCGACGGCAACGATTTCCTGGTGATGCGCGAAGAAGACATCATGGGTGTCGTCGAGGGCTGATGCCGAGCGCTTCCCCTGCGGGAAGCCCGCATCGAGTCCAGACGTAAGCCCCGCGAGCGAGCCGTCCAGGCTCGACCCGCGTCCCCTGCAGCATCGAATTCCAAAGAATCAGATCAAGGATTTACACTATGAGTGCAAAAGACGTCAAGTTCGGCGGTGAAGCCCGTGCCCGTATGATGGAGGGTGTCAACATCCTCGCCAATGCCGTGAAGGTCACGCTGGGTCCCAAGGGCCGCAACGTCGTCCTCGAGAAGTCATTCGGTGCCCCGACCGTCACCAAGGACGGCGTGTCCGTCGCCAAGGAAATCGAGCTGAGCGACAAGTTCGAGAACATGGGCGCCCAGATGGTGAAGGAAGTCGCTTCCCACACCTCCGACATCGCCGGCGACGGCACCACCACCGCAACCGTTCTGGCTCAGGCCATGGTCCGCGAAGGCCTGAAGGCCGTCGCTGCCGGCATGAACCCGATGGATCTGAAGCGCGGGATGGACAAGGCCGTCGAAGCGGCCGTGGAAGAGCTCAAGAACCTCTCCAAGCCCTGCACCGAGGCCAAGGCGATCGCCCAGGTCGGCACCATCTCGGCCAACTCGGACGAGTCGATCGGCCAGATCATCGCCGAGGCGATGGAGAAGGTCGGCAAGGAAGGCGTGATCACCGTCGAGGACGGCACCTCGTTGCACAACGAGTTGGATGTCGTCGAAGGCATGCAGTTCGACCGCGGCTACCTCTCGCCCTACTTCATCAACAATCAGCAGAGCCAGAGCGCCGAGCTGGATGACCCCTTCATCCTGCTGCACGACAAGAAGATCTCCAACATCCGCGAGCTTTTGCCGGTGCTGGAATCGGTTGCCAAGGCCGGTCGTCCGTTGCTGATCGTCGCCGAAGATGTCGAAGGCGAAGCGCTGGCCACCCTGGTGGTCAACACCCTGCGCGGTATCGTCAAGGTCTGTGCGGTCAAGGCCCCTGGTTTCGGTGACCGTCGCAAGGCCATGCTTCAGGATATCGCCATCCTCACCGGCGCGACCGTGATCTCCGAAGAGGTCGGTCTGTCGCTCGAGAAGGCGACCCTGAACGATCTGGGTACCGCCAAGCGCGTGCAGGTCGGCAAGGACGAGACCACCCTCATCGACGGTGCCGGCTCCGAGATCGACATCAAGGCGCGCTGCGAGCAGATCCGCGCCCAGGTCGAAGAGACCAGCTCCGACTACGACAAGGAGAAGCTCCAAGAGCGTCTGGCCAAGCTGGCCGGCGGCGTGGCCGTCATCAAGGTCGGTGCCGCCACCGAGATGGAGATGAAGGAAAAGAAGGCACGCGTCGAAGATGCCCTGCACGCCACCCGTGCGGCGGTCGAGGAAGGCATCGTCCCCGGCGGCGGTGTTGCGCTCGTTCGTGCCCAGACCGCGGTCAAGGGCCTGGTCGGTGCCAACCACGACCAAGACGTCGGTATCACCATCGCGCGTCGCGCCATGGAAGAGCCGCTGCGTCAGATCGTCGCCAACGCCGGCTGCGAGCCGTCCGTCATCCTGCACAAGGTCGTCGAAGGCTCGGGTAACTTCGGTTACAACGCCGCCAACGGCGAATACGGCGACATGGTCGACATGGGTATCCTGGATCCGACCAAGGTCACCCGTTCGGCACTGCAGAACGCCGCGTCGGTCGCCGGTCTCATGATCACCACCGAGGCCATGATCGCCGACGAGCCGAAGGACGACGCCCCGATGCCGGGCGGCGGCGGCATGGGTGGAATGGGCGACATGGGCGGCATGGGCATGATGTAAGCCCGACCGTCTGCGTCTAGCCGCAGAAGAAAGCCCCGCCCCGGCGAGAGTCCGGGGCGGGGCTTTTTTTGTTGGAGCCATGGTTGGATCAGCGCCGGCTCCGCAGCGCCTCCACGACCCCATCGCTGCCGACCCCCCGCCGTTGCCGACACGAGTACGCTGCGTGATCGACGAGCTCCGTCGGGTCGTCGATCCAGGCGAGTTTCCGACCCCATCTATCCTGGCCGAACCATCTCTTCGACAGGGCCTTCGGTGCCTTCGCACGGCGCGGAATCAATGAAGTCAGCCCTGAAGAACCAGGGGCGACGCAAGACCACCGACAATAACGACAACGCCTAACAGACTAAAAGCCTTGTAATCCGTCACTTTACCTCAATGGGCCAAAGGTCTTTTCTATGCCCGGGGCGTGCTGACCATCCCCGAGGACGCGGGATGCTTATCATGCCGTTCAATCCTCCTTGCAGTTGAGCAATGACGGGTGCGGTTCAACAAAAACAACGGAAGACCGGGCAATAGTCACCCGCTGTGAGAGAGCCGCGCAAGCGGGAATCCGCTATAGTTGGGTCACTCACGCTCGGAGCCGCGATCACGACGGCCACTGCCGGTCCAAATAAACCGCAGCAGCCGGCGGCGCTCACACGGCCGTTTTGATGTCCCAGCACCCACCAATCGTCGTCGATTCTTGCTCATCGCCCCAACCTTCCGAGGCCATACCCGCCGGCCTGTATCTGTTGCAGGTGGATGCCGACGGCCACCCCTCCTTCCGCTTCGTCACGGAACGGCTTCTCGCCATGCTCGACCTGCCCCGAGAGGTGGTTCTCGCCGACGCGCGAGACCGTGTTCCAGCGGGTGCACCCGGAGGATTATCCGGCGTTCCTGGCGCTGAATCAGCAGGTCTTCACCGCCCCGCGGCCTTTCTTGTGGGAGGGCCGGGTCGTGGTCCGAGGCGTGACCCGCTGGTGGCGCCTGGAGTCGTTGCCGCGCCCGCTCCAGGACGGGCGCATGCTCTGGGAAGGGGTTGCCATCGACATCACGGACGCCAAGGAATTGGAGGCCGCGCGGCGGGTTGGAGAGGCGCGCTTCGAGCGCCTGCTGCACTTTGCGCCGGTCCCCCTGGGCAATCTCGATCGGGTACACCGGACTCGCTTCTACAACGCGCTCTTCACCAAGACCTACGGCTACAGCGAGTCCGATCTGCCCGACGAGCAGCGCTGGTGGGAGCTGGCCTATCCAGACCTGGCGTACCGCCGTCAGATGCGCGGGCGCTGGGACGCCGCGCTCGCCGCGCTGGCCGCGGGGGATCCCAGCCAACTGCCGTTCGACGCGGAGGTGACCTGTAAGAACGGCAAGAGGCGGGCGGTCGAGATCCACTACGCGGTGCTCGACGACGGCTTTCTCGGTGCCTTCGTCGATGTCACCGAACGGCGGCGTGCGCAGCAGCGTGAGCGCGCGGTGCAAGCGATCCTGCGCGACATCCTGACCGACCAACCATTGGCGGCCATTGCCGAGAAAATCGTCCGCGCCACCGAGTCAGCGGCGTCCGACGGCCTCTGCTCGCTGCTGCTGGTCGACGAGGAAAGCCGCCGGTTGCGCCTGCTCGCCGCGCCGAGCCTGCCGGCCTTCTACAACACGGTGATCGACGGCCTCGCCATCGGCGACGGACACGGCTCCTGCGGCACCGCTGCCGCGCGCGGCGAACGGGTGATCAGCGAGGACATCCTCGTGGATCCGGCCTGGGCGCCCTATCGGGAGCTTGCCGCCAGGGCCGGTCTGCGAACCTGCTGGTCGGAGCCGGTGCTGGCCAAGGATGGCGAGGTCCTCGCCACCTTTGCCCTCTATGCCGGGCAGCCACGGACCCCGCGTGCGCGGGAGATCGCCCAGATTGCGGGCGCCGCCAGCCTGGCCGGACTTGCGATCGAGCGCGCTCGCGCGCGCGAGGACCTGGCCCGGCGCAACGCCTGCGAGGAGGCGGTGCGCGACATCTCCCGGATGTTCCTGACCCCGGCCGAGCCCGGCCTCGATGTGGTAATCGACGCCGCCCTGGCCCGCATTGGCGCCTGCCTCTGCGCGCATCGCTGCTATCTCTTCCAGATGGCCGAGGGCGGCGCCACCATGACCTGCAGCCACGAGTGGTGCGCACCCGGCATACGGCCGCAGCTCGACGAGCTGCGCGACCTCGCGGTGGACCGCTATCCCTGGTTGCCGGAGATTGCCCACAGTCGGCAGGCCGCCTGGGTCACTCAGGACGACATTGCGCAGCTCTCGCCCGAGGAGCAGCGCATGATCCGCGACGGTGAGATCCAGTCCATGCTGGCGATCCCGATGTTCGGGACCGGTCAGATGCGCGGCATCCTGGGTCTCGACGACGTGCAGGTGCGCAAGCGCTGGAGCGACTTCGAGCAACGCCTGCTGCGGCTGGTCGCCGACATCATCAGCGCGGCGCTGGTCCGCGATCAACTGCAGCGAGCACTGCACGCCATGGCCTACCAGGATGCGCTGACCGGGCTGCAGAACCGGCGTGCCTTCGACGAACGGCTGCGCGCCGAGATCGTCCGGGCGCGACGCTATCGCGAGGTGTTCTCGTTGCTGCTGCTCGACATCGATCGGTTTAAGACCATCAACGACGCCCACGGCCATGACATCGGCGATCAGGTGTTGCGAACGCTCGCAGAAATCCTCGGGAGCCGCATGCGCCAAGCCGATGGGTTGGCGCGCTGGGGCGGCGAGGAGTTTACCCTGTTGCTCCCGCAGACCGATGGCGAGGGTGCCCGGCAGCTCGCCGAGCAACTCCGGGGCGCGGTTGCCGAGTTCCGGTTCCCCGGCGTGGGGCGGCTGACGATCAGCCTCGGTATCGCGCAGTTCGCGCCGCATGACAGTGTCGACACCCTTTTTCGGCGCGTCGATCAGGCGCTGTATGCCGCCAAGGATCAGGGTCGGGATCGCTGCGTGCTGGGGTGAGGGGTCCCCGTGCATGCAGGAACCATCTTTCATCGCTGCCTCGATCCATTGCTGCACTCCATTTGGCGCACACGTCCCGCGCCATCATGCGACGCGGTGGTGGCCTGTTTGAGCGGGCCGGTGGTGTCTCTGCGCGGTTTAGAAACGTTGGATTTTCCAATGTCGCAAGCGGTCCTATGGTGAGATCGCAATATCACGCCGATCGCCGGGCGAGCAACGTCCTGGCCTTGGAGTCAACGAAAGAGCGCCGTCGAACGATGTCGAAAAAATCTCTCGATCAAGATCAAGCCCCCCGAGCCGCCACGCCGCTGATCGTACCTTCGGGTTGCGGTGCCGTGGCGGCGCTGCAGCCAGTTCCAGGCAGTACGATCGGGCGCGGATCAGAACGAAGCAGTGATATGCGGTCCAGTTGCCTTGCGCGATTCTCCGGCACCGGGCGCGCACCCGACCGGTTGGATGCGCCGAAACAACGGACGTGGGTCGTCTGGTCCGTTCGACTGTTCGGCGTCCTCACCTTGGCGCTCATCGGATGGTGGTTGTGGATCGCCTACGATTGGGACCATACCGCCTTCTGGGAATGGACGAGCACCGCCGATCCGTTGGTCTTCTTCCTGCTGCTCGCGGTCCTTCCGGCCGTCGGGTTTCCGACCTCGCCCTTCTATCTGCTCGCCGGAGCGACCTTCGGCGCCGGCACCGCGATCATCGGCTCGGGGCTCAGCATGGCGGCGAATCTGGTCCTGTCCTGGTGGCTCGCCCACACGAGCCTGCGTCCTTGGATCCATGCGCGTCTTGCCAGGACATCCTTCAAGCTCCCCGAGCTGACATCACCCGCGCAGGCGATTCGATTCGCGCTGTTGGTCAAGGCTGCCCCCGGTGTCCCCGGAACACTCAAAACCTACCTCTTATGCCTGAGCGGCTTAGCTTTTTCGGTCTATTTCTGGGTGTCCTTGATCGTCTCGCTGATCTACGCCGCCATCCTCGTCCTTCTCGGTGAATCGGTCTTGCAGCACGACTTCGGTCAGATCGGCTGGATGCTGCTGATCCTGGCGCTGCTTGGCGGACTGGTCTGGTGGATTCGGCGACGCTGGCGCCGGCAAATTGTCGACTCCCAGGGTGATGTCCTGGAAGGGTCTACCGTGCGTGCGCAGGCGCAAGGCGTCCCGGGCCATTATGGCTTCAGAATGAATCGGTCCACCGTCCGAACCTCCGAACCGGGATTGCCGGTGTCGAAGGCATAGCTGGTGACCGACCCGTCGGCGGTGTCGAGGATCGAGAAAAGTGTCAGCCGATTGCTCGCGATGTAAGGCAGAACCCGGTCGCCGTCGGTTTCGGGGTCGATGCTCGGCGGGATGGGCTCGAGCCCGTTCGGGTCGCCCCGAGAGGTGGCGTTCGCAGGGTCCCAGGGCGGCGGCGGCACCGGACGCGTTTGGCCGCCGAGCGCATGGAAGGCCCCGAAGCTGTTGCCGACATTCGAGGTTTCGAGGTAATGCACCCCGCGATCGAAGAAGCGGTTCCACAGGTGCGAGTGTCCGTTGACGACCAGCTGCACGCCTGCCCGTCGAAGCAACGGCTTGAGATCCCGGATCAGATGATCCTCCGAACGCGGGTATTCGTAGCGCACGTCCGTGAGTACCCCGTTCGTGTCGCGCTCTTCGATACGCACCGGATCGGTAAAGGGGGGCGAGCTGTTGGCGCCTAAGCCGTGGATGGGGTGATGCATCAGGACGACGCGGTACTTGGCGTTGCGGAATGCGGGACTCGCCAGCTCGCGCTCGAGCCACGCGAGCTGGTCGCTGCTGCGATCGATCCGCTCGAAGATGTGCTGCCCCCAGCCTTGGTCGAGCGGGTCGTCCGGGAGCGGATCGACCTCCCGATAGCGGCCCGGGCGATCGGCGTCCAGCTTGGGCGTGCGCCAGATCTGGGTGACGTAGAGCCCGACGACGCGGATGTCGCCGAAGGTCTCGGCCCAATAGGTCTCGCCGCCGGGCGAGTCGGCCGGTAGCGTAAAGAGCTCCAGATAGCTGTCGAGGTTGAAGCTGTTGTCTTTGATCCAGCGCGCGCGGATCTCCGGATCGCCGCTCGGATTGATCTCTCCGGCACGCCTTTCGTAGGCCGTTTCGGCGACCGTGCGCGGCACCGCCGCGTTGAATTCGTAGGCGAGACCCCGGCCGGGCAGCGACCGGCCCATGACCTCGTGGTTGCCGATGACCGTGTAGAGCGGCGCATATTGGATCAGGCGCCCGCCGCGATAGCGGGTCTCGCGTCCGTCTTGGTCTTCGATGATCGCCGAGGCGCGACCCTGCAGGGCCGGGAAGAAGGCGGTCCCGCGGGCATCGTCGAACCACTGGGAGGCACGATCCGGATGATTGACCAGGTCGCCGACGACGAATACGGCATCGACCCGCCCGACCGTCTCCTCGACCTTTTGAAGGTTGGCGGGGGTCATGGGGAGTGTTTGGTGATCCGACGTCAGCAGGATCTTCACGGCTTGACCGGGCAGCGGCTTGGGCGCGAGCGTGAAGACAGCGCTCAGGACCGGGCGACCCGCGTCGTCGAGACTCAGCACGCGGTAGGGCACCCGCTCGCCCGGCCGAAGACCCTCTGCCCGCGCGGCATGCCGCCAGAGCGGTCGTACGACGGGGCCGTTCGGCGCATCCGCCGGGGGACGAGAATCAGTGTCCTCGCGCATGCGCGAGAGTCGAATGGTCCGGGCCTCGGACACCCGAACGGCGCGCGCGGCGCCGACGGTGCTGCGCGGGCCTTCAGAGAGGCGAACAAGGTCTTCTACCGCGACTTCCGCGACGTCGGCACCGTAAAGGAGCCAGTGGCGACGACCCGGGAACTCGGTGACCCAGACGATCTCGACCGAGTCGTCGGTCGGGCGCTGCAGATAGGGGTCGGTGAGGAGCTCGGGAGTGATGGGCTGATCCTCGGCGGGTCCGGCGATCATGGTCGGGGCGCTTGTCAGGAGCAACCCGAACAGAATACATCGCAAGAGAAGGACGAGGGTCCGAGAGCGCGCGCAGGGTTCTTGCTCAAAGACTCTCGGAAGCATCGCTTTTCGGCTCATGATCACGTTGACCTCATGCACTGCCGTTCTCCTTGGGCCTCAATCTAACGGCTGCCAATGACGTTTCGGTGACACTCGATGATTGGCTCCGCCACCCGGACCTCGCACCGCTTGATTCTGCTTCGCGGTTCTTTCGACGGTCTAACGAAGCCGGGCCGGGTCTCGCTCCTGCCGATGGGAACGCCGACCCCGAGGACGGGCTGATCGATGTGAGACGCCCGTGAACGATCGCGTTGTACTTCAAACTTGAAAACGTCAGCCCTTGCTGCGACCTTCACCGCGTATGGCGCCCCGCTCTACCGGCCTTGAGGCGATTCTCGATGAAAAGACCGTTCACCGCC